>JBAYUH010000015.1:0-25890 GCA_041675185.1 Candidatus Magasanikiibacteriota bacterium | reverse complement strand
GTTTTCAATTCAATATGCACTTCCATACCAATAATTGGAACGTATTGTTTCATAAAAAATAATTACTAAACTAGATAAGTATAATAATTGTAACACGAGATTAGACAAAAGAAAAGACCTAAATTTATTCATGTTTATTAGTAGATAATAATTTTTATACTACTAAAAAGCAAACGGACGTTCCAAAGGGTAACGTCCGGTTTGTAATCTCAAGCTCTTCAGCCAGTTGCAACGGTGTAAAACACCACTGAACCGACAAGCGGAGCAAGTAGATTGTCATCAATCAATTCAGCCACGAGTGATCCATCTCTTTCACACATGGCCTCGAAGTACGCACCAACACAGGTTGCCGCCCCAACGGCCAACACACTAGTCAGTATGGTCTGAGTCGCAGGATAGAGTGGAAACCACTCATTGAGAATGATAGTAATCACCCCTGCTGTTGCACCTATGTAGCAGTACCCAACAAACCCCATCCACGTCTTGGTACCACCTTTCCACACTTTCCTTTTACCCCACCCCATTCCTATGAGACGTGCAGCAGGATCACCAAAGGAAAAGATGACTACTGACGGCACCACCGCCCAAAGTGGAATCCCAATAAGAAGTGGAATCAATGCACCAACCATAAAGTGAATTGAACTAGAAGGCTTCCCTCGTTCACTTTCTCGTATTATGTTTGGGTATATAAGAAGCCACTTTTCCAGAAAAAGGAAGATGGATCTGACCCAAGTCACTTGAAAGAGCGGTTGACCAGTATCTTTCCAACTCCTCACGAAAAAGTGGTAGATAGGGAGACGGAACAAAATGTCAAGAGCAACTATACTTCCACCAACGATAAATGCTAGTGTGACTTTTTCATCATCATAGATAGGAAGAACCATACCAAAGATGATAGCAAAAATCCCCCCAGAAGTATGAAATAATGCACGTCCAACTTGCGGATTTGTCTTGACCTGAGTTTCCACGGTATACCTCTATGTTTATATTGTTGAAGATGACTAACATATCTTGTATCATTTTCTAAACAAAAAAGCAAGGTTTGCCTTGCTTTTTATATTATTGTTTGTTAAATCTAAACTTTTCTGTTTTTTAACTCAAAATCTCCAACAGCAGGTTGTTTTAATTCTAAATACAACACAGTTGGTACTACAGCTCCCAAAGGTATAGCTAACAAAGCAAAAAGTAGCACTAATATAGTATACAAAATACCAAACCCAAACAATTTGAAGAAAATTTCATTGTAAATAAGGAATAAAACATAAAACAAAAGTGTCGGAATAAGTAGTCTCAAAAATACCTGCCAAACTCTACCTCTCACAATAGCAATACTACTTCTAAAGGCTTCAAAGCCTTTTTGTTTTTCCAAAGCAATGGCTACTATTACAAAAGATAACCAAAATACAAATAATATTCCAATAAAAATTACAATAAAATATGATAACAACATCAATTTTATAGACATATAGCCCATAAGACTAGCAAAATATACAACATATACTAGTATAGCTGGAATACCCAACAATACCAAAGCTAAAATATTTTTGATAGTCAAAAGAAAAGAGCTTTTCAAATTATCAAAAAATTTTGGTACTGTTTGCAAAGTATAATGAACACCTATTACTCTAATAAGAGCTACAGACATCATAAAACTAGAAAAAGAAACTACAGTCAAACCAAACAAATAAATTATAGTTCTAGTGAAAGTCCCAGGTATTAGTGTAAAAAAAAGTATAGAAGAAAACTGTGCAAAAAATACAAATGCAAATAACAAAAAAAATATTAAAATATAAGGTACAAAATTTTTCAAAGTACCAATGTATGCTTTGAAAATTTTCAAAAGAAAATTGCTAATAGTAGGTAACATAAATTTATGCTAAATTAATTTTTTTATTTCTTCCCAAAGTATATCATGAATTTGAGGAATTGTTAAATTAGCATTTATTTTTTTCCAACCAAATTCTTCACCAATCTTCAAATGTGCTTGGCGAACTTTTTCTAGAAGATCTTCGTCTGTTTCATGTTTATGATTTTTTTCTGTACTTTCAGTAAACCTTGTGCCATCAAAAAGAAAATCCAAATCTTCTCTCAACAAATGTGAATTGATCAATTTCAAATATTCTTCACCAACACCAGCACCAATTCCCCAACAAATTCCTGTACCAGTATAATCTTCGGCTATAATATTTATTCCACTTTCTAATTTTGATTTCAAAACTGGTTCATATTGGGTACGATTGAGTGCATAAATTGTCTGAATTTCTCTTGGAGACAAATTATATTTATTTCCTTCACGCAAATAATTATTGAGAATTTTCCCCGATGGTTCCAAATCATAGACAGGATATTTCATGTATTCTGCGCTATGTCCCTCTGCTTTTAATTTTTCTACCAAAAGTTTTGCTTGAGTTGTCTTACCCAAATTGTTTATACCATGTAAAACAATGAATAAACCTTTTGACATATTGTTAGTTTATAAAGTCGAAAGTCTTTAATGTCCTTAAAGTCGACTGATAATAAATTTGTTATTGTAAACTCCAAAACTATTTACTATTATCCCCGGCCCTGCCCTGCAGAGCGGGGCGGGCTGTTTACTAATTACTAATTACTATTGTCTATTTACTATTTACTATTCACTATTTACTGTTTACTATAATTAACAAAATCAAAACCTTCATGTTTTTCTCTACTCACTTCTTTCCAAACATTTTTGTCAATCTCTGGAAAAAAAGTATCACCATCTACAAATTGATGAACTTCGGTAATAAACAATTGATCAACTTTATTAATTGTTTGTGCATAAATACTTGCTCCACCAATTACAAACAAATCTTTATTTTTATATTTTTCTAGAGCTTCATCAATAGAATTGTAAACATCTACATTGCCTGGAACTTTATAATCTTTTTCTTTTGTAAGAACAATATTTTTCCTATTTGGCAAAGGACGAAATTTTTCTGGAATTGATTCCCAAGTATTTTGGCCCATAAGCACAGCATGCCCGTCAGTAATATCTTTGAAATGTTTCAGATCTTCTGGAATATCCCAAGGCAAAGCATTGTTTTTTCCAATACAGTTGTTTGAAGAAACTGCGGCAATAAGTGAGAGCATAAATTATTTTTTTTAACAAATTAAACAGCTATATCAAATTTGATTCTATCAAAACTTTCATAACCTATGACTTTTGTATCTTCAGCTTTCCAATCAAAAATAGATGTAAAATTTTCTGTTTCTAATTTTGGCAAAGTGTATTTGTATGTATCACGACTTAACTGTTCTTTGGCACCATCTATATGATTTTTGTAAATATGTGTATCACCAAGAAAACCAACAAGCTTTCCTTCACCAAGTCCAGATTCTTTGGCTAATAAGTGTAAAAGAATTGCGTAGCTAGCAATATTAAAAGGCAATCCAAGCATAGTATCCACAGATCGTTGATTCCACATCAGATTTACTTTGTTGTCAGTTACTGTTACTTGAAAAGCATAATGGCAAGGAGGTAAAGCCATTTTATCAGCCACGCTAGGATTCCAAGCACTTACCAACATTCTTCTATCATCTGGTTTGTTTTTCAATTTATCTACCACATATTGCAACTGATCAAAACCTTGTCCAGTATAATCACTATTATAATTATCATAAGAAGCACCAAAATGTCGCCACTGAAAACCATAAACAGGACCAAGATCTCTTTCATCAGCCATTCTTTTTTTACTTACAGCGTCATGACCATAAGGAGCTTTTTCAGGATTAGCCCATTCGTCCCAAATATGACAATTTCTATCAATCAACCATTGTTTATCTGTAATACCTTTGATAAAAAATTCAAGTTCAGTAGCAATAATCTTGAAAGGCATTTTTTTTGTAGTAAGCAAAGGAAAACCAAAACTCATTTCATGTTCAAAAATTACACCAGGAACTGAAATTGTTCCTGTACCTGTCCTGTCTGTTTTTTCTGAACCTTCATCCAATATTTTTTTGACAATGTCTAAATAAGCCTTCATAAATTTTTTTAAATATCTGTAAAATCAGTGTTTTAATACGGTGTAGTAATCTGTGCAATCTATTTATAATCTGTGAAATCAGTGTTTTAAAATGAACCTGTACTCCCAAACCCGCCTCTATCAACTTCTGCCATTTTTTCTACTTCTACAAAATTCCCTTGATCAATACGCACAAACATTCCTTGAGCAACACGTTCGCCTTTTTCAACTACAACTTCAACATCAGTAAAATTATAAACTGAAATAAGTATCTCATCATTTTCACCACAATAATCTCTATCAATTGTACCAACACCATTGGCAAGCATAAGACCTTTTTTCTTAGCTAAACTAGAGCGTGCTGACAAAATAAGTCCATGACTTTCTGGAGTTTGTATAATAAAGTTACTTGGCAAGAGTGCTAGAGTTTTTGGTGCAATTTTCATTTCTTCACGAGAGTAAAGATCAAAAGCAATAGAACCAGAAGTTTTGTATTCTGGCAATGGTAAACTTTTGTCAATAAGTTTAATTTTTATATCCATAATCTTTTAAAATATTTTCTATTTTGTTATATAATTTTTCAAGAGTACTATCGTTATTTATTGTTTTTTCTGCTTTACTTCCCAACTCTTTAATCAACATATCTGCTTCAGCTTTTTCATCTTGCAAAAATTGTTCAAAAGTTTTGTTTTTCTCATCAGGATTTTCTTGACGTGTTACCAATCTTTCAAAACGAATTTTTACATCAGCGGTAACATAAATAAGATGAAAACCTTTCAAATTTTGCAAATAAGTAATATCAGTTGGTCTTCTAATACCATCCACTACCACCAATTCATTTTGATCATTTTCAACATCTTTGGCAATGACTGCACTCATCACATCTTGCCCAAAATTTTCACGTATGACTTTGGAAATAAGTTGCAAATTTTCTCTAGAATTTTCAACATAAATTCTATTTAGAATATCACGAAGCATAGTAGAAAATCTGTAAGTATTACAATGATATTTTTCTTGTAAATATTTTGCTACAGTTCCTTTGCCAGCAGCGAGATCACCCACAAAACCCAAAATTATTTTTGACATATTTTTTGTTATTTATTTTTTGTTTCTTCAGAAATAAATTGACGACAAACCACTCCAGCTGCATCAAAAATTCTACGTGATGCTAGAAAAATATCATCATCATGATATTTGTCACTTTCAAAAATAATTTCTGTTATACCATTTTGGACAATTGCTTTGGCACATTCATTGCAAGGAAAAAGTGAACAATACAATTTGCAATTTTTTGGTTGTTTACTAGAATTATAAATAGCATTTTCTTCAGCATGACAAACATAAGCATATTTAGTATCTGACATTTTCGTACCTTCTCTATCCCAAGGCAATTTATCACTATCAATACCTCTAGGAAAACCATTATAACCAAGACCAATTACAACATTTTCTCTATCAGCTATTACAGCCCCTACCTGTGTGGAAGGATCTTTGGAGCGCAAAGCCATCACATGTGCTATACGCATGAAACATTCATCCCAAGAAATAAAATCATGACGTGGTTCTGTAGACATAATAAAAAGTTAAAAAATATAATTGAATTTTAACAAAATTCAAGCACTACCGCAAGTACAAAAATCAAGCAAAACAAAAACCCCCCGAAAAAGAGGAGTTTCTGTGGCCATACAGATAGGGCTAAAATAATTAATAACCCTGTTTTGAAGTATTACTACTTCATTATTACTGAATTTGTAACTCAATAATAAAAACATTATACACGAAAATTAAAAAAAAGTCTACTTTTCTAGGTCAGGCCTGTGTATATTTCTATTTTATGAAGAGACATCTAGAAATAATCCCAAACAAAAATATCAACCAAAGGCTGATATTTTTTTGAGCGGCAGACCGGATTCGAACCGGCGACCTCTTCCTTGGCAAGGAAATGTTCTACCAACTGAACTACTACCGCATTTTTTCGAAATTCATTTTAACATATTTACAAAAAATGTAAATACTTTTGTTGCGGGAGCCGGATTTGAACCGGCGACCTTCGGGTTATGAGCCCGACGAGCTTCCTGGCTGCTCTATCCCGCGATATATTTTGACTTTTTGTCAAAGTTTTTGTACTTAAAAAGTTTTAAACTAGCTTACTCGGCATAGTCCAAAAGAACAAAGACGAGAGCGGATGACCGGAATCGAACCGGCGTCATCGACTTGGAAGGCCGAGATAATAACCATTATACGACATCCGCATAAAATAAACCTAACGGACGGCTATGATTATATCTGATAATTGTTTTTTTGTCAATCTTAAGCTTAAAATATGTAATTATAAAAAAAATAAAAACACGAAAATTTTATTCGTGTTTATTAATGTAAAAATTTGTGCATAAAAATCAAAGATCCTGCACAATATTGTGCAGGATCAAGTCCAAGGACCAAGAGACCAAAGACCAATACAGATCAAAGGCTCCAAAAATCCGAGAACTACTTGCTGAGCGCGAGAACACGAAAGTGGCAATCCCACTTGTACGCAATCCTGTCCAGGTCCGCAAAGCGGTAGTCGGAGAAACCGTTGAGAAATGCAACACACTGATCGTCGTCCTTACCGAGCCAGACCGTCTCTGGATCGACGATCCACACTTTCCGCTGGATATCGAAGTGCTCTTTCGATCCCGAGAGGGTCCAGAGGGCGGCATTGTCAGGCGCCGGTCTGAGGTCGAGCTCCTGGATTGCGACGAGTGCCTCGTTGCGATCCCAGTCGCGACCCATGTTGATGAGGTGTGCCATCACCTCGACCGTGCCCGTGCAGTTCCACGCCGGATGATGCGTCTTCATCCATTCGTAGATGTAATTGCATCCAGTCGCCTCGAGCATGGCGACTGGCGAAATGTTGTAGTCGAGGATGAGCGGAAAGCTCTGCTCGATCCGCGCGATAGTCTTCCGTCCCGACTGGACGAACGACGAATTGCGCGCGGCGGCCATGTTCTCCACGAGCTGGTCGATATATCGTTCACCGTTGGGCGTCGCGAGGGAGTGAATTTCTTCATCAGTCAACCCTCTCTTCTTCGCCTTGTCGGTGAGGATAGTAAGGATCGACAGACCGAGACCCATACCACTCACGATCGTGGACACATTCTTCTTCGACATTGTCTTTCTCCAAATGATATGGTTTGTCTCTCACCTAGCACCGTGCCAGGCCCCAGACATTCCACGACTGAGCATTTCTCCCAGCCTTCTCTTTGATCTTACTGTAAAATAAGGCAAAAAGAAAGCTGAAAATAGTATACAAAGAACGATCTTGAACAAAGCAGAATACTATATTTTACTGATTATGTCAAGCTAAGCGAGGTACTAAAAAAACAAAAACAGGCTTGAAACCTGTTTTTTAGTTTATATACTCTTTTCTAATTCTTACTGACAGGCAGGTGAGTAATCAACATATTCCAATCACTCACAAACTTTTCAAGTCCTGTGTCAGTCAAATCATGTTGTAAATTATAATCAATAAAATTTTTATCAAGTGAAACATCTTCCAAAAAAATATTACTCAAATCTTTTTTGTCATAAACAAAATTTTCTGGTAATTCCAAATCCCGTTTCCACCATTCTTCTAGAATTTTTAGAGGTGCTGTAACAATATCCACACCAAGAGCTAAACACGCCAAAAAATGTTCGTAACTACGAATACTAGCTGCCAATATTTCTACATGTCCATCACCTTTCTCATAAACTTTTTGAATATTTTCTATCAAACTCATACCATTTTGCCTCTTGTCATCTAGTCGTCCGATAAAAGGTGAAAGAAAAACATCGCCTTTGTTAGATCCCTTACTCATATTATATACAGCCCCAGCCTGTTCCTGCGAAAAACACAAAGTCATATTGATGCGAATTCCTTCTTTGAGTAAATCATGTTCAGCCAATAGTCCCTCTTCTGTGATTGGAAGTTTGATGTGAGCATTTGGAATCCATTTGTTCATTTCTCTTGCTTGTTCTATCATTTTTTCTTTTGTAGTATTTTTGTCAGCATAGACTTCAATAGAAATTGATCCCTCTGGAATCATGACCTGAATTTCTTCAACGACACTTTTATAAAAAGCATTTATTTCTTCTGAACCAAGCTTTTGTCCAGCAGAAATTTTAGCTTGCAATTCTGGATTCTTGGCAATCAGACTTGGATTAGTCGTTTGTCCATCCAAAAAACCAAGAAGTTTCAAGGCTTCTCTTGTTTCTACGGGATTACCACTATCTAGAAATATTTTTGTTTTGAGATTGTTTGGGCGCATATATTTTGATTATTAGATTAATTGATTCCAATCAAAGGCTGATTAACCTCTAGCTTATATTATAACATGTATTCAAAAAACAAAAAACTCTCTAAAAAAAGAGAGTTTTGTGGACCTTATGGGACTTGAACCCATGACCTCTTCCATGCCATGGAAGCGCTCTAGCCAGCTGAGCTAAAGGCCCTTAGAAAACAAAAATATACTACCAACAATATCAGCTTTTGTCAAAAAAATAAATCAATTCATCACCAAAAAAGCAAAATTCAAAATAGTAGCAAAACTAACCCATAGTAAATACGGAACCAACAACCAACTTGCCAAACTAGAAAACTTTTTGAACTTAAAAATAGTAATAAGTATAGTCACCCACAAAACTGTAATTTCAAAAAAGGCCAAAACAATATTTTCCAAACCAAAAAATAAAAGTGTCCAAAGTACATTGAACAAAAGTTGTAACACAAATATTTGTAATGCTTCTCTTTTGTTTTTTTCTTGAAACAATGCTTTTTTATTCCAAACAATATAGACAGACACACCCATCAACAAAAAAAGTAAAGTTCAAACTGGTGCAAAAATCCAATTTGGTGGATTGAAGCTTGGCCTGTTCAATGTTGCATACCAAGTAGGTATGGAACTAGAAGTAAAAAATGAACCAGCAACCCCAGCCAACTGACAAACTACAAGTGAAATAATCAATTTTTTGTAATCTATTTTCATAGTTATAAGTTAATTAGTTTATTTAAAATTTTTTCTTATAGACATGACAATAAGGTTCATGTCCATTTTTTTCATAATATTTTTGGTGATAATTTTCTGCTGGCCAAAATTTGGTAGCAGGTAAAATCTTTGTTACAACATCGTATTTTTTTTCTTTCAAAATATTTATCAACTTTTCTGTAATTTCCTTTTGTTCTTCATCAACAAAAAATACTGTTGAAAGATATTGTTCACCAATGTCTGACCCTTGTCCATTTTTTTGAGTTGGATCATGAATTTCAAAAAAATATTTACACAAAATTTCAAAGTTTGTCTTGTCTGCATCGTAAACAACCTCCAAAGATTCTAGGTGTCCAGTATTCTCATTGCAAATTTCTTGATAAGTTGGCTCTACCTTGTCACCACCCATATAACCAACGGTTGTTTCTATGATTCCTTCTAGTTTTTGGAAATAATATTGTACTCCCCAAAAACAACCACCAGCAAAATAAGCTTTTTTTATGTTTTGCATAATTTTATTTTTAGACTTTATTTTGTTTGTTAAAAGTATTCATAATAAATTGAGATAAAACTTTGTTAACCAAAATAAAATAATTATCTCTATTTTATTTTACAATAACAAAGAAATAAATAGAGCTAATAAAAATAAATTCTAAACGTTTACTCTTTCTCAAACAGTAGAGACAATGAATTCACACAATGTCTAGTATTTTTTGGAGTAAGACCTTCACCTTCAAAAACATGCCCCAAGTGAGCATTACAATTAGCACACTGAATTTCAGTACGTAACCCATCAGCATCAGGAATTCTTTTGATGCTATTAGGAATTCCCTCATCAAAACTTGGCCAGCCACAACCAGAATCAAATTTGTCAGCTGATTTATAAAGATTAACACCACAATGCTTGCAAGTATAAATTCCTTTTTCATGATTAAGATTATACTCACCAGAAAAAGGCGCTTCTGTGCCTTTGTGTAAAATAATATTTTCTTCTTCCAGAGTTAATTTTTTAAACATAAGTTATCTATTTAAAAATCCAAAGATTTCAAAAAATTAAGTATTTCTATTTCTATTTCTTTTGGATTGTTTAGTACAATAATATGATTAGCATTTGGCACAATATTCAATTCTGATTTTTTTATTAAACTGTGTATTTCTTTTGCTTTCAAAACATTGAATATTGTATCTTTCTCTCCTTCTATAATCAAAACTCTTTGTTGTATTGCTTTCATAGTTTCCACAGCATCAAATTTGGAAATATTTTGGTAAGTAAAAACCCAAGATTTAAAAGAGGTGTGAGCAATATCAGACAAAATTCTTTTTATATTCCAATCTCCTGTACCTCTGTACTTATCAAAATTATTATGAACAAAATTTTTGGTTTTGTTTTTTTTATATTTTAGAATGTAGTTGAGTAAATAGACAAAAAGTAAATTTTTGTGAAACAACCAGTGTAATTTTTTTGGAGCCTTGTAAGTAGTATCAATCAAAATATAAGCTTCGGCAAGTTTTGGGAAAAATTTATGAAACATCATTGTTACCATACCACCAAAGCAATGTCCGACCAAAACAAATTGAACAATTTTTTCTTGTTTCAAAACTGCAAAAACATCTTTGGCAAAATTTTCCAAATCATAATCTTCTGACAAATTTGGCCTACTAGATTTTCCATGACCTCTCAAATCTATTGCCAAAGTAGAATAACCTTTTTTGTGAAAGGCTGACCTTTCTTTGTTCCAAGCTGTCAAATCACCTCCTGCTCCATGCAAAAACACCAAATACTTATTATTATTCTTCACTTTTGTCAAATCATAATTTATTTTCGTTCTATCAAATGACTCAATTTGCTTTTGCATAATAATTAACTAATCAAATCTATATAAATTAACGCAAAATAATTATTCTCAAACCTACAAAAAATAAAATCTATCAAAAAGCTAAATTTTGATGAATAAAATTAGCAAGTACTACTATTATACACTATTTACATAGTTTATTCCAAAAAAATTGTATTCCTACCCTGACATTTTTTATTTATTACAAAACAAAAAATAATCCACAAACATTTTATCCTACGAAAAAAGTAATTTTAAGATCAATATAGTTATGATTAATAACTATATATTGTATATTATACGAACTTATGTTATAGTATATATGTTTTTACAATATTTATTTTCTATGAAAACAAAAAATATTTTACAAAAAACAAAGAAAGAAATGTTAGACGAAAAATATAGTCTAAATACTATTACTTCTTATATTTTTTATATAAAAAAATACTTAGATTTTTTGGATAGTAAAAAATTAAATTCAGCAACAAATAATATTCCTATTTTTTTAAAATTACAAAAACAAAACAAAGTTTCTCCCCAAACTCATAATCTAATATTAAACTCTCTGAATTTTTTTTATACCAAAATAAACAAGCAACCAAATAAAACAAATGCCAAATACCAAAAACTATCTACAAAAAAACCTTTGACATTGACTACTACTCAAATCAAAAAAGTAATCAATTGTACACACAACTCTAAACATTTACTCATAATTTCACTAGCTTATGGATCAGGATTACGACTAAATGAAATAAGAAATCTAAAAATAAAAAACCTCAATCTAGAAAACCTCACTATCCAAATTCGCAATAAACAAAACAAAAAAATACGTGAAACTATTATACCAATATCAATAAAAGATAATCTACAATTATTTATAAACAAAAAGAAATCATCAGAACTATTATTTACTAATCACACTGGTGATAAATTGTCTGACAGATCTATACAAAAAGCTTTCTCTAATGCTTTAACCAGAGCAAAAATAGATAAAGTAGTAACTTTTCAATCGCTGAGACAAAGTTTTATTAAACATCTACTAGAAAATGGTATCTCTATACACCATGTTCAAACACTATCAGGCCACAAGAGTGTACGTACTACAAAAATTTACCAAAAAAATATATTAACCAAAATAACTAATATAAAAAGTCCATTATAGTTGTTCCACGTGGAACAAAATATTTTTTACTACCAAATCAGACAAGAAAATTTACATAATATCAAGAAGATCAAAAAAACATTTCACGTGAAACACTTTATTTTATAAATAAAAAATGCCGTGCTAGGCATTTTTGTATACAATAGTTTGTACTTTTACATTATTACTAAAATATTAATGAGTCAATTCGTAGCATCGTATCCTAGAATGAGGCAAGACTCTCAATATTCATCTTGTCTATTAGACAAGATTTGAAAAGGTAAACAGTTGTACAAAAAGAGAAGATAGTTAGATTAAAAAAGACTATAAAAAATAGTTTTATAAAAAAATAACTACACATTTTTATTATAGCACAAAATTGGCCTTTTGTCAAGTAAAATATTAGCTGTTTGTATAGAGTAGTATATACAAACACACTGTATTGTTCGTGTCCCCGACATGAGTTGAACATGTGTCTAAGGTTTAGGAAACCCCAATTCTATCCACTGAACTACGGGGACTTGTAAAAAAACAAATTACAAAATCCAAATTCCAAATAATTTACAGATATGCTATAATATAAATACTTTTTATTCAAAAATAATCTATGAAACACATTTTACATCACTTTGTTGGCTGGTATGGGGCTATTGTTATTTTATTAGCCTTTGCATTTGTTAGCTTTGGTATCTTAGGTGCTAATACAATACTTTATCAACTAATGAACTTTACAGGCGCTTTAACTTTAATATACTATTCTAGCAGTAAGAAAGACTACCCAACAACAGTATTAAACATTTTTTGGGCTTTCATAGCCATTGTTGCAATAACTAAACTATTTTGATATGTTATCTATACTTATAGGTATCTTTGGTGTCATTGCGATAGCTATTGTAGCCTTTTTTTTCAGTAAAAGCAAGTAAACAGTAAATAGCCCGCCCCGCTCTGCAGGGCAGGGCCGGGGACAATAGTAACCAGAATTTCTTTTAGACTGTTTACTATTTACTGTTGTCTGTTTACTTCGTCTTTAAAATAACTAAACTACCTTATAAATAAACTTATGCAAACAACAATACTATTCATTTTAATATTATTACTCATAGCCACCCTTGCTACTTTGTTTTTTCTTTACAAAAAAATTCAAGAGCTCAAGAAACCAAAAGAAGGAGAACAAAATATGTTCATGTTGTTACAGCAACAAATGCAAGAACTAAACAAAACCTTGGATCAAAAAATGTCTGACACAAACAAAAGCATGGGGGAAACTCAAAATACCATCAACAAAACTTTACAAGAACAGTTTGGACAAAATAGTAAGATAATCCAAGGAATTTCTAGTCAAAGTAATAGAATGATTGCTGACATCACTGAAAAATTGACTAGTCTTGATAAAACCAACCAACAAGTCATTGGTTTTTCAGAACAATTGTCTAATCTTGAAAAAGTCTTGAAACACCAAAAACAAAGAGGGAATCTTGGTGAGATGGGGCTTCAACTCGTGTTAGAAAATATACTTCCACCAACAGCTTTTGAATTACAGTATAGATTCTCTGATGGTGATATTGTGGATGCTTTAATTAAAACAAAAGATGGAAATATCCCTGTTGATGCAAAATTTTCACTTGATAATTATGAACGTCTTATTCACGAAGATGATGAAAACAAAAAAGCAGACTATGAAAAACAATTCAAAACTGATTTAAAAAAACGTATTGAAGAAACATCAAAATATATCAAAACCAAAGAGGGAACACTTGAATTTGCTTTTATGTTTATCCCATCTGAAGCAATTTATTACGATCTTCTTGTTAATGATGTCAAAGGTACAGCAAGAGTAAACACTCGTAATCTAATTGATTATGCTTTTGTAGAAAAGCACGTTGTTATAGTATCACCAACAACATTTGCAGCATACTTACAAACAGTTATGCAAGGACTTCGTGCAATGAGAATAGAAGAAGGTGCCAAAGAGATAAGAAAAAATGTTGAACAACTAAGTAAACATATAAACGTCTATGAAGAATTCATGAAGAAACTTGGTGTCAGTATGGGTACAACAGTAGGTCACTACAACACAGCCTACAAAGAACTTGGTAAAATTGATAAGGACATAGTAAGAATTACTGATGGAGAAAAAAGTATTGAACCAGAGTTGTTGGATAAACCGAGAATGGAGTTAGAGTAAATAATTTAAATATTATATAGATTAAATTATAAATAACTTTGCAAAAAAACAGGAGGTGCTGGATTAATAGTTCAAACACTTTTGACCATAGTAAACTAAAATAATATGAATAAAATTGTCTATATAATTCCAGGTTTTGGTCAACAAACTAAAATGTCTGGTTACAATAAGCTACTAAAATTTTTTAAAACAAAAAAATTTAAAGTTGTCTCAGTAAAAATTAGTTGGAAAAATAAAGTAATGAGTAATTATATAGATGAATTTTCAAAGCAACTAACACATCAAAAAGAAGATGAAGTTTATTTGTTTGGTTTTTCTTTAGGAGCGATGATTGCTTTTATCTCTGCTGAAAAAATAAATCCCAAAGTTTTATTACTAGCATCACTATCTCCTTATTTCAAAGAAGATTTGAAATTTGTAAGAGAATCATGGAAAAATTTTCTAGGCAAAAAGAGAATAGAAGATTTTAAAAATTTTTCTTTTACAAAATTAGCTAAAAAAATAGACTGTAAAACTTTTCTCTTTGCTGGTGAGACAGAAGTAAAAGAATTATTTAGAAGAGTAGAAGATGCTAATAAAAATTTGAAACACTCCGAACTGTTTATAATAAAAAATACCAAACACGATATATCACAAAAAGAATATTTGAATAAATTAGAAGAAATAATTAATACATTATAGTTTTATGTCCTACACTTGGATAATTTATGCACTTTTGTCTGCTATTATGGCAGCTCTCGTTGCCATCTTTGGTAAAATTGGTTTAAAAGGAATAGATACCAATACTGCTACTGCAGTACGCTCAGTTATTATGGCGTTATTTTTACTAGCACTTATCACTTTTCAAGGTAAACTAAATAATATCAAACCAATCCTCGACAATCACAAAGCTCTAACTTTTATTATCTTTAGTGGTTTAGCTGGTGCTTTGTCTTGGCTATTTTATTTCATTGCTCTCAAAAATGCCAAAGTCTCACAAATAGTACCTATAGATCGTATGAGTGTAGTCTTTGCTTTACTTTTTGCTTTCTTCATCTTGGGCGAAAAAATTACTATCAAAGCTGGTGTTGGGGCAGTCCTCATGGTAATTGGTGGAATTTTGATTGCTTTGACTTAGGTAAAATAGAAAACAGATAAAAAACAAAGTCTTCCAGAACGCTTGGAGTAATTTTTCAGCTCAGTCTTGACAAAAATACACAAATAACATATACTAAGCACGCTCTCAATAGTACATAAAACTTTTAGGAAAGTTCTACCTAAAAATGTACTGCTTAAAAAATTTATTTAAAAAAATTATGCCAATCTTACAAAATGCCAAAAAAGCATTACGTCAAGCAAAAAAACACGAAGCTGCCAACAAAATTGTTAAAAAAGTTTACAAAGATGCTCTAAAAAATGCTCGCAAAGCAGTAGCAACTGGTGAAAAAGATTTAACTGAAAAAATTCGTTTGGCTCAAAAAACTTTGGACAAGGCTGTAAAAAAAGGTGTTTTGAAAAAAAATGCTGCCTCACGTTATTTGTCTAGATTAACTACCAAAGTAGCAACTCCAAAAGTAGAAAAGAAAACAACAAAAAAGAAAGTAGTAAAAAAAGTTGCTAAAAAATAAAATAACATATACAAAAAATCCTGACTAATTAGTCAGGATTTTTATTTTTTATAATTTTTATCAACTTATATAACTAACTAGTTAAATAGTTCCAACCAAAACATCTAATAAGAAAGACTGACTACCTTGACCGGTCTTTGTCTTTTTGTCCATTTCCAAAAGTTTCAAATATACTTCTTTTATCTGCATAAGAGTATATTTCCTAACAAAAGACATAGACTTGGTAACAACAAAAGGATGTAATCCAAGCATCTTGGCCAATTCAGAGCTGTGAATATTGTCTTGTTTTTCATACACTTCTCTTAGTTCAAGCAAGATACGAAACTGACGCAAAATCATAGCAAAAATATATTGAGCATCTTCACCTTTCTCATATTGTTTTCTAATCATTTTGAAAACTTTATTTTTTTGTTTGCCGACTATAAAATCTACTAAATTGAAAATGTTGTCATCTATTTTTTCACCAAGAAATTTTTGGACATCTGACAAATTTATTTCTTGTGATGTATAAGAAATAAGTTGATCTATAGTAGTAGAAAGTGACCACATATCACTGCCGAAATTTTGTACTAGAAAATCTAACGCTTTTGAATCAATCTTTCCACCACGAGTAGCTACTTCTGTTTTTATCCAAGAAAATAATTCAAGACCCTTCAATTCAGCAAAACTTTGAGCAAATTTTTCTTTTTTTAATTTTTCAAAAAATGTTTTAGCATTTTTGGTTTTGAAAGTATCATTACTTTCCCAAAAAACTATAATGTTACTTTCTGGTAACTTATTTTCTTCAATCCTCGCCATTATTTCTGGAAGAAAATCTTTATGATCACTAGCACTCAATAAATTTTTAAGAATGATCATTTTTTTCTCAGCCAAAAATGGTGCTGTCAAAATTTGTTGCAAAATATTACTACTAGTTTCTTTTTCACAATCCAAATTCACCACATTGAAACCTTGTGGATCACGATCAATCTTAAATTTGTCTACCATTTTTTTTAATTGTTGTTTACTACGATAAACATCTTTGCCGTAAAGAAAAATTAACATAAAATTTATTTTAATCCACCCCAACTATGTCCAATAGCAACTCCGACATTCAGCGGGACTTCTAATTTGACTGCATTTTGCATTTCTTGCTTTACCAATTCTGCAATCTCATCTTTCAAATCATCACTAACTTCCAAAACTAATTCATCATGAACTTGCAAACATAATCTTACTTTGTTTTCATATTTTTTGATATTTATTTTTTTGCTTACAGCGATCATAGCGAATTTCATAATGTCTGCTTCTGTTCCTTGGACTGAGATACTAATTGCCATTCTTTCTCCCAATGATCTAGTTTGAAAATTATTGGACACAAGCTCTGGCACATAACGACGACGACCAAACATAGTTTCTACAAAACCTTCTTCTGTACCTTTTTTTATGATTTCTTCTATATATTTTTTTACACCTGAGAAGGTATCAAAATATTTGTCTATAAAATTTTGAGCTTCAAACCTACTAATTCCAGTACGAGAAGCTAGACCAAAAGCTCCCATTCCAAACAAGACTCCAAAATTGACTTCTTTGGCAGAATGCCTCATTTCTTTGTCAACATCTTCCAACTTTACGCCATGAATAGCGGCCGCTGTGGCAGTGTGAATATCTTGACCATTCTTGAAAATTGCCATCATTTTTTCATCTTTGGCTAGACAAGCTACAACACGCAAATCAATTTGAGAATAATCAGCAGCGACAAGTATGTTTCCTTTTTCAGCCACGAAAACATCACGAACTTTTTTACCAAGCTCAGTACGAATAGGAATATTTTGTAAATTTGGTTCAGAACTAGAGAGACGTCCGGTCGAAGCAATCGTCTGATTGTAAGTAGTATGAATTCTATTGGTATATTTATTTATTAAATTTGGCAAAACATCTATATAAGTATTACGCAATTTTTCCAATTCACGAAAGTCTTCTATATAAGCAATTATCGGATGATACTCATGCAATTTTTCCAATTCAGAAGCAGAGGTGGAATAACCAGTTTTACCTTTCTTGATTCCTTGTATTGGTAATTCCATTTTTTCAAAAAGTACTTCTCGCAATTGTACTGATGAAGCAATATTGAATTCTTCACCAGCTTCTTTCCAAATGTTTTTCTCAAGTTTTCCAAGTTCTTTGTTTACTTGGACAGAGAGTTTGTCCAACAAATCTTTATCAATAGCAATCCCATTCAATTCCATTTCTGCCAAAACAGACAAAAGAGGAATTTCCATATTGTAATATAATTCTTCATAATTTTCTGTTTTCAACTTCTCTTTATATATAGTATAAATTTCAAAAGTTACTAGTACTTCATCAATAAGATTCTGAGGATCTACGCCAAACAGACTTTTTTGATTGTCTGCTATATTTATTTCTCTAGACAATTCTCGTAAAGCCAAAGATTTGAGATCATGTGCTCTTGTATTGGAATTGATAAGATACGAAGCAACCATGGTGTCAAAGATTTTTGTCTTTATTTCAATTTTGTTCAATTTCAAAAGCTTTATCAAATTTTTGATGTCATGCCCTACGACATTTTTTTTATCATTAGAAAAAATATTCAAAATTTCACTATCTATACTTTCAAAAAAATAATTCCCTTTGTGAGTAACCACAAGCAAAGCGAAATTATGTGGTGCAAAAAGATCTTCTGTCAACATTATTTCTTTGGCAACAAAAAAATCTTCTTTGCTAATAGCTAACAAAATTTCTTTTTTGTTTTCTTTGGAAACTGTAATAACTTTTTTGGAAAGTGAAAATTTGTTTTTTGTTTTCTTGTCTGTATTTTCTTTTTTATCATCATTTTCTCCACCTGACAACCTCTTTAATAAAGAGTAAAATTCAAATTTTTGAAAAATCTTGACGACTTTTTCTCTATCAAAATCTTTGGTTTTAGCTTTCTGTAAATCAAAATCTATATCTTCTACATCAGTCTTGATAGTAGCAAGCTCTTTACTCATGAAAGCTTGTGTTTTGCTTGTCTCCAGTTTCTGTATAACCGAAGCACTAAATTCTTTTCTCAAGTTTGAGTCTTTGTTTTCTAGTTGTTTATATATTTCATCAATATTACCAATTTTGGTAATCAAACTCACAGCCGTTTTATCACCGATACCTTTGACACCTGGGATATTGTCAGAGCTATCACCACGTAAAGATTTGTAAGAGATGACCATCTCTGGTGCAAAACCCATTTTTTCTATCACAATTTTTTCATCACAATTTTCAAACTCAGACATACCTTTCTTTAGCAACATTACTTCAATATTATTTTCATCATCAACTAACTGTAATAAATCTTTATCACCAGTCACAATTAATTTTTTTAAACCTTTTTGTTGTTTTTTATTTTTGGTAACAATTGTACCCATAACATCGTCGGCTTCGAAGCCTTTTTTGATGAAGATAGGAATATTGAAAGCTTCTACTAATTCATGAACTAAAGGAATTTGGTCATACAAATCTTGATCAGCTTTGACACGAGTAGCTTTGTAATCTACATAAATGTCATCGCGAAAAGTTCCACCAGCCACATCAAAACTAACTGCCAAATAATCTGGCTTAACATCATTTATTATTTTTAGAAGCATTGAGGCAAAGCCATAGACAGCATTTACCACAGTTCCATCTTTTACTCGCATTGGTGGTAAAGCATGATATGCTCGATGAACAATAGCATTACCATCTATTATGACTAATTTTTTGAATGTTTGGTCTTTTGTTTCTTTCATAAGAATTTATTATACAATATATTGTAACATAGCAAGCAGAATAAGCAAAGTAAGCAGAATAAGCAGATTTAGTTTTTTAAAAAACTACAATGCAGACAAATGGTTTTACGATACAGGAAAAAACAAAAAGCCTTATATAGGTAGAGTACTTGGTTATTTCATGATAAAAAAATATTTAGAACAAAATAAATCCCTAAAAGTAGTTGATCTTTTAAAACTAAGTCCAAATGAGCTAACAAAAGTTATTTACAAAAGCAATACTTAGAAAGTATCTGATAAAAAACAGTCTATCAAATACTGTTTTTTGTTTTTTCAATGACTTTTGACTTTATGAACTTTATAGACTTTTGACTAAGTATGCCTTGACTTTTTACCCCATTTTTCCTATAATCTAGCTAGTTAATTTATTATTCTTAATATTTAAGTAGAGTATGCTCACAACATTACTGCTTATCGGACCAGCCATTTTGGCCATTGGTTACGGTATTTTCTTAATTCAATGGATAAACAAGAAGCCAACTGGCTCTGAGAGAATGCAAAACATTGCTCGTGCTATCCAAGAAGGTGCCAAAGCTTATTTGGCTCGTCAATACAAAACTATTTCTTATGTTGCTGTTCTAGTTTTTTTAATTTTAGGTTTTACATTGGGTTGGAAAACTGGTTTAGGTTTTTTAGTAGGAGCTATATTTTCAGGAATTGCTGGTTTTGTCGGTATGAGTGTCTCTGTCAAAGCTAATGTTCGCACTACAGAAGCAGCTAAAAAAGGATTAGAAGAAGCCTTAGAGGTCGCTGTAAAAGGTGGATCAGTAACAGGTTTATTGGTTGTTGGTCTTGGCTTACTTGGTGTGGCTGGTTTTTATTTATTAACAAAAGATACTGACGCTCTTATTGGTCTTGCTTTTGGTGGTAGTCTTATTTCTATCTTTGCTCGTATTGGTGGAGGTATTTTTACCAAGGCTGCTGATGTTGGTGCTGATTTAGTAGGAAAAGTAGAAAAAGGTATTCCAGAAGATGATCCTCGCAATCCAGCTGTAATTGCTGACAATGTCGGAGACAATGTTGGTGATTGTGCTGGTATGGCAGCTGACTTATTTGAAACTTATGCTGTAACAGCTGTAGCAGCTATTGTGCTTGGTTCTCTTACTTTTGTTGGAACAACTGCTGGTATTATGTTTCCTCTTATGATTGGTGCTGTTTCTATTATTTCTTCTATTGTAGGAACATTTTTCATCAAATTAGGAAAAAAGAAAAATATTATGGGAGCCTTGTACAAAGGTCTTCTAATGTCTGGTCTTTTTTCTCTTGTTGGCTTTTATTTTTTGAGTAGACAATATGCAGCTGACTTGAATCACACTACTATGGAAGTATTCTGGAGTACTGTGGTTGGCATAGTTCTTACTGGAGCTATGGTCTTGATTACTGAATATTATACTTCTACAAAATATGCTCCTGTAAAACAAATTGCCAAATCTAGTGAAACAGGTCATGGTACAAACGTTATCACAGGCCTTGCAGTATCTATGAAATCTACTGCTTTACCAGTATTAGCTATTGTTGCAGGCATGCTTATTGCCCACCACTTCATGGGTCTTTATGGTGTAGCTATTGCTGCTATGTCTATGCTTTCCCTTGCTGGAATTATTGTAACTATTGATTCTTATGGTCCTATTACTGACAATGCTGGTGGTATTGCTGAAATGGCTGAATTAGATCAAAGTGTAAGAGATACAACAGATCCTCTTGATGCTGTAGGAAACACTACAAAAGCTGTGACCAAAGGTTATGCTATTGCTTCTGCAGCTTTAGCTTCTCTTGTTTTGTTCGCTGATTTTACACACAAACTTGATGCTCAAGGCATTAGTACAATATTTAGAATTGATGATCCAAAAGTATTAACAGGTTTGTTTATTGGTGGATTACTTCCTTATCTATTTGGTTCATTACTTATGCAATCTGTTGGTAAAGTTGCTGGAAGTGTTGTCGAAGAAGTTCGCAGACAATTCCGTGAAATCAAAGGTATTATGGAAGGTCAAGCCAAACCTGATTATGCCAAAACAGTAGACATAGTTACCAAAGGTGCTATTGGACAAATGGTTTTACCAGCTCTTATACCAGTTATAGTTCCTATTGTGGTTGGTCTATGGCTAGGTGCAGCTGCTCTTGGTGGATTACTTGTTGGTACTATTATCACCGGTTTATTTGTAGCAATATCTATGACTACTGGTGGTGGTGCTTGGGACAATGCCAAAAAATATATTGAGAGTGGAAATCATGGTGGCAAAGGTTCATTTGCACATCAATCTGCTATCACTGGTGACACTGTAGGTGATCCATACAAAGATACTGCAGGTCCTGCCATCAATCCTATGATCAAAGTAGCCAACATTGTTGCATTATTAATTGTTGGACTTTTGAAATAAATCTAATAAAAAGTTTAAATAAAAAAATACCGCTCATAAGCGGTATTTTATTTTAGAGTTTGGTTCAAGTACGAACTTGAACCGCCCCCTCCTTGCCACACAAAATCAAACATCCGTGACTGTACTAAAAATCTTTCTGAGGAAAAACCTCACCTCCTCTGGTTTGATCAAAATGAAGACAAACTCCCAAAAGATTTCTATCAAGTCGTCCCAGAAACACTCACCATCATTATCCATATTCCACACCTCCGTAAATAAGATAGCACTAAAAATATTTATCGTCAAAAAATCACGTATCACACAATACATACCACGTAACAAATAACAAAACACTAATAAATTTTCCAATACCAATAACAATTGACATTTTCTTTGAAATAAGCTATATTACAGCCACTTTTAAACACAAATCCGTATGATTCTGCGTAATTATCCGCACCAATCAGCGTTAACAAAAAACAATATGGAACACAAAACCAAAAAATTAGAAAAGTCTCAAATGGAATTTACAATCACAGTAAGTCCAAAAGAATACCAAAAACATTTAACAAAAACTGCTGAAACTATTTCTAATCGTGTTGCTATCAAAGGCTTTCGCAAAGGCAAAGCTCCTTTTGAAATGGTCAAAAAAGAAGTTGGAGATATGAAACTTTTACAAGAAGCTCTAGAAGATATTATCCAAGAAAGTTTTTATCAAGCTGTAAAAGCAGAAAAAGTTGATACTATTGGCATGCCAGAAATCAATGTGCAAAAAATAGCCCCAGACAATGATGTTGTCTATACTGCCAAAGTTGCTCTTTTACCAAAAATAGAATTACCAAAATTGGATACTTTAAAAATAAAAAGAAAGGTAAAAGAAGTCAAAGAAAAAGACGTTGACGAAACTATTGATAATTTATTGAAAATGCAAGCAAAAGAAGTAATAAAAGAAGGCAACTCTACTAAGGAAGATAAAATTGTTGTAGATATGAATTTGTTTCTTGATGGAGTACCAATAGAAGGTGGTCAAGCCAATGATTATGGTGTTTATTTATCAGAAAGTGAACAACATATCCCAGGATTCAATAATTCTTTACTTGAATTGAAAAAGGATGATGAAAAAGAATTTGATTTGCCATTTCCAAAAAATTATTACAGTCAAATACTAGCTGGCAAAACTGGAAAATTCAAAGTAAAAGTAAAAAATGTTTTTACCAGAGAAATTCCAAAAGCAGATGATGCTTTTGCCAAAGTTCTAGGACAAGATAGTGTAGAAAAATTACGTGAATTAATAAAAGAAAATCTTGATCATGAAGCAGAACACAAAGCTGACGAAGTGGCTGAAATTGAAATGTTTGAAACACTTATAAAAGAAACAAACTTTGATGAAATCCCAGATGTATTAGTAGATGCTGAACTCAAAAAAATGTTTTATGAATTACAACATGATTTGGAAAAACATGGTGTAAGTATTGAACAATATTTACGAGACATCAAGAAAAATGAAAAAGAATTGCAAGAAGATTTCAGAAAAAAAGCGACTGACAGAGCCAAAGCTTCACTACTTTCTCGTGAAGTAGCGATATCCAACAAACTTGTAGTTTCTGCTGAAGAATTAGAAAAAGAAATGAAACACATGCGAGATTATTACAAAGATAATAATCAATATTTGGAAAACTTGAAAAAACCAGAAGTGAAAGAGTCTATAGCAAACATGCTTCTAAATAAAAAAGTCGTAGCATTCCTTGCAGACAAATTAGTTGACGGACCAAGACATATTCATGAAGAACATGGCCATGGACATGATATAGTAGAGGAAGAACATGATGAACACGCTGGACATAATCACTAAAAAATATAAACAAAAAAAATATTCTCAAATGAGAATATTTTTTATTATACGTAACACGTACCACATAACTCATAACAATTTAATATGTGTTACGAGTTGTGTCTTATGTGATTATTCTTCAATCTCCACCACCTTATTCTTCCCAGTCTCACCTTTTATAATTCTAATTTTTGACTTAGCAACTTTGTATTCTTTGCTAAGTATTTCTATCAACTTCTTATTTGCTTCGCCATCTACTGGCGGAGAAGTAATTTTTATTTTCAGACTACCATCTGCACATTTTGTTATCTTGTTCAAAGAAGATTTTGGTATTACTTTGATATTTAGACGCATATTCAATTAAAGATCAGCGCTTATCTGCGTTATTATCCGCAAAATTCGCGTTTATTATTTTGGTAAATCAATTCCACCTCTTGACCAAGGATTACAACGTATAATCCTCCACAAAGCCTTGGGAATTCCCACTATCAAACCTTTTTTCTTAATTATTTCATAACCATACTCACTACAAGTAGGATAAAATCGACAATAACCCTGAGGATAAAGCAATTTGAACCAACCATGATCTGGAGATAGAGTTTTTTGGTAAATTTTTATCAAAAACAAAATAGGTAGCCGTGGCAAGCAAAATAATTTTTGAAAAAATAGCTTCATAAAGCCAAAAATATAAATTAATAAATCTTTTGTTTAATAAAAAATATCAAACACTAAATCAAAAATAATTTAACAAAACAAATTTAGAAAAATTTGAGTCTGCAAAAAAGAAATAAATAAAAAACAGAATAGCATTTTTTTAAATTAACAAAATATAGCTAAATTTAGCAAATATTTTATATTAACAAGCCCATTTTCTTTAAACAAAATATTATATCTTTTTCAATTTCCTGATAATCTGCTTCCAAAATATTATTTTTAGCCATGAAACCTACTAGAAAGCCATGTTTAATTTTGTTTTCTTTGAGCAAAAGCCTGATCACTTCACTCATTTTACGTCTAACAGAGTTACGTTTTACAGCACTTTTGCTTATTTTTAGACCAACACTAAAACCAATCTTGAGATCATCGACTAAAAATTGTCTGCGTGGATACTTTTCTGTATTTATTTTCCAAACTTTCATAGTCAAAAATTTGGCACCAACAAAATTACCTTCATTGAAAAGTACTTCCCACTCCTTCTTACCTCTAAGTCTGTTTTCTTTTTGTAACATATATATAGATTATAACACAAAAACCTCGCTTAAACGAGGTGTTTGTTGATTTCTGATAAAAAAAGATAAATTAACGAGTTTTTCTAGTACGTTTACCAGTTTTTTCATCGCTAACTGTTAGTTTCTTTCTACCTTTGTTGCGACGTTCTCTGAGAACTCTACGTCCATCTTTATCTTTCATTCTTTCCAAAAAACCGTGAGTTTTAGCTCTTTTACGTTTTTTTGGCTGATATGTTCTTTTTGTTGCCATAACTTATAGATTCTAAGCTAAATAATGTAAATACATAATACTAAATTCTCAACTTTTTGTCAATAGTTAAATTCTACATCAAAAACTTACTATAATTTTTTATCAAGTCAAATTATTATTTAACTTGCTATTTCTTTTCAAATCAGGCATTGTTTAAGAACAATATCCACTTCATCCACAGCTTTTCCACAAACTGTACACTTTTGGCTACTATTAGAGCATTTTTCAAATTAACAATCTATGATAGAATAAGAAACATAATATAAAATTTTTCAAAACTTATGACTACTCATGAAATTTGGCAAGCAGTACTAGCAGAATTTGAATTAAGTTTATCAAAAGCACATTTTACAACTTGGTTCAAAAATACTGGTATAGCTGAATATGATGATGGCAAAGCCATAATCTGTGTACCAAATTCCTTTACAAAGAGTTGGTTAGAAAAAAAACACCATTCTCAAATAATAAAAATCTTAGAAAGAGTCACTGGTAAACCAATCAAAAAAATAGATTATCTAGTCGAAAATATCAAAAATATCAAAAATGAAGAATGTAAACTCACTACCCAAAATACCCAATTTTCTTCTTCAAATCCTCTTTACAACAACAAACAAAAAATTACTTTAGGGCAAAGGTTTGGACTAAATTCAAAATATACTTTTG
>JBAYUH010000014.1:0-26775 GCA_041675185.1 Candidatus Magasanikiibacteriota bacterium | reverse complement strand
TTAATCGGTTACAAGCTTTTTCTTCTTTGTAGATTATTTTTCCAGTTAGTCCTATTTTTTGAGCAATAGCTAAAAAAATTTTACCAAGTAGAATATCATACATTTTTTTTCCAATATAAAAAATCGGAAAATTAAATAAATTTTGAACAGTAGTTCTAATAGTTGGTAATGCTAATTTTTTGTTCAACAGCATTATTTTTTCAGCTAATTTTTCATTGTTGGTAATGAGTGCTCCACCACGAGAAGATGAAATTATTTTATCACTACCAAAACTTAGCATTCCTATATCTCCAAAAGTGCCAGTCAACTTATCATTGTATTTTGTTCCTAAGGAATGAGCGCAATCTTCTATAATCATCAAGTTATTTTCTCTAGCAATTTGTATCAATTTTTCCAAATTAGCTGCCTTACCAAAAGTGTGTTGAATAATTAGTATTTTTGATTTTTCTGTTATTTTATTTTTCAAATCTTCTATATCCATATTGAAATTTTCATCCACATCTACATAAATAGGTTTTCCTCCAGCCCAATTGATAGCATTGCTTACTACCAAACAAGTATAAGCTTGTACGAGCACTTCGTCTTTCATTGTTACACCAACAGCTTCTATAGCTTTTTGTAAAGCAGTACGTCCACTATCAAAAGTAACTGCATATTTTACAGCAAAATAATTTTGTAACCAATTCTCTACTTCAGTTATATATTTGCCCTTTCTTAATTGTGACCATTTCCATGGTAAAAGCAAAAATGAAAGAGCTGTTGCAATATCTTTTTTATAAATATTGGGGTGGAAACCAGTGAAAATCATAATTTATTTTTTTAACTCATGTCTTATTATCTCAGGTATTCTATTTTCTAACAAAATAACTGATTTTGTTTTTTTATGTTCTTTCAGATAGGCTAATAAATCTAGACTACTAGTTTTGACCATTACTTTTGTCTGATATTTGGTACCCACGCCTTTTTTGAGAGGTTCTACGAAATCAGGGGTTGTAATTACCAAATCGTCAGCTACGAAAGCTATCTCACCACCAATTTGTTCGTGAATCTCATTACTAAGTTCACCAAGTTCAATGATTCCTCTTGTTACTATAATTTTTTTGTATTCATGAGAGTAACTAGCCAACATATTTATAGCTACTTTAAATCCATCTGGGTTAGAATTATAAGTATCATCTATTATGATAGCTTTGCCATAATTATACACATTCAAAGCGTATTTGGGATTTTCTATTTTTTTGACAGCTTCTTGTAGATCTTCTGCAGAAAAACCTAGATAATCGGCTACTAAAAAAGAAGGGGCAAGATTCAAAATATTGTATTCTCCAGAAAGTTTGGTGTGTAGTTCTGTATGAATTTCTTGATTGGTTGTTTTTTTGAATTTACAAATAATTCCTTCTGTTGTATTTTTTATGTCTTCAATTAGACAGGTAGGTTTGAATTCTTCTTCAAAACCAAAGGTCATTGTTTTGGCTTTTATTTCTTCCAAAAATTCTCGGCAATATTTATTATCAGAGTTAGTTACAGCTAAGCCATTTTTTGGTAGGTATTTTAGTAATTCATACTTAGCTTTTTGAATATTCTCAATAGAACCAAATAGACTCAAATGTTGAGGGCTAATAGCTGTCAAAATACCTATTTTAGGGTTTACAATATTACAATGTTCATTCAAATCACCCACTCTATAAGCTCCCATCTCTACTACGAAAAAATCAACATCTTTGAAATTGGTCTGTAAAATAAATTTACTAATACCAAAATCAGTATTAATATTTTTTGGAGTTTTGACAACTTTGAATTTATAAGAAATTAAGTTTGTAAGTATTTCTTTTGTACTTGTTTTACCATAACTACCTGTTATACCTATGACAGTTAATTTTTTGTATTTAGCTAATTTTCTTTTGGCTAAATTAGCTACGTATTTTTTTATAAGTTGTGTGGCAATATTTACAAAAGTGATTATAATTGTAATTAATATAAATCTTAAGAAACTAAAAACAGCTATAGTCCTAGGATCTTGAGTTTTTAAGAAAAAAATAGATTCTACAAAAATTGCTACAAATAAAATCAAAATAACTTTCAAACTAAATACTGGTTTTTTGATTGGTTTTTTCAAAATAACTTTCAAAATTAAGTAAGAAAAATCCAAAATAAAAATTAGTAAAACTACCCATTTTATTATTGCTAATTTTTGATCCCAAAAAAATATCACTAAAATAAGCGGTATTTTGTAAAGAAAATCATAACGAAACAATATTCTCTTTCCTTCTGTAGTGCTTAACAAATCAAAAAATCTATCCCAACGATATTCCTTTAATTGCCAAAAATAAGCAAACTGGAGATATTCATTGCTCATGCTAATAAACCAGAAAAAAACTATTGCTAGGTCTATAATTTGCATAATATATTATTTTAAAAATTCCATTATTATTTTTAGTAATTCTTCTTTTTTCCAAAGATGCAAACCGTGTGTTCCATTTTTTATTATTTTTAATTGGGAATTTGGAAGATTTTTGGCTATTTCTTTGGCATTTTTTATGGATACAAAAACATCTTTATCTCCCCACACTACTAAAGTAGGAATTTTTATTTTAGATAAATACTGACTAACATCTTGTTTGGTAATTTTTAAAAAAATATCTCTTTTTATACCAGTTGTTTTATTGTAATCACCTGTTCCAATAATTTTATACAACACTTTACGCATTATTTTTGCCAATTTATTTAAGATTGGTAAACTGAATACTATTTTACCACTTTTAGCCATAAATTTGAAGGTATAGTTTTTAGCACTTTTAGGTTTTCGATAGACAGCAGCCCCACTCAAAATAAGTTTGTCTACAATATTTGGATTGTTTCCTAATAAATAAGTTGCTATTTGTCCACCAAAACTATGACCAAGTAAAATAGTTTGTTGACTAGGTTTTTTCAAAGCATTTAGTTTGTTAGTTACAAACTGTGAGTACTCTTCTACACCCCAGATTGACGTAGGACAAGGTTCTATACCAAAACAAGGTAATTCTATCACTTCTACTTCAAAATCACTTAGAGCTAAGGAAATAAAATCAGACCAAGTTTCTTTTGATCCACCCCAACCAGGGATGATAATAAGTTTTGTTTTTGTAGCTATATTGTCCATAAATTAGTTCAGTGATTTTTTGATAATTGAAATTATTTCATCAGTGTCTCCTATCTTTATTTTGTCCAAATTGTCTAGATTTACCCACTCTGGTTTCGAATTAAATGCAATTTCTGTTTTTTCCAATTTTATCTCTAATATTTCATTAGAAATTATTTTACAAAGAAAAAACATTCTAATTGTTTGGCAATTTTTATTTGATCCTGGGAGTTTGAAAAAATTAGTTTTTACTTCTACAATATTTATTATTTTTACACTGTAACCAGTTTCTTCTTTCATTTCCCTTACCAGAGCTTCTTCAAGTGTTTCGCCAATATCTACTCCACCGCCAGGTAATGTATAGCCAAAATTTTGATTAAACATTAGAACTTCTTTATCCCTGAAAACTATTCCATAAACGGCTGGTCTAAAAAATAATTCATCAATATTCATTTCAATTTTATTTCCATCTTTGTCTGTACCTTGTACTGTTCTCATAATTATTTTGTAATAATTTCTTTCCCTACAAACTTTTGCAAAACTTTTGGAATTTTGATACTACCATCAGATTGTTGGTTATTTTCTAAAATAGCAATTGGAAAACGACTAAGTACTACAGCTGTACCATTTAGTGTGTGAACAAATTCATTTTTTCCTTCGTCATTTTTGTATTTGATGTTTAATCTTCTGGCCTGATAATCTGTACAGTTACTAGTACTAGTAATTTCACCATAACCACCTTTGGTTCCGTTTTCAGCTTTCATAGTCATCCAAGCTTCAAGATCATATTTGCGAAAAGCAGGGCCACCTAAATCCCCTGTTGGAATGTCAATTACACGATAAGGAATTTCTAGACCATCACAAATTTCTTTTTCAATACTTAATAATTCTTGATGTAATTTTTCACTATCTTCTGGCTTACAAAAAATAAACATTTCAAGTTTGGTAAATTGGTGAACACGATAAAGTCCTTTGCTAGTGCGACCATAAGCTCCGGCTTCAGTACGGAAACAATGTGACATGGCAGCATATTTCTTTGGTCCACCATTCAAATCTAATACTTCGTTGGCATGATAACCCAACATTGTAATTTCAGCAGTACCTACCAGACTCAAATCTTCATCAGCAAGATTATAGATTTGTTTTTCATTGCCACGAGGATTGAAACCTGCACCAAGTAATATTTCATGTTTAGCTAAATCCGGAGTTTCTATCAAACTATAACCATGCTTTTCCAAAATTTCCATGCCATAATTTAGCATAGCTTGGTTTAATTTCACTATGTCATTTTTGAAAAAATAAAATTTACTACCAGTGACTTTGGCACCACGTTCGAAGTCTACCAAATCAAGGTTTATCATCAACTCTTCATGATCTTTGGCTTCAAAATCAAAACTTGGGATAACTCCCCTTTCTTCAATTACAGTAAAATCTTCTTCACCACCAACAGGACTTTTTTCGTGAGTCATATTTGGTACCTGAAGCATTAAGTTTAAATAATTTTCTTCAATAGTTTTCAATTCTTCTTCTAAAAATTTTATTTTCTCTCCCACTTCACGCATTTGTTTGATTTCATCTTCACTTGGTTTGCCTTTGGAACCATTATTTCTCTTGAAACGAAGTTCTTCTACTTCTTGCATCTTTTCTCTTTTTTGTATATCAAGATCAAGTAGTTTATCAATATCTACTTTTACTTTTCTATTTTGACAGTTTTTTTTGACCAATTCGCTATTGTCGCGAATAAATTTTATGTCGAGCATATAGTTTTGTAATCCTGAGCTGGCGAAGCACAGCGTAGGATCTTTCTTAAATATAAATATTTTTAATTAGTGAATCTTTAAATGATTTTAAAAGACGTTTTTGAGTAAATAAAAATTAGTAGAGTCTACATTTCCTTAATAATTTTTTTAATGTCTGGTGTAATCTGCATTAAAAATTCTTTATTTTTTTCTATAAAATCATAATCTTTTATTTCTGCCAAGTCTATAAACTTGATTTCTATAACTTCAGTATCATTTATTTTTCCAACACTTGAAATAAATTTACATACAAAAGGAATAAGATATACTTGGTAAGAAAAGTTTTTTCCAACACTAGCTACAACCTGAGTTTTGTCTAGTTGACATACCACTTCTACATCACAAGCTGTTTCTTCCAATACTTCACGTTTTACATTTTCTTCCAAAGTTTCACCATACTCTACACTACCACCAGGCAATTCCCATTTGCCATGAAATCTAATATTGTGAGGATCATTTCTTTTTGAAATAAGCATTTTACCTTCTTTGATTATTATACCAACTGGTACGACAATGTGTTTGGAATCAAAATGGTCAGCTAAAAAATATTTTATTTTGTTTAGAGCTATACCACGATGAGAAGTAGAATTTTTTTCTACAACAGTAAGTTCACTATATGTTTTTTTCAAATCTGGTAAATAAAAAATAGGATCATAACCAAAACCATTAGCAATTCTTTCTTTTTTCAAAATTAACCCTCTTCTTTCACCATAAGCTAGAAACAATTCTTCTTTGTTTGGATTGTACAAAGCTAATACTGTTTTGAAACTAGCTCCAAGATTTTCATCATTAATATTTTTTATTTTTTCTAGTAAAACTTTTCTTCTATCTTCTGAGTCTGTACCAATTCTAGCACTAATCACACCTGGCCAACCATCTAGACAATCTACAAAAATTCCACCATCATCAGCCAAAGTCATCAAACCAGTTTTTTTGGCATAATATCTAGCTTTTAGAATTGCATTACCTTCTATGGTGGTTTCAATTTCTACTGGTTCTTCTGGAATATTGTCCAAATCTTTCAAAGATAAAAAATCAAAATTCAAATCATGTAAAAATTTTTTCATTTCTACAAATTTACCTTCATTGGTAGTGGCCAAAAGAATTTTTCTTTTTTCTTCTATCATACTTAAACTTTTATAAACGGATTGGCGAAATGATTAGTCGGCTTGACGGAGAATTTCGTTACCACGGTTTAACAAATTTCGCTTCTCTCAATTTGTCATTCCTTATATTTTTATAACATCTTACTTATTTTTTTTCTGATATTTCCAGATTTATATTGCTCTGGTTTATGAGATTTCAATCGAACAACTTTGGTAGTCAATCTGAATTCTTTTATTTTGTCTTCCAGTTTGTCAATAAAATTTTTTTGATCATAACCTAGAGCTATTACATCTGGTTTCTCAGTCTTAATGATTTTGTAATAATCCAATTTGTCTCCCAATACAGCTTTATCTACTAGACTGATATTTCTCAAAAAATCCAGTCTTTCTTTTTCATTATGTACTAATTTTATTTTTTTAACTTTCTTAACAGTATTATCTCTCGCTATCACAACTATTAAATGATTTCCAAGTTTTTTGGCCTGTCTAAAAAGATTTAGATGTCCCAAGTGTACAATATCAAAAGTACCAAAAACCATTACTTTTTTCATAAAAATTTATTTTTTCTTTTCTTTTTTATCTTTTACCTCTTCCACAACCAAAGGTTTCATCAATGGAAAAGCAGTCACTTCACGTAAAGTATGTGAACCAGTGATAAGAGCAGCAAATCTATCAATACCAATTCCAGTACCTGTAGCTGGTGGCATACCATACTCCAATGCTTCTACAAAATCCCAATCATTAGCCATTGCTTCTTCATCTCCAGCTGCTTTGTTTTTGGCCTGTTCTTCAAATCTAGTTCTTTGGTCAATAGGATCATTTAACTCTGTGTAAGTATTACTTAATTCAAAACCATTGACAATAAGCTGGAACATTTCTGTATAGCGAGGATCAGCTGATTTTTTGGCCAAAGGTTTTAGTTCAACTGGATAATTCAATACAAAAGTTGGTTGAATAAGTTTTAGACGAGCAGACTGTTTGTATAAATTGTCTAGTAGTTTTCCTCTTTCAGTCAAATTTTCGTGATCATAACCTTTTTTGGACATGGCTTTTTTCAATTCTTCAATATCTTTAAATTCATCAATATCAATGCCTGAATATTGCAAAACAGCATCATGAAATGTGATACTAGGATATGGTCCAGCAAAATTTATTTTTTGTCCATCAATTTCTACTTCTAATTTACCAATGGATTTTTCAATAACAAAAGGAATCAATTTTTCGTGAAGTTTCATATTGTCTTTATAATCTGCAAAAGTCCAATAATATTCAAGCATAGTAAATTCTGGATTGTGCTGATGATCTACTCCTTCATTTCGAAAAGCTTTACCCATTTCAAATGTTTTTTCAAAGCCACCAACTAGTAAACGTTTTTGCCATAGTTCACCCATACAAATACGTAGATGGACATCTAGATCATAAGCATTGAGATGTGTGTCAAAAGTTTTGGCCATAGCTCCAGAAGAAATTGTTTCTAAAGCTGGAGTTTCTACTTCAATAAAATTTTCTGATTGTAAAAATTCACGAAGATAACGTAAAATTTTTCCTCTAACAATAATTTTTTCTTTTTCTTCTGGATTGACCAAAAAATCAAGATATCTTTTACGGTATCGTACTTCTTCATCATTTAAACCATGAAATTTGTCTGGTAATGGTAAAAGTGCTTTTGACAAAATATTCCACTTACTTACCAAAATAGAAGGTTCACCTTTGTGAGTAATGAATTTTTTTCCTTCTACTTCTATAATATCTCCAGCATCTATTTTTTTGACAAAAAGTTTATAACTATCTATTCCAACTTCATCTTGTTTGAAAGCAATTTGCATACGACCAGATTCATCTTGTAGATGACAAAACATCAATTTACCCATATCACGTTTGGTCATAATACGTCCAGCAACACTAAGAGTATCATCTACTTCTGCGTCTAAAGCTTGTTTGATAGTTTGTTTACGTTCAGTTTTGGCAGGATAAACATTGATGTTTAATTCTTCCAATTCTTTTAATTTTTTGAGACGGATTTCACGCTCATCATTGATATTTAATTCTATAGTTTGAGACATAGCTATTATCTTAAATTTAAGCTAAATTACTGCTTTATTGTAACAGATTGTCTATAAAAATACAAATACTCTCGAGTAGAGAGTATTTTGACTAAAATAAGATATTTTAAAGCATCTTTTATTTGATATCCATGATCTTATAAACTTGTATTCCAGACGGTAAAACTACTTGTACTTCATTATTTTTGCTTCTACCCAAAAAAGCTGCACCAAGTGGTGATTCGTTGGAAATTTTACCAGATAAAGGATCAGCTTCTTGGGCACCTACAATAGTATATTCTTTTTCTTTGCCATTAACTTTTACTTTGACAGTAGAACCAATTTGGACCTTGCTACCTTTTTCTTCTGAAATAATTTGAGCATTATTTATCAAATTATCTAATTCTAATACTCTACTTTTTGCCCAAGACATCTCATCACGAGCAGCATGATATTCAGCATTTTCTGACAAATCACCCATTTGTTTAGCTTCGTCTATTCTTTTGGCTATAGCTACTGTCTTCACTTCTTTGAGCTCTTCTAATTCTTGTTTCAAAGCGTTTAGCTTTGATTGACTCATGTATTGTATATCATCTGTCATATATTTTGTTTAAAATGATTAAAACTTTGGTGAAAAAAATAGAACCGCAACATGCGGACCTGTAACAAAATACAGTATAACAGTTTTTGAATTAAGGTCAAGTTTTTGTTTTGTATGTTGCCCACCATTGATAAAATTGATCAGCAATTGGTTCAGCTGCTATTCCACCTTCTCCACCTTCCTCTACTAAAACTGTGACTACAATTTCTGGGTTTTCAAACGGAGCAAAAGAAGTAAACCAAGCATGAGTATCTTTGGTTTGACTCCATTGAGCAGTACCTGTTTTACCAGCTGAACTAAAAGGTAAATTTTTTAATGTTGCACAAGAACCATAAGCTACACAATCTTTCATACCTAGTTTTACTGTATTTATATTTGTTTCATCAACAAAATTTTGATCCAAAATTTCTGGTTTTACATCTGTAATCTCCCCAGTTTCTTGATTAACAATTTGTTTTACTGTATGTGGTGTATACAAAGTTCCACCATTGGCAATAGTAGCTGTCATAGATGCAATTTGCAAAGGCGTTGTCAAAAAATCACCTTGTCCAATAGAATAATTATATGTATCTCCAATATACCAAGGCTCTTTTTTGACACGTTGTTTCCATTGTGGTGTTGGTAAAAATCCACTAGATTCAGCAGGCAAATCAATACCCAAAATTTTTCCAAAACCAAAATTTTTCAGATATTCATTTATTTTATCCACACCAAGACCAACAAAATTTCCATAACCACCACCAATATAGTAATAAAAAGTATTTACAGATAAAGCCAAAGATTTTCGAACATTAGTCATACCATGCCCGCCAACTTGCCAATCAGGAAAAAACCATTGAGCAACTTGCAGACCACCATTACTTAGAAAACTTGTATTTGCATTGATTATTTTTTCTTGCAAAGCAGCCGAAGCCATCATAGGCTTGATGACTGAACCTGAGGGAAAGCTACCACTAATAGATCTATTGAATAAAGGTTTATTTTCATTATTTAAATATCCACTATAATTATCTTTGCTAATTCCACCAGAAAAATCATTGTCATTGAATCCAGGATAACTAACCAAAGCTAAAATTTCTCCATTGCGTGGGTCAAGTACAATAGCTGACGCTCTGTTTTTATTTAATTCTTTTAATCTTTTTGCAACTATATCTTCCAATTTATTTTGCATATTACTATCTATTGCCAAAATCAAATTTGATCCTGCTACTGGTTCTTTTTCTGCTAAAATTTGTTGTTCTCTACCTTGAGAATTTACTTCAATTTTTCTCTCTCCATAAGTACCACGTAAATAATTTTCATAAATTTTTTCCACTCCTGTCTTACCAATAGAGTCAGAAGGTAGGTAACCTTTTTTGTAATAAGTATCAAGTTCTTGGGGCGATAATTTCCCAACATAACCAAGTACGTGTGAAAAAGTATTATTTAAATATAGTTGTTTGTCTTCAGGGTGTAAAAAATCTACAGTACTAGTTGTAAAACTACTAGATATTGAATTATTTGTAGCTGGATCTAAAATATATAGTCTTTTACTGCCAAGTTGAATACTAATACCAGGTAAATCTGTGTTAGCTATTTGTGTTTTTAAGGCAGTTTCATAAGGAATATCTTCAGCAATAATAATTGAGTCTTGCTGATAATCTTTATATTTTTCTATTGTTTCGCTAATGTCTTGCCTATCTTGACCAGTAATACTTATCAATTTTTCAATAACTTTGTTCAAATCTTCTGAATTTCTTGGTAAATCTTTTGGTATGACAGTCAAAGAAAAATTGGGAATATTCTGGGTAAGTTGGACTTTGTTTCTATCAAAGATGAGACCTCTTTCAGATGGTACTGGGATATTTCTTTGTCTATTACCTTCAGCTTGAGCGTGATAACTACTACCTAATAAAATTTGCAAAAAAAATCCTCTGCCCAATATAATAGCAAAACAAAAAACTATAAAAATTAAAAAAAAGAATGTTTTTTTACTTCCAGAAAAACTTGATCCCAAATGAGAATTACCAGAACTATTTATTTCATTATTAGAATTACTAACAGAAATACTATCTTCTGTCCAAGATAGTTTATATTTACCATTTAGGTTTATATCCTGTTTTGGATTTATAAGATATGGATCTATTTCCATATTATGATTTTAATATTTTATATTTTGTAAAAAATTTTTCTAATAAGAAATAGAGAATGAAAGTCAAAACAGTAGTAAATAACAATTCCCAACCATAATAAATAAATAAAGTTAATTTTATTTTACTATTATTAAAAATAATAAAGAAAGTATAAAAAATTCTAAAAAATACAACTTCCAAAACTACCAAAGTTGTCAAAGCCCAAATAGATTTGTTTGTAAAGAATTCGTAGTAAAGCCAATAAACTAACAAAAAACTAATTGTCAGAGAAAAAGTAAAAATACCAAAATACGATTCGCTATACAAATCCATCAAAATACCAAAAAGAAAAGCTCCCCAAACAATATTTCCTGAGCCATACAATCCTAACATTATAATCAAAAAAAGAATAACTAAGTTTATATTTTCAAATGGGTACGGTAATAGATAAGAAGAATATAAATTTAATATAAAAATAATAATAATAAATAAAAAAAAGAATATTGTTTGTAAGATAGATTTGAGCATAACTTACTCTATTTTTTTTGAATTATTACAGATACTAAATTTATATAGCCAAGATCAGCAGCCGGAGTAATCACTGCTTGCTGGAATGGTTCATGTGGTTGTTTGTCTACAATCTCTATATTTCCAATCACTAGACCACGTGGTATATTGTCTGAAAGACCAGAAGAAATTATGACATCTCCTGGGGCAACTATCTCATTTTGAGGAATATAATTCATACGAACTCCTAAACCATAACCACCTTCCACCAATCCAATACTTCTTTCGTTGTTCATTATTGTTGCTCCTATTGCGCTATTGTTATCATTGACAAGTCTTACTACTGATCTACTATCCTCTACCTTAATTATTTTACCTATCAAAATACCATTACTAACTATTACAGGATTATCTATTTCTATGCCGTCTTTAGTTCCTTTGTCAATCATTATAGTGGTGGCCAATGGGTTCACTGTTCTACTCAACACTATTGCCCCAACATGTTCAAAATTATTTTCAACAAAAAAATTTAATTGTTTTTTTAATTCTATATTTTCTTCTGTCAAAATCTGAACATTTGTTTCACTTATTTCATTTTTTTCTTTTATTTGTTCCAGAGTATTTCTATCTTCAGTAGTCAACGGTTGGTCTGTTTTTTTGAAATATAATTTTATTTTATGGATTGGTTTCAAGCTCCAATCTATAACAGAAATGACTGGTTTTTCAATAAAATTTAACCAATGGAGTCGATTGAATACAACTACAAAAAAGATCACAAAAAAAATAGCAAAAAATGTAGCTGTCTTATTTTTGGTAATCATAGACAAAATTATCTTTTTTGTTTAGCAGAAGGTAGAGCAATACTTTTCAAAAGGTCTTCTTCTTCTAATAAAATACCTGCACCGCGTACAGTCGTAGTGAGCGGATCATCAGCAATTCTAACAGAAATTTCAGTGGCTTGCTGAATTATTTTATCCATACCACGTAATAGTGACCCACCACCAACCAACAACAAACCTCTTTCATGAATATCAGATATTAATTCAGGCGGAGTAGTTTCCAATGTCATCTTGATATGGTCAACTATAGTTTTGACACTTCTTGACAAAGCTTCACGTATTTGTCCATCATTCACCAAAATTTCTTTTGGTAGACCTGTCACCACATCACGTCCTTTCATATTGAACTCTATTACTTCAGTACCTGCCAAAGCTGAACCTACTTTTAATTTTATTTGTTCTGCGTGACTTTCACCAACTAGTAAGTTGAAAACTTCTCTAGCATATTGGATGATATTTCTATTCATTTCATCTCCGGCTATCTGAGTGGATTTCCAAGTAACTACACCATTTAAAGATAACACAGCTATTTCGGTATTACCAGCACCAATATCTACTACCATATTACCCACAGCCTCTTGTATTGGCATACGAGCACCAATAGCTGCCGCCATCGGACCTTGGACAATAATAACTTCTTTAGCGCCAGCAGACATAGAAGCGTCTTCTACTGCTTTTATCTCCACTTCTGTTACATCCAAAGGAACTACAATAATAACACGAGGTCGACTAGAAATAGCAAATCCATCTTTTTGAACTTTATCAATAAAATATTTTAACATTTTTTCTGTAACTTCGTAATCAGAAATTACTCCTGCTGTCAAAGGTTTGGTGACTTGAATATGAGCTGGAGTTTTTCCAAGCATTTGTTTTGCTTCTTGTCCTACAGCCAAAATTTGCTCTGTTTTGATATTGATAGCCACAAACGAAGGTTCATCTATTACAATTCCTTTTTCTGGTGTATAAACAAGAGTATTGGCAGTACCCAAATCAATTGCGATATCTTTGCCAATTTTTCTAAAGAAATTTTTGAACATATTTTTTTCACGTAACATATAACACATAACACGTAACAATCGGAATATGATATATGTTACGTGTTACGCAAAATGGAATAATTTAAATTCATTTCATGAACTCAGTAATACTGACAAATTTAGAATCAACTTCATTACGTTTTTTTATTTCTACACTATCATTTGCCAAAGTTTTTGGACTGATGATTACACGAAGAGGAATACCAATTAGATCACTATCTGCAAATTTCTCCCCTGCTCTAACACCAATTCTATCATCGTACAATACTTCTAGACTTTTAGTTTTCAAACTTTCATAAAGTTTATCAGCTTTCTTTATATCAACTTCCTCACTACAAAGAGAAACAAGATGAATTTGAAAAGGAGCAATACTTTCTGGCCAGATTATACCTTTGTCATCAGACAAAGCTTCAACTACAGTACCTATCAAACGACTAAGACCTATACCATAACAACCCATCAACACAGTATGTTTCTGACCTTTCTCATCTGTGAAAGAAAGATCAAAAGGTTTGGAATATTTTGTTTTTAAATCAAAAATATTACCAACTTCAATAGCACGTTTTTCAACTAATTTTTCTTTTTTCAGCCCAAGACTCTCCAAGACTTCATCATTAAAAACTTCTTTGTTGACTGCAATCTTTTTTTCCTCATCAACATAGATAGTATCTTCACCAGCTAGTGTCACAGTTTGAAATTCATGTGAATATTTTGAAAAAGTTCCACCAGAAGCAAAAGTCATATAAGTCATACTACCAATACCCACTCTTTCAAAAATACTTTTATAGACATCTTTCATTTTTTCATAAAATTTTTCAAAATCTTCTTGTGATGTATGAAAAGAATACATGTCTTTCATAATAAATTCTCTTCCACGCAAAATACCAGATTTAGCACGAAGTTCCATTCTAAATTTATTTTGAATTTGATAAACAACTACAGGAAAATCTTTGTAAGAAGATGCATAATTTTTCAAAATAGGAACAACTATTTCTTCGTGAGTTGGGCCAAGTGCAACTTCTCTTTTTGAGGAGTCACCAACTTTGTACAGGTCATCCATCGTATCCCATCTACCGGTCTTTTCCCAATTTTCTTTTGGTTGAAATGAAGACATAAGAATTTCTTGTCCACCAGCATTGTCCATCTCTTCTCTAATTATATTTTCAACTTTTTTTAACACGCGCAAACCTAATGGTAAATAGCTATAGACACCAGCCATTTCTTTGTTGACAAATCCTGCACGAATAAGTAACTGGGCATTTTTGGATACTTCGTCAGCTGGAGCTTCTTTTTTTGTTTTGGTAAATAATTGACTTTGTTTCATATTTTAATTATTTTTTTGAATATGATTTAATTGTTAATTGATGTATGGTCAATATTACTTACCCAACGGGTTTATGTTTGACAGATACATTGAAGGAAATAATAAGAACAAAGATAATAAGTAATAAACTGCCAGTCACAATATTTAGATAATTTTGACCTTGTAAAAACAAAATCAAAATTGCAAAAAATGATAAAAATATTGATTGACGAAAACTTACTTCTACATAACGAAACATTGGCAAATTCTTATCTCCAAATAATTTGTAATAAAAGAAAAAAATAAGTGAAAATGTACCCATGATAGATAAAAATAAACTCCCATAAAAAAAAGCAAAACCAGAGACAGGTGTAGTCACAGGGTCAACATTAGAAATAACAAAAAACCAAGATAACCAACAGAGTATCGTGGCGAAAAGCATAGTAGCAATATATTGACGAAGATTCATAAAATATGTCTTAAAGCTACGATTATTCTACACTATTTAATAAACATTAGCAAGTCATATTTTTTGACTAAATTAGACCAAATACCTGATTCTATCAACTTCATTTCTACCCAATTTTTTGTTTAGTTCTTCTACAATTTTTACTTGGTTCAATCTTATTTCTTGAGCCATAGCTGAGCTAGCACAACTGATAGTCAAGGTGCGATTTTTTATAAAAAGTGGATTAGCTGTACCTGATAATACTTCCCCAAACATACTAGACAACACAACTTTGGCTTCTTCAACCACTTGAGAATCTTCCAACTGTTTTTTCAAAGGTCCACTTTGAGTGAATTTTTTATTTAGAGTATCTCCAAGTGATGAAAAAGACATAATTTCACAATTTAAAATAAGTAGAGATACAATAGAGATAATATTGAGATAACTACTAAAACTGGCTATAAATTTTATTTATGAATATCTCCTTATCTCTATTTATCTCAATCTTATTTTCTCTACTTTATATTACCATGTTTACTGCTAAATTCAAAATTATCTAAAATTAAAGCTGTCTAAACTCACAAATTTCTTTGAAGTCACAAGAGGTGCAAACATGCTTGCTTGGTTTGGCAGTGAAATCCCCTGTTCTAATTTTTTCTATAGTACTAGATAATTTTTCTTCCAATTTAAGTTTATCTTTGTCTGTACCTACAAAAGATATTTGCTTATTTTCATTGACATAAAAAAAAGTTAGTTTTTCTATTTTGCCAATGTTTTTGTATTGTGGCAAAGTTTCGACTGCTATCTGATAGATAAGTAACTGTTGTTTGTCATCAATACTAAGTTTATCTTTGGCATTTCCAGTCTTATAATCAATAATTTCCAAATTTGAGTTTGGTAATTGATCTATTCTATCTATTCTACCTCTAACAACATATTCACCTACATTTATTTTGAAACCACCTTCAAGAGAAACAGGAATTGTCCAATTATTTTCTTGTGATTTATAAAATTCTTTTAATAAGTTCAAACCTTTTTCAAAATAACTTTCTCTTTGTTTTTGATCTTTATACCAATCAGGAATCCATCTATTTTTATAAATATTTTGCAATTCCACAAGACTTGGTACTTTGATTTCACTAGAATTTTTTTCTTCTACTTTTTTGACTTCAAAAAGTGAAATTTGTTTAGAGCTATTTAATTCTTGAATTTTTTTGTAAAAATCTTGCAAAGTAAGATGTATAGTATTACCAAAGCTTAAAGCTGGTCCACCTTTTTTTGGAATATTAAGAACGTATCCAAGCTTGTATTGATATGGGCATCTTTGATAAGTATTGATTTGTGAAAAAGAAAAAACTTTTGGTGGAATATATTCAATTTCACCCAAATCTTCTGATTGAGTTTTTTCCATATTTTTTATTTCTTGTAGCAAACTTTTTTCTTTGGTATTTTTTTCTTGAATATTATTCAAATTAAGTTCGTACAAAAATCTACTAATTTTTTTAGCTTTGACACCACCATAATCTTTTGCACTAGTCAAAAATAATCTTTGTTTGGCACGAGTAATAGCTACATAAAAAAGTCTACGTTCTTCTTGATAATGCAATTCATTACTTTCTAAGTATTTTTCTTGAATCAAATTTTTTGGCAAGGCTATTCCCTCACTTTTGCGACGAGTTGGGAATCTTTCCTCTACCAAATTTACAATAAAAACATTTTTGTATTCCAAACCTTTTGAACTATGAACAGTCATGATATTGACTGAATCAGGTGTGTCTTTGAGTTGAGAAATTTTACCATTGTCTCCTGACTCAATGATGTGATTATAATTTTCAACAAAACCAGCCACATGTCCATCTGATGTATTTTCTTCATATTTCCTGATCAGATCTAAAAATTGTTTCAAATGATAAATTTGTCTAATAATTTGCTTGTTACCTTGTGTTTCTTCTCTTGTCAAAAAACCAAAATAACCAATTTTTTCCATAAATTGATAAAGTATGGTGGTTGGTTTTTCAAATCTTGTCAACTTTACACCATCGTGAATAGCTGACAATAATTTTTCAGACACTTCTACACCATAAGGTGAAAGAAAAAATTCTCTAGATCTTTTCAAAGCTTCATAATAAGAAATAGATTTTTTTTTGGCCATACTCGTGATTTTTTGCAAATCATTTTCTTTCAAATCCAAAAATGGCATTTTCAATAATCTAAAAATTGCCTTGTCATTGTAGACGTCTACTAATAAATCAAGAAAATTGAAAGCATCAATAACCACAGATTGTCTATACAATCCTGAAGAAGCCAAATATTCATAAGGAATAGCAAAAGTTTCTAGAGCATTGAGAAAAGGTTCGACATGACTATTGGCACGCACTAAAATTGCAAAATCATCCCAGACACTATCTGGCTCTTTTTCTTTTATTTCCAAAATTTTGTTTATTACTCCTACCACTTCATCATCTATAGTTTCATATTGTAAATTCATTATTTCAGCGTGTAAATCTTTTAGTCCACTAGTCAATTTTTTGCTAATTTGCAATTTTTGTTCTAGTCGATGAGGGTTATTATTTTTTATTGATTCATACGCCAAATCAAGAATTTCTTGTCCAGAACGATAGTTGTCTGTGAGAATAATATTTTTAGCATCAGGATAGTCTGTTTTGAAATTCATGGTGATAGCAACATTTGAACCACGAAAAGAATAGATAGCTTGATCATCATCTCCTACTACAGTCAATTTGCTTTTACTTCCAGAAAGTAATTTTATCAGCTGATATTGTGCCCAATTGACATCTTGAAACTCATCTACCATTACATACTTAAATTTTTCTTGTAGTTTTGCCAAAATATTTGGTCGATCTTGTAAAAGTTTTACAGCATAAAAAATAAGATCACCAAAATCCAAAACTTCGTTATCAAGTAACAGCTGATTGTATTTGTGATAGGCATCAGCCAGCTCTACTAGTCTATTTTTTTCTTGAATTTCAGCTTCATCTTTGTCCAAAATTAATCCCTCCACATAATCTAAATAAGTCTGTGTTGAAATCAATTCATCTTTGGCTTTGGAAAAATGTGTAAGAAGTTCATGAATATATTTGTTTGGACTACCAAGTGGTCGATAATAATCAAAAGAAAAATTATAAATATTTTCTCGCATCAAAAGCCAAGCATCAGTCTCAGTGAGTAAACGAAAATTAGTTGGCAAACCAATCTCTAAACCATATTCTTCCAGAAGTTTTTGACAAAAACTATGAAAAGTAGAAATATGCATTTCGCTATAAGCTTCTTCAATAAGGCCATCTACTCTATCTTGCATTTCTTCTGCTGCTTTGTCAGTAAAGGTAAGAGCTAAGACTTCTTCTGGAAGAGCTAATTTGTTTTTTACAATATAAGCAATTTTCTCAGTAATGACAGTCGTCTTGCCAGTACCAGCACCAGCAATAATCAACAGATTACCATCGTTGTACTCTACAGCTTCTTTTTGGGTTTTGTTCAACATACTGAGCGGAGCGAAGTATCTTTCCTAAAAAGAATGTTAATAATTAGAAAAATCTTCACTCGAATTAAAATAAGTTAAGCTAGTAATATTCTACTACATAATCCCATAAAAACAAAATCTCTCTAAATAGAGAGATTTAATTTATACTAAAATCAAAGCAATCTTCATTTTAAACACCACAATTACAACCACCACAACAATCACCTTCAGATTCTTTTTTTTCTTCACAAGCGCAACCATCTTCATTACAGCAAGTATCTTTGTTTTCCAATTCCTCTATAGTTGTTTCTATTTTTTTTGACATATTTTTATTTATAAAAATATTATTTAAATTTTTAACCAAAACTTTCATTAAAAAATAAAAACTTTGGTTGAATGGGAATGAGTTACCTCCTTTGTTAATACTATTCCCAAACCCCCCTTTACTAGACAAATAAGTCCTCACGGGCTTACTGACGAGTGATGGTGTGTGATTCTCCACTCACCGTCTCTCATCTTCGACCAAAAAAAGCTGAATCGAGCTCGAACCGGTTGGTGTGAACCAATGATCTGAAACTCATAAAGTCCAGAATGAAGAACTGCATCTTCACTCTGGAAGGGAATCTCCAAGTGGAGAATACGACCTTGTGGTCTTCTCCTCAAGAAACCCTGAAAATACTCCTCAGCGCCATTGACGCCGACCTTGTGGTCTCCCGACATAGTAGGAAGAAACGAAGCTCTGTCTGCATACAATGAGGAAATCCTCATTGAATCACCGCTGTGCAAAGCATCAAACCACTTTTCCAAAAGTTCTTTCATTATAAACCCTCTTTTTTAGGAGAAATAGAACGTGGAAACACTCCACGATCTCTGACTCCCTTTTTTGACACAAACAATATGATAATACTTGTCAATTCACTTGTCAAGAGTCTAGGACTAGACAATATGGATATAATACTTTATTTAAAATAGGGGTTTAATAGACAAAATGGTAGTTTATTTTTTAAAACTTGTTACAAACAAAAAAACAACCCTATTTGGATTGTTTTGAGTGTTTATATGAAACTAAAAATAATTCTCAATTTATTAGTATATTTTATAGATCATTTCCTGTATATGATAAATTGAAACTCTTGTTAATTAGAGGAAAATCAGGAATAACGTTATCAAAACCAGCTTCTCCCAATGCTGACCAATTGACAAATGATGGATCACGAGGTGCTACTCTACTTATATTACCCTGTAAATCTGTAGTTACAAAATAGACTATTTCTCCACGCCAACCTTCTACCATACTTACAGAAAGAGCATTCTTTTTTAACTGCAAAGAAATATTGGCAATATTGATATTACCTTCTGGTAATTTTTTTAGAGCATTTTGTATTGTGTTTATTGCATTACGGATTTCTGCAATACGAATTTGAAATCTTGCTTTGACGTCGCCATCTTTCTCTACTGGCATATTACCTATAGAAATTTCTTTATAAGCAGCATAAGGATAATCAAAACGTGTATCATGTGCTAAGCCAGCAGCCCTACCAGCGACACCTACAACACCATGGTTAGTAGCACTTTCCAAAGTGAGTATACCTGCACCTTTGAGACGATTAAATACAGAAGCGCTATTTTCTGAAATATCTATTACCTCTTCAAAATCTTTACTAATATTTGCAAGTGTCTTACTCAAGTATTCTTTATCATTATTATTTATATCTTTCATCACACCTCCGACATTATTGACCTGACGCAAAAATCTGCTTCCTGTCAATTTTTCATTTATCTGTATAATCATCTCTCTCAAACGTGATCCATTTGATCCACCAAAACTAAAACCAGTATCCATCATAATAGCTCCAATATCTCCAAAATGATTTGCTAATCTTTCTAATTCAGCAAAAATAGTTCTCAAATACAAAGCACGTTTTGGGACATCTAAATTTGCCAATTTTTCTACTGCTTGGCAAAAAGCTAAGGAGTGACTAAAAGAACTGTCACCAGAAATTTTTTCTGCTAAACGTACTTTTTTATCAAGAGGTAAAACTTCAAATAATTTTTCACTACCTTTGTGTACATAGCCTAAACGTGGTTCTAGTTGTACAATACTTTCTCCAGCCATACTAAAACGAAAATGTCCAGGTTCAATAATACCAGCATGAATTGGTCCAACAGGAATTTCATAAATCCCCTCACCTTTCACTTCTTGAAATTCATATTTGCCAGTAGATTTTTTCAATTTAGTTTTCCACTCAAAATCTTTGCGAAGAGGAAAAACATCATTTGGATAATTTTCATGCAAAATTATTGGCCTATTATCTGGAATACCTATTGCCTTAAGACCAAAAAAAGTTTGTATTCTTCTTTCGTAATTCAATATTTCAGGCACGATATGAGCAAGCGAAGGAAATTCAATTTTGTTTTTCAGTTCAACAAAAGGACAAACAAAAAAATTATCACCAGGTACTCCAAATAAATACCAAATTTTGAAAACACCAGACTCTTTACGTTCATCTGTGGCTGTAACAAGTTTAAGTAAAAGTTTTTTTTCGTTATACAAATCATTTATTACTTCATTTATTTGTGAAATAGAAACTTCAAAAATAGCTAGATTATCATGATAATCAACTTTGGCGTTTTTAGGAATATATAATTGTATTTTTTCTTTTAGCATATTAGTATTGCAAAACGACATTGTTAATTAAAGTGTGTAAAAAAGGTGGTAAATAAAAACTTAAAATTATAATAATAACTATAAGTGAAATTTGCGGGATAAGTAACCAAATATTTTTTTCACCTTTTTCGATATTTTCAGGCTTCTCTCCAAAAAACATAGCACTAACATGTTTTAAGAAACTTACAAAAACTAATACTAGAAAAAACAAAGCAAACACACTGACAAGTGGGTAATCTTTCATACCAGCCGATAAAATATAAAGCTTAGTCATAAACATACCAAATGGTGGTATTCCTGTTACAATCAAAAAACCTATTATAAATATAATACTAGTAGCGGGAATAACTTTCAAAGCTCCTTTGATATTAAAAATTTTGGCTGAACCATACTTAAGTAATAGATTACCAGATGATAAAAAAAGAACAACTTTTACACAAGAATGATAAATCAAATGTAGTACAGCAGCAAAAATACCTATACCACCAAAACCAAAACCAAGAGCCATCACTCCAGCATTTTCAATACTAGAATAAGCTAAGAGTCTTTTGTAATTTTTGGCATTAAACATTATCAAAGCGGCTACCGCAATAGACAAAAATCCAAAAGTAATCAATAATTTTTGACTAAATAAAGGACCAACCGCTATGTCAGTTATAGCTTTGTATCTCAAAATAATAACAAAAGAAATTGGTAATAAAGCACTAGATAATAAAGCTCCAATAGGTGCTGGTGCTTTACTATAAGCATCAGGCTTCCAGGTATGCATAGGAACCAAACCAACCTTTGTTCCATAGCCTATAAGTACAAAAACAAAAGCAATTTTGGCAAGTAGTGGATCAAGATGAATAGCGTTTAATGACAACGAATGCCAGTCAACTAAACCAACACTAGATAAATCAATAGAAGTAAAAAACAGCAAAGTACCAAAGAATCCTAAAAGCAAACCAATAGAATTAATAATTAGATATTTCCAAGCACCCTCAATTGCAGATGGTTTATTGTAAAAACTAATCAAAAAAGCAGTAGATAATGTAGTTCCTTCGATAGAAATCCAAGTAAAAATAGGATTACTAGCAGTTGTTGCCAAAAACATGGCTGCAAAAAATATATTTAACAAAATAAAATATTCCTTAAAACGCTTAAAACCAATAATGTCTTTGTTTATTTCTTGACGAAGATATTGTATAGAATAGATAGTGGTAGCAAAACCAACTAAGCCTAAAATTAAAATTATTATTGCACCTAAGCTATCAATTGAGAAAAAACGTCCAGACCATGGTGCAAAAAGTCCTGAGGAGGATACTTTCAAAGCCAAAATAATTGATCCTATCAATGCAACAAAAGAAGAAATTAGTGAAATTACTTCAATAATTACCTTTCTTTTAGTCATTAAATTTATCACAGCAGCAACAACTAAAGTTATAATTATAAATAAAATTTCCATAGTTTTAATCTGTTAAATGTTTCATAGAGGAGACATCTAGTGTTCCAAAATGTTTATAAAGCATTGAAATAAAAACTGTTGCGATCATTAACCAAACAAAAATATCAAAAATAATTCCCAATTGCAATGTTGCTGATTGTTCAAGATTAGCAAAAACAGCAAATACTACAATACTATTTTCAAAAGAAAGAATACCAATAATTTGTGACAAAGCGCCTTTACGATTGACTATCAAAAATAAAGAAAGGAATATTGCAGACAAAGAAAGTGATAGTAAAACTTGATGATCTGGAACTATACTAGTCAATGGTAAAAATTTGTGGGAATGTACTATAGAAACTAAAATTGTAATAACAATCAATGTCATAGGTGTACTAAGATAAGTACTTGCAGAAAAAGACAAAGCATATTTTTTTATCAAACGAATAAAAAATACAGGTGCTAAAATTACTTTGATTACCAAAATTACTAAAATTGCCAAGAGCATCAGTAATCCACCTTTTTCGAAAAAAGAATTAAGCAAAATAATAACCACAATCAATGATTGTAATCCATAAGCAAACACAACTGAAAAATTTTTCTTCATAATAAGAAGTAAAATAATCAACAATAAGATTGTGCCTGATAAAAATTGTAAAAATAATAAATTCATAAATTTCTGATAAGATAAATCAAATTTAAACACCTTACCTGGACCATTGAATAAGACCTATTGCCACTACATTAAAAATAAAGGAGATTAACAAAAGGTCAGGTAGTCGAAAAAATCTAAATTTAGCCATGCTTGATTCCAAAACAGCAATAGCTAAACAAAACAAAAATATTTTTACTAAAAAATAAAAAATACTTAAAATTATCATACCCCAACCCCCATTTATAACCAAACCAAACGGAAAAAATATGTTTACACCAAGAATAATAAATATAAGCAACTTGTTTGATGCGGCCCATTCCATAAGTGCTAAACGTTTACCAGAATATTCCAAAATCATAGCCTCATGAATCATGGTCAATTCTAGATGGGTAGCAGGATTATCAAAAGGAAATCTAGAAGTCTCAGCCAATAAGACAATAAAAAATCCTCCAAAAGCCAATATGGTTGGCAAAAATGATTGACTAGTTATTGTTCTTGTAACATCAGACATAACAAACAAATTGGTAGAACCAGCCAATAAAGCCATTGTGAGAAGTGAAAAAATAAACCCACCTTCAGCCAACGCAGACACAGTCATCTCACGACTTGAACCAAAACCACCAAAAGCACTACCTGTATCCATACCAGACAAAGCCATAAAAAAAGTACCAATAGCCAAAGTGTAGACAATAATCAAAATATCACTAGCACCAAACTCAGAAATGCGTGACAAAAAAATAGGGATACTCAACCCAACTACTATTGTTACAGCAAAAACAATGTAAGGAGTAAATCTAAAAATCCATGAAGCATCTTTACTCACCACTTCATCTTTATGTAAAAGCTTCCAAATATCTTTATAAGGTTGAAAAACATTTGCACCTTGACGATTTTGTAATTTAGCTTTTATTTTTCTAATTATACCAATACAGAGTGGTGAAAGTGCTGGTACAAAAAACAATTGGATTATCCAAACAAAGATTGTCATAAAATTATAATATTACTAATAGAACCAACAAAAGTGTTATAAAAATATACGAAATGTAAAGATTTATATTTCCATTTTGGATTTTTTTAGCTCTGATTGATAATTTATTAATTACTTTGAGTAAAGGCTGATAAAAATAAGTATTATATGTGTTACTAATATTCAAAATCACTGTCCTTGATTTTGGTAAATATCTATTTTGATCATCATAATACTCTATATTTTGTTGGATAGTAGGTCTAAGCAAACCTTTGAAAACTAGAATTATTGATCGTGAAAATCCTGTTGCAGTTATTTCAGCACGTGGAGTTAGGTCCGTACCACAATCCCAAGTATTAGTAAGACTTATTTTTTGTTTATTATTTATTACTTTTTTAAAAATGAAAAACACCAAAAAAATAATTATAACTAACAAACCAAAAATGAAAGGACCAGAAACTGAAGAAAATCCATTCTCCACACTCATACCTTGAGAAGGTAAAACTGAAACAGCTGAAGCTGAATTTTTGAAGATAGTCAAACTTTGACTAATTATTTTTAACAAATTAGTTACCAATCCAGAAAAGACACCAAACAAAAGTGCTAACAAAGCAAGAGCAGCCATACCAAAACGCATAGAAAAAACTGATTCTTTAGCATGAATCACTTCATGACTTCTAGGACGAGCTAAAAATGTCACACCAAAAGCTTTTACAAAACAAGCTAATGCCAAACCACCAGTAAATACTAATGAACCAGCTGCTAAAACAAAAATCCATTGTGTCAAAAAATGCATTTGAGCTATTCCTTGAAACAAAGCTTGATAAGTCAACCATTCACTAAAAAAACCATTGAAAGGAGGTAGAGCAGAAATGGCAATAGAACCAACTAGAAAAAATAAAGCTGTTTGTGGCATATACTTTATTAGTCCACCATATTCTTCCATATTTCGTGTATGCACTTCATTTATTACTGAACCAGCACTCAAAAAAAGCAAAGCCTTGAAAATAGCATGATTCAATGTATGGAACAAAGCAGCAACCAAACCAAGTAAAGCTAATGCCGGTAGATTGAGTGAATAAAAAGTCAAAGCACTTCCCAAACCAAGCAAAATAATACCAATATTTTCAATACTGTGATAAGCCAATAATCTTTTTATATCATGTTCAGTAAGTGCATACAAAACACCCAAAAGAGCTGAGATTGATCCCACTATCAACACTACAAGACCCCACCAAAGTGGTACTGGTTGAAGAATATCCAAAAATAATCTCACCATCATATAAATACCAGTTTTTATCATCACGCCAGACATCATAGCAGAAACATGAGAAGGAGCAGCAGGGTGAGCAGCTGGTAACCAAATATGTAAAGGAATAATACCAGCCTTCAATCCAAAACCAATAAAGGCTGAAATAAAAATAATATTTTTTATAAATACAGGAACAAGAGAAATATTATCTTTTATCACACTAAAATCAAAAGATCCAATATATTTATACAAAAGTAAAAAAGATATAATAATAAAAGATGTACCAACGTAAGTCATAACTAAATACAGCAAACCTGCTTTCACATTATTGGCATCATTATGATCATAGACAACTAGGAAATAAGAAGCGATTGACATAATTTCCCAAAAAATAAGGAAAAATATACCATTTGAAGCTGATACTACCAAAAACAAACTACCAATAAAAAGATTATAAAAAAAACCAAGAACACCAATATTATATTTTTTATAAAAATGTTTAACATACCCTAAACCATAGATAGAACAAAATAGAGCCAAAAGAGAGATGACAAAAATAAAGAAACTAGATAACAAATCAACATGAAAAGATAAGGTAAGAAGTGAAAAAAAAGATTTATTTAGGCTAAATAACAAATTACTTTTTGTTAAAATTGTTGAAATTGAAAAAACTAATCCCCAAAGAGATCCTACAATAGAAAAAAAACTACTCCAAATATTAGCTTGTTTATCTTTATTCTGAAAAAACAAAGAACCCACAGCACCAACAACAAATGATGAAAGTAAAATAAAAAAACTAATTGGAGATGTAATAATTTCTAACATATTATTTTTTTGACAAAGATTTATTTTCTAATGTTTCAAGAATATTAAGTAAAGAATAGATAATCGTCATTGGGGTTGGAGGATCACCAGGAATCTGATAATCTACTGGGATTACTGAATCAACACCATTTAAAACCGCATAAGAATCTCGAAATATTCCACCATCAATAGCATCATCACCTACCGCAACAACAATCTTGGGATTAGGAGTACCATCATAAGCATCCTTGAGAGCCTTAGCCATATTTCGTGTTACAGGGCCAGTTACTAATAACATGTCAGCATGTCTTGGAGAAGCTACAAAATGGATACCAAAACGTTCAATATCGTAAAAACTATTAGAAAGAGCGACTAATTCTTGTTCACAAGAATTATCAGACCCAGCATCAATTTGTCTTATAGCCAAAGATCCATTGAACATTTTTTTTACTTTGTCTTGTATTTTTTCACCAATTTCAAAAAAATCCATTTTTCTTGGATCATTTTTTGGAAAAGATATTACATTTTTTGGTGTTTTAAATATTTTTAAAAAAAATTTTAACATAAAAACTAAATAATTTTATCAGACAAAATCCTGAAAATAAAACACA
>JBAYUH010000013.1:0-28473 GCA_041675185.1 Candidatus Magasanikiibacteriota bacterium | reverse complement strand
GAACTTGTTTCGGCATCTTTCTTATGAAAAACGTCTTATTTGGGAAAGATCCTGAAATAAATTCAGGATGACGTCTTGTTTATTTTTAAGTAAGTTGATTATAGCATAGTTTTTTATTTTGTGGAAATGATGTTGATGATATGAATACTTGTTTTTTAATATTTTTATATTTTTATGCTTTAATGTTTTAATGCTTTAATGTTCTAGTGTTTTCATACTTTAATACACCCCCACCTACAACTTGAACAAAACCACTAACAAAGAAATAAGTAACAATGTCTGAAATATTATATGTGGATGTTGTTTGTGAAATTCTATAAATATTTTCAAGAGCAAAGCGAATACAAAAAATATTATAAAAAATAAATATACTCCACGAGAAACATTGAAAATACTATACATTTTACTTAGTCCATCTTTGGATTGATTGTACTTTTCTATTGAAGACACAGGAATAATTTTTGGATTATACCAAGTTATAATATTGTCTGTATTGTTTCCCAAAACATCAGTAATTGTAATTGTAGGACTAATTATTGCTCGAAACAAATCATCACTATTGCCTACAAATTGTATTTTTCCAACATACAAACCTTTTTCTATATCAATAGGAAAAAGTTGCATCTCATATTGATTGACCAACACGCTTACTTTCGAAACCTGTCCAGTAATATAGGCTCTAGCTGTAATTGTAATAGTAGAATTAGTATTATCCTCTTGCCACAAAACCTCTGATTTTTCTTTGTCATATACAATAGACGACAAAACCGAATTATTATCTTCGACAAAACCAGCTATTTCCTTTTGTGGTGTACCAAAATGTTCTGTTACAAAAATTGTATTTTGTTTACCTTTGTATGTGCCTACAGCCATACCAATCCCAATATCTTGAAAATCTTTGTCAATAATATTGGCATAGTGTTTTGGACTATTTACCCAAGCTTTCACAAGTTCATCAACATTGAAAAAACCTACAGAAAGATTCTCCCCCGCCACTCGATAATCATAGCCTACTTCCTGCAAAAAATCTTTCAAATGTTTGCCAGTTGGTGAAACATGGTCAAAATAATTGTTTTGGACCATATCCCAAGATTTGTTATTAGCTGAAGAAAAAAGTTTTACTTCAGCTTCTACACTTCTGATACCTTGTTTATTTCTAATTTCATTGGTCTGCTGTATTATCTTGTCAGCAAAAGACTTGAGCATATCAGGCATGGCAAAAATTTCAATTGGTAGAGAAACAACAAAGACAAAAACAATCAATTTCATAGCCAAAAAAAAGAGACTATAAAAAATAGCCCTCTTGGTATGTAAGATGTGTGGATGGTAATTGTTTTCGGAGTGAGGAATAAAGAAATTTTTGAAGTTCATAAGTAGATTAAAAATTTTGAATTTCGAATTTTAAATTTTGAAACAATTTTTAAATGAACCAATTTTAATCTTTTTGTTTATTTAAACTATGGAATATCTTCCCAAAAATAAGAGATAATTCATGAGCTTCTTGCCAAAATATACGTAAATCATTTTTTTTATCCAATTCTATATTACCCAATAATTCTATCCAATATTTACTTTCATTAGTTTCTTTTCTTGATATAGAAATTTTATTTTTGAAATCTTTTTTTGAGCTAGCCGCGTTAGCTTCTCTATAATTAGCTCCTATACTTGTAGCTGACCTGACTAATTGTGAAATTATAGGAGTGTTTATTGGAGTATTTTTTAATTTTGACAAAAAAACTAAAATATCTTTACTAAATTTTAAAGTTCTTTTTTCTAAATTATACTCCATATATATTAAATTTTAAATTTATAAATTGAAAAATTGTTTCAAAATTTAAAATTCGAAATTCAAAATTTACAATCTACTTGCCCAACAAATCAACCACCACCTCATCCACCTCATCAATATTCTTTTCACCATCTACAGTCACGAGCAAACCTTTTTCACGATAAAAATCCAAAATTGGCGCAAGAGCAACATTGCCTTGTTCTTTGATTCTTTTTTCAATAGTTTCTGGATTATCATCTTTGCGAACAATAAGTTTGTCACCACATTCTGGACAATCTATTTTCAAATCATTTTCTTTGGTATATGGCAAGATGAAACCACAAGCTGGACAGACTTTTCTCTTGGTAAGACGATTGTAGCTTGTAGCATCTGACAATTTTATTTCTATCACTATTATCTCATTTTCCAAATTCAAAGAAACAAAGAACTCCTCATATTTTTGAGCCTGTTCAACAGTACGAATAGCTCCATCCAATACTACTGTTTTGTTTATATCCAGATTTTTTTTTATTTCAGCAAAAGCAAGTTTATAAATAAGATCATCAGATACTAGTTTACCAGCTTTCATTTGGGCAAGTTTTGCTTTGTCTTCTTTGTCAGCGTTTGGGTCAGAGTCCAAAGATCTGAGTAAATCTCCAGTAGATATATGAGCAACACCAAATCTTTGTACCAATTTTCTAGCTTGTGTTCCTTTGCCACTACCAGGTACACCCATCAAAATTATTATTTTCTTCATAACTATTTTTTTATTATTATCTTCAAAATTACAACCTACAAAGTATTATTTAAGTGACAAGATCTTATCACAACGACAAAAACAAAGCAAATCTTAGCCAAAAAAGTTGGAAAATAACACAAATCCACTAAAAAATCCAAAAAATAAAAATATAAATCCTATAATTATTTTCCTCAATAATCCTGGTCTAAATACTTTTGGCAACTCTTTGTTATTGAGCCAAGCCACAAGACCAATATGGACAAACATAGCCACAGAATTGATGACTGCCCCCAAAACTATCAATTGCTTTGGTTCATAAAAATTGAATAAAAACAAAATAATACCAAAGGCAATTTGTGCCCAAAGAAAAATAAAATAAATTTTTGATAAGTTTATTTTGCTATTTTTTGTTTTGAATATTTTGTTGATAGCAAAATTCTCCGCCATAATTCGAGAAGTGGAATCTATTATTCCAAGCTGTGTCTGAAAAAGCATCACACCCAACACAAACAAAAACAATGAACCAACCCAAGGAAATAAAGTCTGAGAAATTACCAATCCTTCATTGATAACAAAACTAATACCTTCTTTATTACTATCCAAACCAAAAACAGTACTATAAGACAAAATCATAAGCAAAAGCATAGACAAACCACCAACAAACCAAAAAACCAACAAATGCTCCAGACTGATTCTCTTCCACCAACTTTTGAATCTTTTTATATTTTCTTCATTTATCTCACAATCTTCACCTTCCAATTTGACATCTTGATTAGATCCTCTACTAGCAAAAAGTCCTGCAATTTTGTGAGAGTATTTTCCCATACCATAGCCTTTTTCTTTGATATAAATTGATTGAGTCAAATTCAAATTACCGCCCGCTCCAGAATATGCAAATGCCGCCAAAAACGTCACCATACTAATTCCTACTGGCAAAAAATTATAATCTTGACCATGACCAACTAACCCTTGGAACAACGAAATCCAATGCATCTTGCTAGCCAGAATAATAGCCAGAATAAAAATAAAAGGCACACCAAACATAATAATTGTTCTTGTAGTTTTTTCCATCATACCATAAACAGTTTTTCCCAAACTCAAAATCAGTCCTATAAAAAATAAAAAAGCTATTGCTAGCCATTTGAAATTATCAAAACCAAAAACATTAGCCATTAATTCAGCTGAAGCTGCCACAATACCAGGTAAACCAAAACCAACAAAAGTAGAAATAATAAACCAATAAGCACTACCATGCCAAAGTTTGTTTAGACCAACAAAAACACTTTCACCTTTTACCAAAGCATACCTCTCAATTTCCATATTGATAAAGTATTGAAAAGATATGCCAAGTATAGCCCCCCAGACAATTCCCAAACCATAATTGGAAACAAGATATGGCCAAAGAATAATTTCACCAGAACCAAGACCAAGCGCCAAAATAATAAAACTTGGTCCAATCAATTTTCTAAAACTTATAGGTTTTGGGAAAGGTTTTTTTTCTAAGATTTTTTTTTGCATAAAATATTTGCGCCAATTATCATAAAAGTCTAAATACCACAAAACTTTTGACTTTACAGACTATATTATAACATAAAAACATTCAACAACCAAGATAAATATTTTTAGTTTGTCTAGCCAATTTTTCCCAAGAAAAACGCTGTAAATTTTCTCTACCAAATCTTTTCAATTCCAGTCTAATATTTTCGTCTGTCAAAGCTAGATCCAAAATGTCTACTATTTGTCTCACATTTTCTGGATCAAAGTATAGAGCCGATTCACCCAATATCTCTGGCAGACAACTAGCACTAGAAGATATTACAGGAACTCTAAAAAATGATGCTTCCAAAGGAGGTAAACCAAAACCCTCATAAAGCGAAGGAAAAACAAAGACGCGAGCTTGTCTGTATAAACCAATCAAATCACTATCATCCACAAAACCAGTAAAAACAATATTATCTAAATTAAAAAATTTTTCTTTTAATTTTTGATAAAAGTAATTATCTTTGCCAACCAAAACTAAATCATATTCCCTATTCTTTTCTTCATTGAAAATTTGCCAACTTTCCAAAAGCTTATCCAAATTTTTGTGAGGATAAGCCGAACCCACATACAAAATAAATTTTTTCTTGATATTAAATTTTTGCAAAACATCTTGATTATCTTTTTCATCAAAATTATCCAAAGCAAAAGGAGCCTGATAAGTTACTGTTATTTTTTTTCTATCTACACCCAAAGTCTTTGCAATATCCCCTGCTGTAAATTCACTAGTTGCAATAATATGTTCTGCTTTTTTGACTACATGACTGATGAGTTTGCGGTGAGCCTGATCTTTGAGCCAAAATTTCACATGACCCAAAGTACTAGCCTCTGGTCTAGCAAAATGATACATTGTCAGATCATGAATAGTCACCACAAATTTACCTTGATAAAAATATGGCACATTCCAATGTGGAAAATGCATGAAATCTACTGGATTATTTTTCAAAATATGCAAAAACTCCTTCTGTTCTTCGAAAGTGTACCAAGGTATGTCTGCCAAAATTTTGGTAAAATTAGGATTAGTAATTTTGACATCGTCGAAATTGTCTTGACGTAAAAACAAAATATATTGATTTTCCATATCAATCTTTTGTAATTCCAAAACTAATTGTTGGATATAGCGTCCAATACCAAAGGCCGAGCTAAGCATTCTTGCATCTATTCCTATTTTCATATTTTCATAAATATTTATTTATAACATTTTATAACATTGCCAAAAATTCTTTGGCAGAATTACTCCAATCAAAATTAACAAAAACTTCGTGAGAAAAATTAGTTTTTTCTTTTTTTCTAAAATGATTAGACATAGCATTTTTCAATTCCATAGTATTGTGAGGATTTACCAAAGTTACTTTATGACCAGATACTATTTCAGGCAAAGAAGATCTATTACTAGTGATTACAGATATTCCACTACTGATTGCTTCCAAAACTGGAAAACCAAAACCTTCATATAGACTTGGATAAACAAACAAATCAGACATTTTGTACAATGCTGGTTTGTCTTCCGCATCTACATATCCAATATAATTGACACCTCTAGTCTTATCTATAGTTGAGATAATTTTGTCATATTTCCAACCTCTACTCCCAGCAATTACTAGATGAATATGTTTTTTTATTAGATTAGATTTTCGATAAGCTTCCACCAAACCCAAAATATTTTTACGAGGTTCCAATGTTCCCAAAAATAAAATAAATTTTTTTGGTAAATTGTATTTTTTCTGCAAAAATTCTGCATCAATATTATTTTTCAAAAAATTTAAAAATGTTTTACTTATACCTGGATACAAAACTTTTATAGAATTAGGATTGAGATGGTAAATATCTACCAAATCATCTTTGGTATTTTGTGAAGGCACAAGGACAAGATGAGCATAATGTGATTGGGTCTGTGGTTTTATTAATTTGTGCCACAAAAGCATTTTCCTACTAAAACATTTTGGCAAAAATTCAAAGCTAAGATCATGAATAGTCAAAATATGTTTTAGATCTTTGGACAAATTTATAAAATTTATATTTGGTGAAAACCAATAATCTATTTTGTTCAAACTCAAATTTTGTTTCTTTAATTGTCTTTTCAATAAATTGTCTAGTTTCAAAAATTTCCACCAAAGCAACAAATTCAAAATTTTATTTGGCAATCTAGTCCTAACAAAACATACATTTTCTTGTGACCAATTTGACAAACAATCACCAACATCTTGAAAAGAATTATAAAACAAAAAATAATTGTTGCTCTTATCCAAAGCAAAAATACTATCCAAAAATTCATAAGTATATTCACCTACGCCTGTACGTTTCTTATCAGTCAAACTTCTAATATCTATAACAATGTTCATATTTACATAATTTTAAAATTTGTACATTAAATAATTGTTTCAAAATTTAAAATTTAAAATTCCTAAATTTCAAGATCGCACCTATTCATCTCTGACAAAAAATCTAAATAATGTTCATCTACATATTTTTTTATTTTTTCTTTGAAAATCTTCTCATCAAAACGACAGGCCAATTCACTAATCTTCCCACTATCCCAAGTATACTTATCAAAATTCAAAACTGTATCAAAAAGTGTTTCCCAATCTTGCTTATAAAAAAACAAACCACTCACACCTTGTACAATAGTTTCTGTAACTCCACCAACTCCAAAGGCAATTACTGGACGACCACTAGCCATAGATTCCACTGGCGTAATACCAAAATCTTCGACTTGAGGATGAATAAAAGCTCGTGCTTTACTCAAAACTTGAGCTTTTTCCTCATCAGAAATACGACCCAAAAATTCAATATTACTTTTGGCTAATTTTTTTAAAGATTTTAGAGCTGGTCCATCACCAAATATTTTTAGTTTGTAACCAAGTCGATTGAAAGCCTGTGCCACAAGATCAAAACGTTTGTAATTGACAATACGTCCACCTGTCACAAAATAATCTTCTTGTTTTTCACTAATAAAAAATTTTTTCAAGTTTACCGGCGGAAAAATAACATCACTTTTTCTTCTATAATATTTTTTTATTCTTTTTACAATAGTGTATGAATTAGCAATAAAATAATCAACCCTATCTACACTATTCTTGTCCCAAATACGTAATTTGTGAATTAAAGATGGTAAAAAAAATTTAACCAAAAAATTATACTTCAAATCTTGGATATATTCATGGGTATCAGACCAAAGATAGCGTGTCGGGGTATGACAATAAGAAATATGCAAAGAATCTTCTTTGGTCAAAATACCTTTAGCAAAAGCACTAGTAGAAGATAATACTACATCAAAATCATTTAGATCATGTTTCTCAGTAGCCAGTGGCATCAGTGGCAGATACCATTGAAATTTACTTTTTACAAAAGGTAATTTACTCAAAAATGATTCTCGAATATTAGCATCAGCAAAATTTTTTATTTTATTTTTATCATAAAACAAAACAAAAATTGGCGCTTCTGGCCAAATTTCGTGAAACGCTTGCAAGACTCTCTCAGCTCCCCCATCTTGTGATAAATAATCGTGTACCAATGCAATCTTCATAATCAAATGCTTGAAAAGCTTAAAATGCCAGAAAGGCCCGAAAGGCTAATTAGACAAAATATTTAAAAAAATGCCTTTCAAGCCTTTTAAGCTTTTCTGGCATTTCCAGCCTTTTTACAAAACTTTTCTTTTCCTAAATAATATAAAAGGTGTTTTGAAAAAAATAATAAAATCCAAATACAAATTCCACTTTTCTGTATAAAAAATATCCAACTTCATTTCATCCTGAAAAGACAAATCACTTCTACCAGAAATTTGAGATAAACCTGTAATGCCAGGTTTTAAGACAAAAACATCAGGATAATTTTTTACATATTTTTCTACTTCACGTGGCTGATGAGGTCTTGGTCCCACAATACTCATATTGCCTACCAAAACATTGAAAAATTGTGGCAATTCATCAATACTAAAACGACGAATAACCCTACCAAAAGGTGTAACTCGTGGATCATTGGCAATTTTGTAAATTGGACCTTTCTTACTGCCATTTTTATTTATAAGTTCTTTTTCTTTTTCTTCAGCCCTAAACCCTGCTTCTCCAAATTGAGCTCCTGTAGAATCTTTTTGGTACATAGATCGAAATTTGAGTGTCAAAAATTTCATTCCTCTGATACCTATTCTTTCATTTTTATAAATTATTGGACGACCAGTTTCTATTAGAATAACAAATGTAGTCAAAAGCATAAGAGGACTAACAAGTACTAAAATAATCAAACTCATTACTATATCAAAAATTCTTTTGCTAATTCTACCCCAACCGTCAAGAGAAGTCTTTTTGAGTTCTACAATTGGCACACCTGCCAAAGTATAGACTGACATATTAGTAGAATAAGTAGAAAAAACATCAGCTGAATATTTGAAAACAATGTGATTCTGATCACAAAACCTTTTGGCTTGTAAAGTCTCCTCTTCATGAGCGCGAGGATTCACAAAAATAATTTCATTCAAATTCAAACTCAATAATTCTTTGTTTAGTTTATTATTATAAGTATCATAAACTTGGACAATCTTATAACCTAATCTTGGATTTTGTCCTAAAGTATCTACAATAATTTTACTAATATTTTCAGAACCAATTATTACTACTCTACGCAAACCAATACCTAGACGATACAAAAGAGCTTTGAGACCTCTCACTAAGAATCTACCAAAAATTACATAAATCATGGCAAAAACCCAACTAGAAATAACCAAAAATCTAGAGTCAAACAATTTGTTTGTAAGCATAATATAAAGTGCGATTACACAAAGTCCTACAAAACAAGCAAAAATTACTCTAAGTAAATCTTGGGCAAATCGACGATTGGGATTGACCGAATACAAACCCAATATAGCAAAAATAAAAACCCAGACAATCGCAAAACTACCTACAATATTCAAAAATTGCCACATACTAATATCAAAAATAACTGGTTTGAGATCTATGGCCCATGAACTAAAACGTAATAAATAAGCACTAAAACCAGCCAAAATAAGCATCAAAAAATCAATTGGCACTTGTAAAATCATAAGTAAAATTTCCGAACGTTTCATATATTTTTTAGATAATAATTTATCTTTATAATAGCGTAAAAATAAGCTTTGGTCAACTGCAAAATAATCTATCTAAAACGGTAGGGATGTCCCTACGGACGTTTTAGCATATAAATATTTAAAAAACAAAAATCATCTTATTTGCATAAGATGATTTCAATTGTTCATTCTACAGACATAAGCCGAATTCTGTACACCTACACTAAAGCTTCGATGTACAAGTAATATTATAATAAACAAAGTATAATAGACTTGTTAGCCGAAGCTTTAGTATAGGCTGATGATCATTTATCTAGATCTATAATTGCTTATAGACTCAAACGAACTAACTTTTCGAAACGATAAATCGTAACGCTGCTCTTTCTTCAGGTAGGGTTTACCACGACATCCCATCACTGGGAGCCGAAGTTTGTAGCCATTTATCTCGAGAGTAAATGACATCAAACCACTTTTCACCTTTTGTCCCGACAAGTCGGGACTAGTATAGTCTCTGTGGCACTTTCCCGTCCCAATTCTCGTGAGAGATAGGAGGTGGACGTTATCCACTACCCTTACATTGGATTTCTCCAAAGGAAGTTCGGACTTTCCTCCCCTCCTACGCTCTTCGCTTTGTTTGAACTTCGGAGGACAAGTCCCCAACTCAAAACAGGGCTTGTCCACCATAGTTCGAAACGGAGTGAAGAACGAAGGTGGAGCGATCATCGTCTGTAAAACGAACGTGCTTAATATAGCAAAAAAAAGGCTTTTTGTCAATGGTAATATTATAAAAAAATAGGAAGATAATTTCCTATTTTTTATAATGTTTTTTTTCTTTCAAATCACTCAGATACTGAGGAAGAATCCTTTCAATAGTATCGACTGCTACACGTGTAGCTTGTTCTACTTCTACATTGACTACATCTCCGACAATCTTGAAACCAAATGTTGTCCGTGCCAGAGTTTCTGGTATAAACCAGACTTTCAAAGTGTTTTTTGAAAAATTTGGATCAACCACTGTTAGACTAGCCCCGTCAAGAGCAATAAAACCTTTATTAAAAACGTATTTTGACAATCCTTCTGGCAATTCAAAAGTTACAACATGATTGTTTTCTAATTCTTCAATATTTATAATCTTGGCAATTCCATGTACATGCCCTGAAATTATATGTCCACCAACTTCAGCACCCTGCAAAAATGAACGTTCTACATTTACTTTCTGTCCTGCTTCCAATTTTCCAAGACTAGTCAATTGTAAAGTTTCTTGCATAGCATCAAAAAATATTTCTCTATCAACAATTTTCGTCACAGTCAAACAAACACCATCAATTGACACACTAGCTCCTATTTTCAAATCAGTCATCAAATCTATTGGCAAAATTAAAGAAAAACTAAAAAGACCTGGTACTTTTTTGATAGTATTTATAGGCAAACAAGCTTGTATTATTCCAGTGAACATATTAGTTTATAATATAAATTCTATTCTTACACCACTTTGTACGTCAAATCCTCTGCAAACTCTTTGAGTTAATTCTGGTGCCCAGAGCGGGACTCGAACCCGCACGCTCATTACAAGCCTAGCACCTCAAGCTAGTGTGTATACCATTCCACCATCTGGGCTTCTAAACAAAACACTGATTAAAAAGATTAAACTGAAATTCAGTGAAATCAATGTCAAAATTTTCGATCACGACCAACTATCATTTCTATTCTACTTTTGGCTAATTTTATTTTTACTTTTATTTCTTTAGAAATATTACCATCTGTTTCTACCACAAAAGGTTTTTTACTAGAAACAATAATTTCTTCAAAAGGAAAAATACTTGGCTCTTCAAATTGTTCTTTTTTGAAAACACCTTTTCTGACAATTGGACGAAGAAAAGCTTCAAGCTTACCATCTTGAGGATGAACAACAAATTTTTTTCCACCCTTTGACCAAACAAAAGGTTTCAAATTACAAACTACCAATTCCATCTTTCTTCCTCTACTTGCCACTTTGAAACTTTCATCATATTCGATTTCAATATCACTAGGTGGGATATGAAGTTGAGAAATAAAATATCTATTATTGAGCCAGCCAACATCCAAAAATAATTTTCTTCTTTTGGCTAAGACATCACAAGCATCTATACCAACTGGAATACCCAAAACTTCAGCAATACTATTTTCTGTACCAACTGGCAAAAAACCATAAGCCACACGACAAGAGGCAGCTCGTGAAAGAACATGACCAAAAGTTACATCGTTTCCGACAATTACAATATTTTTGGCACCTTTACGAATCTCGTCTTCAATCAACATTTCACAATTAGTATAACGTTGAAGTCTGATGATTTTACCGGCTATACCATAATCTGTCAATCTCGTTTCCATGGCTTTGATAAGCGAGTCGTATCTTTTGTTCTTTAAAAAATTGTCATAGAGGTAGACATACATAAAGAAGATTTTCAATTAGTTAGCTTTGAATAAACAAAGCTAATCTACAATAAAACTATTCATCTAATCCTGAGTCAGTATCCTCTTCTTCTGTAATCTTTTTTACACGTTTGACTACTTTTTTTTCATTTTTATTAGAAAAATCTTCCAAACCATTCATAGATACTTTACCTTGTAACAAAGCTCCTGCTTCCACCACTAAAACATCACAACTAATATCTCCCATTAGACGAGCAGAAGATGTCAACTCCAATTTACCATCAACTTTGACATTGCCCTGTACTTCACCAGAGACTATAGCATCTCCAGCTTTGACATTGGCCAAAATTTTGGCACCTTCTTCTACTGTCAAAAGACGACCAGTTTTGACATTGCCAGATACTGTACCTTTGACCAAAATATTACCTTCTGAAACAAAATCACCTTCTACTACGACAGAAGGACCAACTACAGTTTCTACTTGATCATCTCCATGATTGTTGGTACTGTGATGAGAATGATTAGATTCTTGTGATAAATTGGATAATTCATCATGATTTTGTTTGAACATAGATATAAAAATTAAAATTTTAAAAGCTTGAATATTATAGCACTATTAAGATAAAAAGCAAATATACACGAGGAAAGAGGAACCCTCCCATTGGGCGGGCAAGTGGGGAATGAGGAAACCACCTCTACGATTTGTTTCTTTCCAATTTCCCAGTTCCACGATCTTCATTTTCATTTATTGACTCACTTTCACTATCATCCACCTTTATACCTGGTATCCAAAAACCAAATTCACTACCTTTGCCAAGTCCTGGACTATGTGCCCAAACATGTCCGCCATGTTTTTCTATAAATCTACGACAAACGTAAATACCTAGTCCTGTACCATTTACATTGGTACCTTCGACATTTTTACCACGATAAAATTTTTGAAAAAAATTGACTTCATCTTCTTTGTCAAAACCAAAACCATTATCTTTTACTCTCACACTAAAACCATTGTCTTCTTTTTTCAAAGAAACTTTTATAATACCTTTGTCACTATATTTGATAGCATTGTCTACAAAATTGAAAACCACGTGACGAATTTTTTCTTCGTCCATACAAATTTTATCAATACTTTTCTCCGGCTTCCATACAACTTTTAGTTTTTTATCTTTAGTGTCTGCTTTCATTGCTAACTCTTTTACTACACTAGATATAGTATCATTTAGACTAGCATCAGCAAATAAAAACCTAGTTCTGCCTTGTTCTATACGAGTAATATCCAAAAATTCTTCTACTAATTTCATAAGTCTATCATTACTTTCGTCCATATTTCCCAATATTTCTTTCATCTTACTGTTTACTTTACCATAAGCACCATCACCAATAAGCTCAATATAACCACGAATAATTGTTAGAGGTGTACGAAGCTGATGAGAAGCAATCGACAAAAATTCTGTCTTTTGTTGGTCAAGTTCTTGAAGACGTAAATTGGCTTTTTCTAGATTGTTGGTCAATTTTGTCAAGGCTTCTCTTTGTTGAATTTCTTTTTTGACACTTTTAACCAATAGAAAACCGATTATAAAAACTAATAAAGCAAAAAGTAACTTATAAATTACTTGCAAATAAGATCCCGATGTCATACCTTCTATTACCAAAATCAACACCAACACTACGACCAAAAATTCTGTAGCCACAACTTTTATATTGAATAAGTGATACTTCAATATAGCCAAAGCCACAGATACCAAAAAAACTAAGACATAAATAGGTGCCAAAAATAAAAAATTAAAATTATGAAAAAATAAAATAGGAAAAAGTATAGTTACAGTAATCAAAATAAGTGTCAAAGAAAGACCTACCAAAACAATTTTTATTTTACTTTTTTCTTTTTTTGTACCATGAATAAAGTTGTGAATCAAAGTATAGACAGCAAAAAAACTAAAAAAAGTAGTAAACAAAGCAAAAATTGCTATACCATAACCAACTTCTATATTACTTTTACCATCTACAATATTTATATTTTTGAATACAAACGGTGAAAGAGTCAATAGCATCACAGACAAAGTAGAAATAAAAATCAAAATCATATTTGATTTCTTAAAATTTAATTCTTTGTCTGGCAAAACTTTTGCTAAGATAAAAAAAAGTAAACTCATCACCGTAGCTACAAAAATACTCAACCTTGCTAATAGTACACTAGGGCCTATGCTAGAATCTACATATAATAATATAAGCCACAAAGACATCAGAAAACAAAGAGAAATAAAAATATTTCCAGTAAAACTATGATCTCTTCTTACCAATATAATCAAAAAAAGATTGACTAGTAATGTAATGACTAACAAAACCAAAGATAAAGATAAAATACCTACAAACATAAAAATAGAAAATAAATATAATATTCTTTATTATAACACAAAATAAAAAATAAAAAAACTAAACAAAAATTATTTCCGGTTCCATCTTTGAAGATAATGCTCTAGGTGGTTGCGAATAACCCACTCTCAAAGTCATACAAACCATTTTTTCTTTTGAAATTTTCAAAATATCACACATTTCACTATAAGATTCTTTTATTATACTAGTATGTTCCTCAGAAAATTTTTTTATTTCAGAATTTTCTATTCTATCATAAAGATAAGGTAAGGCTGCCAAAGGCTGACAATACAATCCCATGTCTATCGCAGTCAACCAAATTTTTTCAGCAATCATCCCTGCTTTTAGATAATTTTCATCTTTATTATCTATTACAAAAGATATAAACAAAGGAGAAGAAGCATATATTTTGGCATTTTCGTTTGCTATAAACCTAGTCAATTTAATTTTTCTAAAAAAACTAGCTATTTTGGAATTTCTAAGTAATTTGAAAATTTTTTCCTGTGGAGGAGCCAATTCCATAGTGTCCAAAAAAAGACCATTTTTTTTGACACTTTCTTCTTCTTTATTCCAACGTATATTTTCAAAAAAAACATCGTGTAATTCTTTGTCTTCCAATGTTATAGCATCATTTTTACTAAATATACTAGCCATTTTTTTTCTACTACCAGTATCATTTACAAAAACCACATTTACATCAGAGCTACTATTGGCAATCTCTTTTATTTTTTCTATCATATCAAAAGATAATTCTTTATCTTGATATATTTTTCTATTAGTAGTTCTTTTTTTTATAGAATCAAAAAGACTTGTTTTTTTTGTTTCATCTATTTTTTTAATTAAATTAATAGAAGCAACAAAATTATTTACAAAATCTGGTAAAAAATCTATAGTAGTATCATATCCATAAAAATCAGCTACAATAGACAAATTCTCCAACAAAGCACCATGTGCAAACAAAGAACCATGCTGTTTGTAATTGTAGATAGGATTGTCTCTGTTTGGCAAATTATACAAATCAATTTTATTGTCAGAACAAACAAATCTCCATGGTTGACTATTTTCACCAGATGGAGCATTGATAGCTTCTAATATTAATTTACGAAAAAATTCTTTTTCCATATTATTCTTTTATAATATATTTATTTTTTGCTTTTAAATTATAGAAATTTTCTGAACCATTTTCATAAAAAAATATTTTTGGTTTTACTTTTTCACCAACAACATCATACAATTTATGATACTCCATATTCACATGTAGAAGATATTTTAAAAATATCTCACACAAATTATTATCCAAACAAGATTGTTTGTTTATATTTGGTAACAATTCCAAATGTATTTCAAGAGATTGTTCGCCATCTTCAAAGACTGTTTTCAAAAAAAACTTATCACCAACAAAACATATCAAATCATCTTTGGCTATTATAGCTTTTATATGTTCAGGATATACATTGACTCCATAGATTGTAGCTGTATAATCACTTCTACCAAAAACAGTAATAATTGGCAAATTCCAAGAATGCTTCAATTCTATTTTGTTTAAAAATTTTTCTTTGATAACACTTGTACTATACACAGCACCAACATCCTTTGTATTGTATCTAACCAAAGGCAGACCATTGTCTGAAGTACAAACCAAATGATTATTTATAGACTCAAAATATTTGTTCCAAGTATGATATTGATAGATAGCTGGTACATACCCATTTGACAAACCAAACAAATTTCTAGATTCAGAATTATTTTCCAAAAATTTTCTCAATTTAATAGTCATTTCACTTTCATGAGCCATAAATCCAATCTCTGAACAACCATAAACATTGAAACCACTTTGTAAAAAATCTTCTATACCTGATTTTTGGTACAAATGATCCCTCCAATTTTCAGGAAAAGATTCAGCAGAAAACATAAATTTCAAATTTATTTTTTCCCAACTAATTTCATTCTCTTCACCTTCCAAAACAATGTCACGCAAAAAAGGAGGATACCCAATCAATATTGTTTGGTCAAACAATGGTGATAATTTCTTGATGGTGTTGAAAATATCCTTTTTATTTATTCCCGTAGTCACCAAAGAACCTGGCATACCACCACCCAAAATATCTCGAATAGCATTGGCAGTAACTACTCCTGCAATATGAGCACCTAAATAAAAACAAACAATAAATAATGTTTTTTTGTTATTGGTATTATACAAATCTTTGAAAAAAACTTCGTGGACTAATTTCAATTCATTGTCATACTTTGTAAAACGTGGCCAAAAATGAGGATGACCAGTAGTACCAGAACTTTGGGATATGAGTGAACTCTGAGTAACATCCCCATTCCAACACAAATCACTTAAGCTATATTGATAAATATAATTTTCCTTATCAATAATAGGAACAATATTTTTAAAATCTTCTATTGTAATAATTTTCTTATGATTGATTGAATTCTTGGACAAAAAATCTTTGTAAGCTGGTACATTTTCAGCCACTTTATGAAACAATTCCAAAGCATAGTCCTCACCTTTTTTCATCCAAAAATCTGCTGATTGTATTTTCAAATCAGATGATAATTGTTCATAAGATTCATACATAAAATTATTTTAAATCTGGAATAATTTTTTTAATCTCTTTCACAAAAATATTTTTTTGGAGCATTTTATTTGCTTTTTCAATATCTAAAGACATCTGTCTATCTTGACTATAAGTCTGAACTTCTTCTCTTAGCAAAGAATAAACTTTTTTACTAACAGTAGAAAGTTTTTCTACTCCCCTTTCTTCTGCAGCACTACAAGCTACCAAAAGTTCTACTGCCAAAACATATTGTATTTTTTCTTTTATATCACGAGCTTTACGAGCAGCTACCAAACCCATACTAACGACATCTTGATTTTCTTCATTGGAAGGAATAGATTGTATCGAAGCTGGGACACACATCGTACGACATTCAGCTACTAAAGCAGTCGGGATATATTGAGCACCTTCAAAACCACAGCGCAAACCAAAATCTTTGCCAGCCAAAAATGGTGTTAAACCTTCATTTCTACTTCTATCAAGAAGCTTATTCAATCGTCTTTCTGATAATACGGCAATTTCTGTTAGAGAGATAGACAACATATCCATTGGCATTGCCACAGGTTGTCCATGAAAATGAGCACCTTGATAAACCAAATCCAAATCTTTGAAAAACAAAGGATTATCATTGGCTGAATTCATTTCAGTAGTTATCTGCTTAGTTACATAATCCAAAGCATCACGCACAGCTCCCAAAATTTGAGGTGTGGCACGAAGAGAATAAACATTTTGCACATGAATTTTACTTTCTACAACTTCGCCGTTTTCTTTTACTTTAGTTTGTAAATTATCTTGAATTTTTTGTAATTTTTCTTTGGTCCAAATCAATTGACTATCTTTCAAAATAGCACTCAAATTATAAGCTGTATTTATTTGTCCTGGATGTGGTTTGGCCAGTTGATGAGCTGAGACCAAAAAAGGTTCAATAGAACCAAACAATACTTCAATAGACATTGCCCCGATAGCTTCAGCTGTTCTAATCAAATTCCAAGTATCATAAACTTGCAAAGCGCCAACACCTGTCATCATAGTTGTCCCATTTATCAAAGCCAAACCTTCTTTGGCCATAAATTTTACAGGTTTCAAACCAGCCAATTCAAGGGCTTCTTTGGTGTCCAAAATTTTTCCTTCGTATTCTGTCTTACCTTCACCCATTATAGACAAAGCAATATGAGCAGACGGTGTCAAATCTCCACTCGCTCCTACAGATCCAAATTGAGGAACACAAGGATGTACACCATTGTTCAACATATCTACCATCAATTCTACTGTTTCCAATCTAATAGCTGAATAACCTTTGCAAAAAGCATTGATACGTAATAGCATTGCTGCACGCACTTCTTCTTTGGAAAAAAGAGGACCAACATTTGAAGAATGGCTTCTTATAAGATTTTCTTGCAATTCTGTCTGATGTTTTTTTGGTATCAAAACTGAAACAAAAGGACCAAAACCTGTGGTAATACCATAAACTATTTTTTCTTCATCCACCCAAGTTTCTAGCATCTCCCGTGATTCTTTTATTTTGTTTTTTGCTTCTTCTGATAATTTCACTTTCTTACTTTCACAAGCCACATTATGTACTTGTGTTATATCCAATCCCTCCCCTGTTAAAAACAAATATTCAACTTCTTCTGTCATACTTATGATTTTAAATTAATAATTAATTAAAAAATTTTAAAATTTCTTCTCTTTTTAATTCCTCTTCTTTATTACCTAAATTAAAAAGATTTTTCAATAACAAATTATAAACTCCACTTTTGATATTACTACCATTAACTATTTTTCTTATCAAAAAAGATCCTACTAATCCAGAAAGTACTGCTGCCCCACCAAGCTGTGGCCAAGAATAAAGTGTTTTGCCAACTTCTGAAACTGAAAGCAACATATCTGTATCAATATTTTCAATACCAATAAATTTGGTAATAGCTCTGGCTTTGTCTTCTATTGTCATTTCTTGTGGATTACCAAAACTTTGCAAAATTTCTAATCTTTTGGCAAAAGTTGCAAAAGTAAAATCCTTGTCATATCTTTCTACTTCAATAATTACTCCATCAGCATTATCAGCCACACTTATCAATGGTTTCTTATATTTGTCAGCCATTTTACGCAAAGCTATTTTTGATTTGATGTCGTCTACTTCGTCAACAATTACATCTACTAATTCATTATTTATTCTAACAAAATCTTCTACATTTTGTTCATTGATACCTTCACTAAACAAATTTATTTGTAAAAAAGGATCAACTTCGCAAACATATTCTGCTACCACTTCTGTTTTTTTTCTTCCTAAATCATGTACTCCTGCCATTATTCTATTCAAGTTACTAAGTCCTAAGACATCCATATCAGCAATATTGATTTGTTTTGGCCCACCTTGCAAAGCACACATCCTGACCATATTACTACCAACACTAAGACCAGCAAAAGCTACTTTGGTCTTACGAAATTTGTTCTGCTCTTCCAGAGTGATCAGATTTTTGTTTCTAGCAGTACGTAATTCAAAATACCATTCTTCTTCCAAAATTTTGTGACAGCTTTTGCGAGACGGAATATAAAAATAAACAAATTTGTCTTTATTTTCCAAAACAAATTTATTTTTCATTTCAGACATTTTGGCTTTATCATCACGTAACTCAGGATTTCTAATTTCGCACAATTCTTCCAATTGATCTTGCAAATTATCTACAAAAACAACTACTTCATTTTTCAATTCTGCCAATTTTTGACTATTACTTCTTTCTATAATCATATAATTATTTTATATCCCCCAAACTATTCACACCTTCCCTATCCAAAATCTTTATCAAATCTTTATTAATTTTTCTAATAGTAAACGGACCACCATAAATAAATCCCGTAATCATCTGTACAGCACAAGCACCTGCTTTTAGCTTATCATAGACATCTTGTGCTGTGAATATACCACCAACACCTATAATTTTCAATTGACCTTTTGATCTTTCACTAATATGATGAATAATATTATTTGTTCGTTGTTGCAAATGTTTACCAGAAATTCCACCAGGATGATTCAATTTTTCTTTGGAAGATTTGAATTTTTGAACCCAAGATCTATTCTTGATTAAGTTGGTAGCGATAATTCCAGTAATTTTGTATTCCAAACACAAATCTATTATTTTATCCAAATCTGTATAAGACATATCTGGACCAATTTTTACAAAAATATCTTTACTAATATTTCTTTCTTTAACAATTTTATTTATTTTTTCTAATAATTCTTTTATAAAAGATACCTGAGCAAAAACATCACAACTAGCTACATTTGGACAGCTAACATTTAGTGTAATATAATCTGCTAGTTCATATAAATCTAAAAAAGACTTTACATAATCATCAGCCATTTCATCTGCTTTGAGTCCAGTAGTAACAGCAATACTCACACCATAAGGAATATCACGTTTTACCAATTTTTTCTTAATTCTTCTGGCTGTTTCTAGACTTCCACAATTGCACAAACCATAATAAACAATCAAACCTTTGTCATCAGGAATACGCCATAATCTTGGTTTAGGATTACCTGGTTGCGCTGAGTTAGTAATAGAACCAAGTTCAGCAAAACCAAAACCAAGCATTGGATAAGCCAGTGGAGCTATAATATCTTTGTCAAAGCCAGCTGACAAACCAACAGGATTTTTTAATTTCAAATTGCCAATCTGAACATGAAGACGTGGATCATCGACAAACAAAAATTTCTTAATCAAAAAATAAAAAGGGCGCAAAACGCTAATTGCACCCAATAATCTAATAACAAAATGATGTACCTTCTCAGGATCAGTTTTAAACAATATTGGACGGATAATTTTTCTATACAACATAATTAATTTAACAAATAATTTCTTTTATCAAGTACCATCGTAACACTTACCACGTATCTCGTATCAATTTGCTATGTGGTATGTGTTACGTGATACGAAAAACAAATTATAAATAAGCTAATTTATCAAACTACTAAACATTTGTTTACATCTCTATAACCGTATCTATTGTAAGTAATCTCAAAGCCTTTGTCAAAACTTCTGACACTTTGATACTAAGATACAACCTAGTTTTTGTCAAATCTTCACTCTCAGCTTTTAGTACACTATATTTATTATAAAAATCATTATACATTTTTGATAAGTCAAAACAATATTTCGCAATAACTGAAGAATTGTAATTTTCCAAAGATTTGACAATTACCTCTGGAAATTCTGACATTTTCAAAACTAAATTTTTAATTTCTGGTTCTTGCAAAAGAGCAAAATTTACTTTTATTTTTTTCATTTTTTCTATACCAAATTTTTTTTGTAAACTATTTATTCTAGCTACAGTATACAAAATATATGGTGCGCTAAAACCATCAAAACTTACCGCCTCAGCAAAATCAAAAGTAACTACTTTGTTAGCTTCATGCTTTTGCATAGTAAACTTGAGTACAGCCATAGTCAAAATCTGCACAGTATTTTTTATTTTTTCTTCAGACCACTTGTCCGCCTTGTCCGCCGTATTTTCAACGAAGGCGGATTTACCTCCCAGAGCTTTAACTGAGAAGGAATCGTAATGACGAGCTCTAGTTTCTTTTTCCAAATGCTCGAAAATCTGATCACGCAAATCTTCATAAAGGATGACATTACCAGCTCGAGAAGACATCTTACCACTTGGTAAATTCACCAAACCATAACCAATGTGAGTCATTTTTTTGTCAAAACCACTAATTTCCAAAATTTTATAAAGTTGCTGGAAATAAAAATCTTGTTCACTTCCTGTAATATTGATACTTTCTTCAACATCATATCTTTTGAATTTTTCTTCTGACAAAGCCAAATCACTGGTCATGTATACAGCACCGCCAGTACTTTTTCTTACCAAAGCAATATCCAAATTATATTTATTCAAATCTACAATAATCGCACCACCTTCTCCAACTTGAGCTATTTTTTGTTTCAATAATTTGTCTACAATTTTTTGACCAGCTTCTTTGACTTCACTCTCATAAATAATAGAATCATGTTCTACTTTCATTTCTGTCATCAAATCCACAAAACCATCAGTACTCCATTTTCTTGTTTTCAAAAATAATTTTGTAATTTCTTCTTCACCACTTTCTAACTTCTTTTGTAAATTATCCAATTCTTCTTTGTATTCTTCATCATGTTCTTTCAAATAATTACTAGCCTTGGCATAAATTTCACCCAACATTTTTTGTTTATTTTCTGTAGTTTCAATCTCCGAAATCTGAACTCCAAACAAAGAACTATTTTGAATTCCCCACAAACATTTCACCACATGGCGACCAAAATCATTGACATAATTCATCGGCGTCATATCATAACCACTCGCGCGATAAACTTGGACAATAGTATTACCAATACAGACATTACGAAAATGCCCGATATGAAATTCTTTGTGTGTATTTTGTGAAGGATACTCTATCAAAACTTTTTTGCCTTTGCCAATATTATTGTTACCAAAATTTTCATCAACATTTTCCAAAACTAATTTTGATAATTCTGAAGTATTTAAGAAAAAATTAACATAAGGACCAAAAGCCTTAACATCATTAAACAATTTGTTATTTGTGATTTGTGATTTGATATTTTCTACAAAAACACTCGCAACTTCCACGGGATTTTTACCTTGTTCTTTGGCAATATTAAACATAGGTATAGCCAAGTCTCCCATTTCTGGTTTTGGTGGAATAGAAAAATCAGCTTCTTGCAAATCTAGAAGTTTCAAAATTTCTTTTTTTATTTTTGGTAACATAAATTATTTTACTTTAACAAAAAATCTTTTACCTTTTTGCACGACATCTTCTGATTTTGTTTCAAAGTCAAAATCAGTTACTTTTTCGTTATTTACTTTGACACCACCCTGTTCAATCGCACGACGAGCATCTCCTTTACTAGAGCAAAATTCTGCTTCTACCAACACTTCAATAATATTGTAACTTGCAGGTTTTAATTCTGAAATATCAGTAGGGGTTTGTTTTTTTGCAAAAGTATTTATAAAATATTCTTCGGCTATTTTTGCAGCTTTTTCACCATGATAAAACCGAACCAATTCAAACCCAAGTTTCATTTTCAAATTGCGAGGATTCTCACCTTTTTTCATTTCTTTTGCATATTCTTCAACAATTTCCATTGACACTCGAGTCATGCAGGTAAAATATGAAATAATCAGCTCATCAGGAATACTCATGATTTTCCCAAACATTTCATTTGGCTCATCCGTAAGATTGACTGTATTCCCCCAGCTTGAACTCATCTTGCGTCCATCAGTTCCTGCCACAAGTGGATTCATGATAATATCTTGTGATTGTTGTTTATAATGAGGTTGCATGGTACGACCTGCAAGCAGATTAAATCGCTGATCAGTACCACCGAGTTCAACATCAGCCTTTACTGCGACCGAATCATACCCCTGCATGAGCGGATACAAAACTTCACGAAGCGACACACGTGTTCCTGCTTCCAGTCTGCGACGAATATTGTCGCGAGAAATAAATTCTGCGACTGAAAACATGTTCGCCTGTTCATTCAATTCTGAATACGTAAGTTTTCCCAACCATTCACTATTATAATGAACTTCGCATTTACTGATATCAATAATTTTTCCTGCCTGGTCAACATAATTTTTCATGTTCTTTTTCACAATCTCCTGTTCAAGCATTGGACGTTCACTCTCTTTGTCTGACGTATCTCCAATCACACCCGTAAAATCACCTACGATAAATACAAGCTGATGTCCAAGTTCCTGAAAATCACGCATTTTGAGTAATGGAATTGAGCGCCCGAGATGAAGATTAGGGCTTGTCGGATCAATACCAAGCTTAACTCGAAGTTTTTCTCCAGATTCAAGACGTTTCTTGAGATGATTTTTATCAATTACTTCTTCCACACCACGTTCAAGAAGTTCTTGAATTTTATTTTTATCAGTAATTATTTTCATATAATTATTTTCTAAAGATTTAAATTGCTTGAAATTGTTTGTTAATTTTTGCCAATTTTTCTTGTGCTTCAGCCAGCTTAGCTTTTTCTTGAATAACAATATTTTCTGGTGCACTACTTACAAATCCAGGATTATTTAGTTTGCCTTCTAGACCAGAAATATACTTGGTTAATTGTTCTATTTCTTTTCCTAGCTTTTCTTTTTCTTTGACAAAATCCACCACACCAGCAAGCTCAACAAAAACTTCTATACCACTTTCTACAAAAGATACAGAGTTTATTGGTTTAACAGTTGATTGGTTTATTTGTAACTTTTCTAAACGTGCTAATTTTTTGATAATTTCAGCATTTTCTTCCAGAAATTCTTTTTTATCACCAGCTGAAATTGTTATGTTCAATTTTTTAGCAGGCTCAATTTTATAATTCGCACGCAAAGATCTAATACCTATGACGATACTTCTAAGTATTGTAAAATTATTTCTTTCTTTATTTCCTCTGCCTTCTGGCCATTTTTCAATCATCAAAAATTTCTTTTCTCCATAAACTTCCTTCCAAATTACTTCTGTCACAAATGGAGCAAATGGATGCCACAATTTTAATAAAGTATTTAAAACATAATTTAACACTTCTGTTTTTTCTCCTTCTATTTTAGCAATTTCTAAATACCAGTCAGCTAAACTTTCCCATGTGAAAAGCCTTAAATTTTCACTAGCAATCGAAAACTCAAAATTATTCAAAGAAAATGTGACAACATAAACTATATTATCTAATTCTTCTAAAATCCATTTATCCGACAGAGTCTTTCCTTCTGGTTTTTTAACGTCAACTTTAGGATCAACTATATTTGCTAAAATAAACCGCGCAACGTTCCATAATTTGTTTACCAGATTTCTTGAGCCTTCTACTTTTTCTGTATAAAATCTCGAATCATTACCAGGAGTAATACCAGAAAGCATACTCCAACGCAAAGCATCTGTACCATAGTTTTCTATTATAACCAAAGGATCAATACCATTGCCAGATGATTTGGAAAATTTCTTACCATCTTTGTCACGCAAAATTCCGTGAATATAAACATCTTTGAAAGGTATATTATCAAACAAATAACCAGAAAACAAAATCATACGGGCCATCCAAAAAAACAAAATTTCATGACCCATTTGCATCCAGTTTGTAGGATGAAAAGTTTTGAAATCAGCTGTATCATTTGGCCAACCCAAAGTTGAAAAAGTCCAAAGTCCAGAAGAAAACCAAGTGTCCAAAGTATCTGAATCTTGTGTCCAATTTTCAATATCTTTTGGTTCTTCAACTCCAACATATATATCTTCAATACTTTTGACTTTTGACTTTTGACTTTTGACTTTTCTATACCACACCGGAATCTGATGCCCCCACCAAATTTGACGACTAATACACCAGTCACGTAGATTGTCTATCCAATTGAAATAAATATTTACAAAATTATTTGGAGTAATAGTTACTTTTTTATTTTTATCATTATCCAAACCACTTGAAACAGCTTCTTTCATAAGAGTCTTCAGACTCTTACCTCTACCAGGAATTTCTTTGTTCACATCCACAAACCATTGAGTCATTGGTATAGCTTCTACTACATCACCAAATCTATCCGATGTTCCTACGTTCTGTTCAATTTCTTCTTCTTTTTCCATGAGACCTTCAGCTCTCAATTTTTCTACCACCAAATCACGAGCTTCTAGAACAGTTTTTCCTACAAATTCTTCACCAGCTTGTGAAGTCATTTTTCCTTTTTCATCAATCACCTGAATCAATTCGATTAGGTCACCTTCGGCTTTTTTCTTTTCATACATTTCAAAGTCTACTCCACTATGAGCTGGAGTAACACCAAGAGCACCTGTACCAAATTCCATCTCTACATGTTCGTCAGCAATTATTTTTATTTTCAAATCTACACCACAAAAATTTACAGGAAATATTTTGCCAATAAATTTTTTGTAACGTTTGTCATTTGGATTTACAGCCACAGCTGTATCACCCAATTTTGTCTCTGGACGAGTGGTGGCAATAGTAATTGGAAAATCTTTGGAATATTTGAAAGTATACAATTTTGCCTCTCTATCAATATAGACTAATTCATCATCACTGCAAGTAGACTGACCTTTTACCGACCAATTCACTACTCTAAACCCTCGATAAATAAGTCCATCATTATACATTTTTACAAAAACAGTATTTACAGCCTTACTTCTTTCTTCATCAAAAGTATATGCTAGACGACTCCAATCAGCACTTGTACCCATTTTTTTTATTTGTTTTAGAATTGTAGCTTTTGACTGTTCTGAATATTCTCTAATTTTTTTTAACAATCCTTCTCTTCCCAATTCTTCACGCGGATTTTTCATACCCGCTTCCACCAAATTTTTTTCTACTCTGGCTTGTGTGGCTACAGCAGCATGATCTGTACCAGGCAAAAGTAAAACTTTTTTACCTTGCATACGCTGGTATCTCGCCATAATATCCATAAGACTATTTTCCAAAGCATGTCCAAGATGAAGAACACCAGTTACATTTGGAGGTGGCATCATAATAGCGTATGGCTCACCAGACAAATTATCAGGATTAAAAAACCCGCTCTCTTCCCAAGATTCATAAATACTATCTTCGTATTTTTTTGGTTCGTAGGCTTTGTCCATATCGTAGTTTAATAGTTTATTGGTTTATAGGTTTACTAGATTATCAGTCTTCAAAACATAGTCGACTCTGCTGGGTCTGCTGATTGCTGAATCTGCTTTTTATCAGTAGCAAAATCTTATTCTCAAAAAATTTCTTACTAAGCAATATTACTATAAAAAACAAAAAAATGCAAGAAAATGCCTACAATTAGCTAAATAATAACTAAAAAATAATTATTAGGCTCTATTGACATAAAATACTATTTCATATATAATCTCCTATCCCCTTTCATATTCAAAAAATACACAAAAGAGGTGTTGCCACTAGGCATTTAAGCTTGTAGATACTTAATGGTAACAAAAAAATATGGCTCTCAATAAAATAGAACAATTCAATAAGACGATAGAAGATAAAAAAAATATTTTAATTACTTTCAAAAAACATTTTTGTGGTGATGCTATCGGTAGTGCTTTGGCACTCAAGCTCTTCTTAGAGCAAATGGAAAAACGCGTAGATATAATCTGTGCTGATTTTGTTTTACCCAGTCAATATACTTTTTTAAAAAATTCTCAAAAAATAACAAACAATTTTGAAGGACTGAGTAATTTTGTAATAAATATAGATATTGAAAAAACTGGAATTTCTGAACTAAGTTATGATACCAAAGACAACAAACTACGTATTTTTATTACACCAAAAAATGGTTATATAAACAAAGAAAATATTACTACCAGCCAAAGTGATTTTAAGTACGATCTCATCATTACGATAAATACTCCTGATCTAAATTCTCTTGGAAAAATATATACTGATCATGAAAACTTTTTTTATACCAAGCCTATTATCAATATTGATCATCAAGCCAACAATGAACATTATGGCCAAATCAATATTATAGATTTGCCAGCCAGTGCTAGTGCTGAAATTATTTTTGATTTGTTACAAAAAAGCAAAGCCGAATTATTAAACCGACAAGTTGCTCAAGCATTACTAACAGGTATTATTGCTGGTACTAATAGTTTCAAAAAAAACAAAGTAAGACCACAAACTTTGCAAGTTGCTAGTAAATTGGTAGACTTGGGAGCTGATAGAAGTTTTATTATCAAAAATCTTTATCAAACAAAATCTATTGCCACTTTCAAAATCTGGGGTGCAGTACTAAGTCACCTAAAAGAAGACAAAGAAACTAATTTTGTCTGGTCCACTATCACTCGTGATGATTTCGTGAGAAGTGGAGCCCAAAAAGAAGATCTAAATAATATTATTGATGAATTAATCACGACTTCACCATCAGCCCAATTTATTTTGCTTCTAAACGAAGACCCAGAAAACAACCAAAATATTTCTGGAACTTTACGCATCTTACCTCAATACCATGCTACAGAAATAATGAAAAAATATGATGCCGAAGGTGATGAAAATGAAACTAAATTCAATATTATAGGAAAAAGTTTAAACGAAGTAGAAGAGGAAATAGTGAGGCATATAAAAAGTGAGATTAACAAATAAATAGCTCATATCACGTACCACACAACACGTATCAACTTGATTAAGCTATTTCTTTTTCTAAGTTATTTATTGTAGACCACAACATTTTTGCTATTATTTCCTTTTTATCAAATATAACTTTATAATTTTTGGTAGAAATATAACCTAATTTGCACGCTAAATAAAAAGTTGTAATTGACTCTTGCAAAGATCCATAAGCAATTTCGTAAAAATTTAACATCACTTTTTTCTTCTTTCTAGCATAGCCTTCTATATAATTCAATAATACTGATGTCATAGCTCTACGACATTGCGAAGTCAGTGCATATAATTCATCCTTTGGAAATTCTTTTGAAACAAAATAACCAAACAAAATATAGTCTGTAATTTTGTCCTTCAAAATACTATGAAATTCCCCCATAATGATATGTGTGTTACGAGTTACGAGTTATGTGATACGTGCTTAAAGTAAGCTGTGTCCTGTCATCTCCTCTGGTTTATCAATTCCCAATACTTTCAAAATAGTCGGAGCAACATCAGCCAAAACACCAGACTTTGGTAACAAACTCAAATCTTGATTTGGTGGATCTCCTGCTCTACCAGAAACTCCAAACAGACTTTCTTTGACAATCAAAAATGGAACATTGTTGGTACTTGGCATTCTATCAGTACTTTCTGTTTGCATATTCAAAATACTCTCAGCATTACCATGATCAGCTGTAATAAAAAGGACACCATCTTCAGCCAAAACATAATCTGCTATTTTACCAATACTTTTGTCTACAGCTTCACAAGCTTTGACCGTAGCTTGGACATCTCCAGTACGTGATACAGCATCAGCATTGGCAAAATTTGCCAAAATAAAATCGTATTTTTCAGACTTAATTGCTTTTATAATTTCATTGGTTATTTTTGAGGCAGACATCTCTGGTTCTTCATTATAAAAAGCTACT
>JBAYUH010000012.1:0-30776 GCA_041675185.1 Candidatus Magasanikiibacteriota bacterium | reverse complement strand
TTTTCCAAAGAAAATACAACCTTAGATCAAACTACTCTTTTAGATAGTAACTACACCAAGAAACACGTCGTTGTTATCAGTGACTTCGACCCAGGAGTAGTCTACCAATTCCAAGTAGAGAGTATGGACTCATCAGGCAATGTCTCTACATCAAAAACCATCAATATCCTTACACCAAGAAAAGAAGAATCTGTTTTCCAAGTCATCTTGAACAACATCCAAAGTATTTTCTCTTGGGTAGGTAAAGTGAATGGGACTTAATAGAAGTATATTAGAGAAAAAAAGATACTCCCTTTAAGGTATTTACAAGATTATTGCATATTGTAGACAAAAATTACAAAAGCTGGTATAATGCACCAGCTTTTTAAATAGAAAAAAATAAACAAAAATATGTCTTTTTTAGAAAAAATATTTCCTGATGGTAACAAAAAGGAACTCAAAAAATTTCAAGCTTTGGTAGGTGGTGTAAATATTTTGGAATCAGAATATGAAAAATTATCTGATGAAGAATTGAAAAACAAAACTTCGGAATTCAAAAAAAGAATTGAAAAAGGTGAGTCATTGGACGATCTTTTGGTTGAGGCTTTTGCTACTGTGCGTGAAACTGCCAAACGTACTTTGGGTATGCGTCATTATGATGTTCAGATGATTGGTGGTGCAGCTTTGCACAAAGGTAAGATTGCTGAGATGCGTACTGGTGAAGGTAAAACTCTTACCTCTACATTGGCAGTATATTTGAACGCACTTGAAGGTAAGGGTGTGCATGTAGTTACTGTCAATGATTATCTTGCCAAGCGTGATGCTGTCTGGATGGCCAAGATTTATGATTTTTTGGGATTGAGTGTTGGTGTGATCCAAAATCAACGCGTTTCTTTTGTTTATGATTCTTCTGTGATTAGACCAGAAGAAATAAGTGCTGAAGCCATTGCAGAAGAAAGTTTCAAAATAGAAAATGAATTTTTGCGTCCTTCTTCTCGTCAAGAAGCTTATTCTTGTGATGTTACTTATGGTACCAACAATGAATATGGTTTTGATTATCTTCGTGATAATATGGTCCAAGCAATTGAAGATATGGTAATGCGTCCAGGGAACGAAATGCATTATTGTATAATCGATGAAATAGATTCTATTCTTATTGATGAAGCTCGTACACCACTTATTATTTCTGCTGCAGCTGAGGAGGCCACTGATCAATATTATCGCTTTGCTACTTGGACAAAACAATTGAAAGAAAATGAAGATTATAATGTTGATGAAAAATTACGTGCTTCTACTTTGACTGACGTGGGAATTACTAAATTTGAAAAATGGTTAGGTGTAGAAAATCTTTATATAGAAGGTGGTATTACTTTGGTTCATCATATTGAACAAGCTCTCAAAGCTGAAGTACTTTTCAAACGTGACAAAGATTATATTGTGGACAATGGAGAAATAATTATTATTGATGAATTTACTGGACGTAAGATGCCTGGACGTCGTTATTCTGAAGGTTTGCATCAAGCTATCGAAGCTAAAGAAAATGTCAAGATTCAACGTGAAAGTCGTACTCTTGCTACTATTACTTTTCAGAATCTTTTCCGTATGTATAGCAAATTGTCTGGTATGACAGGTACTGCCAAGACTGAAGAAGAAGAATTTTTCAAGATTTATGGTCTAGAAGTTTTGGTAATTCCTACCAACAAACTTGATGCTCGTGTGGATTTTCCAGATAGAATTTACAAAAATGAACAAGGCAAAAATAGAGCAATTGTGGAAAAAATAAAAGAATGTCGAGCTAAAGGTCAGCCAGTACTTATCGGTACAATCTCTGTTGAAAAAAATGAATATTTGAGTCAGTTTTTGTCAATCAATGGTATAGAACATGAAGTCTTGAATGCGAAGAATCATGAACGTGAAGGTGAAATTATTGCTCAGGCTGGTCGTCCAGGTGCTGTGACTCTAGCCACCAACATGGCTGGTCGTGGTGTGGATATCAAGCTTGGCGGTGTGCCTTTTTCTGCAGATACTTTTGCAAAAGTAAAACAAGCTGGTGGACTTTTTGTCTTGGGTACTGAGCGTCATGAATCACGTCGTATTGACAATCAGCTTCGTGGGCGTAGTGCTAGACAAGGTGATCCTGGTGAAACACAATTTTTCGTTTCTACTGAAGATGATTTGATGCGTATTTTTGCAGGAGATAGACTCAAAAATGTTATGACTCGCTTCAACATACCAGATGATATGCCAATAGAACAGAAGTTTATAACCAAGATGCTTGAAAGTGCACAGAAAAAAGTAGAATCACATCATTTTGATACTCGTAAACATCTTCTTGAATATGATGATGTCTTGAATAAACAACGTAGTGTAGTTTATAAAAAACGTCGTCATGTTTTGAATCTCGCTGAAAAAGAAAAAAAGGGAGTTGTTATTGAAGCTGAAGTGGCGGAAGACAAAAAAGATTTGAAATTAGAAGAAAACAATGAAGAAAGGGTGGAAATAATAAAATCCAAAGAACAATCTCACTCACTTCATGAGATGATCATGGAAATGATTGAAAATGAAATAGAATTTATTGTATCTTTTCATACTAACACTGAAGATGATACAAAATGGAATGTAAAAGAAATTTACGAAACTGTTAGAACTATTTTTCCACTTACTGACGAAGATAAAAAAGAAATTTTGGATTTGGGCAAAGATAATCCAGAACTAAATATTAGTGAAGTAGAACGTCGTGATAAGTTGGTAGAATTTTTGTTGGCCAAAGCTAGACACCAATATTTGGAAATGACCAAAAATATTCAAAGTCAGATTGCTATAGAAGAAGATAAAGCAAAAATAATTTCTGAATTACAAAAAAGTGTTTTACTTCGTACTATTGATAATATTTGGGTAGATTATTTGGTAGCAATTGATTATCTTCGTACTGGAATTGGTTTGCGTGGTTATGGTCAACGTGATCCATTGGTAGAATACAAACAAGAAAGTTTTCATCTTTTCAATCAGTTGCTTGCTGATATTCAAAAAGAAGTTGTTTATACTTTTTTCAAAATAAATATTGGTTTGCAATTGGCACCAAGTATTATGTCTGAAGACAAATTGACTCTCAAAGGCGCTCAAAAAACTACCAATACTGAAGCAGGAATTGTAGAAGGTAAAGTTAGAGATGGTGATGGACATAAAGTTGGTCGTAATAATTCTTGTCCTTGTGGAGCGATTAAAGAGGATGGAACTCCAAAAAAATATAAACATTGTCACGGAAAATAATTATTAACTTACTTTGCATAAAAAAACTTTTAAATAAAAAAACTCTTGAAAGAGTTTTTTTATTTTTTTATTAATGAAGATTTCCCGACCGACGACATGCGCGTAGTTTCGCGCAGTGTCGTCGGTGTGGGGTAATATTTCCCTTCAGTCCCCGTAGACCTTGTTTGGTCTCAAATACGTACGGGTCTGGATGTTCAAGTCCGGATTGTCAATAGCAAATTGAAAACCAGCCAAGAAACAATCTTCGACTAGTTTTTTGATAGCCTTGTTTAGAAGTGTTCCACCATTGTGATATTGGGGGAGTGACTCATGGTCTCTCTCACCAAGTTTAGGTATTTCTAGCCAAGGGTTTGCTTTGAATTTGTTGAAACCTGATAAGAATGACTGTTTGGTCATTATCCTAACGGCAAGACCAACAGTTTTTTCTGAACGTTTGATCTTATCCAAGGCTTGGTTTATCAATACAACCAGATGAAGGTTGGCTGGATTGTCGACGTCGATGTGTACGACAGTCAACTTTTTGTGGTTGCTGATCTCACCCAAAAAGATGCGATACTCTTCTTCTTGTACCAGTAATAGGTGTAGCCTTTTTTCTGGTTCTTTGAAGAAAAATACCAATTTGTTTGGTTTGTACAATTCAAAACTCCATCAAAGGTTTAAAGGGAAATGTCTGGTTCCTCCAAGGACAGACATATCAGAATAACATCGCATACTAAAAAAGTCAATATTCTGATTTTATTGTGATTAACTAGCCTTGACGTTTGTCTGTAAAACAAGTACAATAGTGACCACTTGACTGCTCTTTATTTAAAGAAGAGCTTTTAGAAATTACAAATAATTTCTCGATTTATTTCGAGGACTAAGTAGAATTATGACAAAAACAAATATTCGTAGGAAAATAAGATGGGGGATTTTTGGTATTGTGGCTTTACTTTTTGTATCTAGTATTTTTGTTGCACCACAATTTTTTAACAAAGGTGTGAATTGGTTAAATAATAATTTACATCTGGGTTTGCCAAATATATCAGAACGTAATTTTCGTTTGGGTTTGGATTTGCAAGGTGGTGCTCATCTTGTATATGAAGCAGATACTAGAGGTATACCAGCTGGAGAAGAAGCATCTGCTGTAGAAGGTGTACGTGGTGTGATAGAAAAAAGAATAAATGGTATTGGTGTTTCCGAAGCTCAAGTTCAAACAACTCAAGTAGGTACAGCTCGTCGTATAATTGTAGAGTTACCAGGCGTGTCTGATGTAGAACGTGCTATTTCTATGATTGGAGCTACTCCTATTTTGGAATTCAAAGAAATAAACAATACTCCTGCTCGTGAATTAACAGCTGATGAACAAAAACAATTGGACACTGTTAATGTTGCGGCCAAAGTAAAAGCTACAGATTTGTTGAAAAAAATAACAGCAGGTGAAAAAATTGAAGATTTGGCTCAAAACAATTCTGACGATCAAAATAGTAAAAATAATGGTGGTTATTTGAATTATATCAATACCAAATCTCCGTATGTTGAATTATATACTTGGGCACAGACTGTCAAAGAAGGTGAAACAAATAAAATTTTAGTTACTAGTACAGAAGGATATAATATTGTAAAAAGAGGAGCAGAACGTGATGGTGAAAAAGAAGTAAAAGCTAGTCATATTTTGATTTGTTACAAAGGAGCTCAAAATTGTAATAGTGATTTGTACACCAAAGAACAAGCTTTGGCCAAAGCACAAGAAATCTATAATGAAGCTAATGCTGATAATTTTGTACAATTAGCCAAAGACAATTCTACTGATCCTAGTGTAGCTCAAAATAGTGGCGAATTAGGTTGGTTTGGTACTGGTCAGATGATACCAGAATTTGAGAAAGCTGCTTTTGATGCACAAAAAGGACAAATTATCGGTCCTGTTGAAACAGCTTTTGGTTACCATATTATTTACAAAACAGACGAACGAAATACCAAAGAATATGAACTTTGGAGAATTTTGGTAAAAACCGAAAAAGTTACTGATATTTTGCCACCACAAGATCCTTGGAAAAATACTGATCTCTCTGGTAAAAATTTGAAACATTCAGAAGTGGTAAGTGACCCACAAACAGGTTCTATCCAAGTTGCGCTAAATTTTGACAACGATGGTAAAGATTTGTTTGCTGATATTACCAAACGTAATATTGGTAAACAGGTGGCTATATTTTTGGACAATGATATCATCAGTGCTCCGACAGTTCAAACAGCTATTACTGATGGACGAGCTGTTATTTCTGGTAGTTTCAATTTACAAGATGCCAAATTACTTTCTCAGAGATTGAATGCTGGTGCTTTGCCAGTACCTGTGAATCTTATTTCACAACAAACTGTTGGTGCTACTCTTGGTGCCAAGTCTGTGCAAGATAGTCTTTATGCTGGTGTTATAGGTGTGTTACTTGTGATGCTTTTTATGCTTATTGTTTATCGTTTACCAGGTTTATTGTCTGTAATTGCTTTATCACTTTATATTACTTTGACATTAGCTTTGTTCAAGATAATTGGTGTGACACTTTCTTTGGCTGGTATTGCTGGTTTTGTAATATCTATTGGTATGGCAGTGGATGCCAACGTACTTATTTTCGAACGTCTCAAAGAAGAATTAAATTCTGGCAAAAGTCTCAAGGCTGGTGTAGAAGAAGGTTTCAAACGTGCTTGGTCATCTATTCGTGATAGTAATATTTCTACACTTATTACTTGTATTTTGCTTGTTTGGTTTGGTACCAGTTTTGTACAGGGTTTTGCAGTCACTCTAGGAATTGGTGTTGTGTTATCTATGTTTAGTGCTATTACTGTTACAAGAGTAATGCTTAGATTCGTTGTACCTTGGTTCAAAAAGCGTGATGGAGGTTGGCTTTTCTTGGGGGGTACTTTTATTAATAAAGAACAAAAATAAAAATATGCTTAATATTGTCGGAAAAAGAAATATATTTTTTATCATCTCTTGTTTGTGGGTAGGTTTGAGTATATTATTTATAATAATTTTTGGATTGAAACCAGGTATTGATTTTACAGGTGGATCCATTATGGAAATTAGTTTTACCGGAGATAGACCTGCATTTGGTGATATGCAAGCTGAGTTTTCAGATAATACTTATGGAAATGTACTTGTTCAGCCAACCCAAGACAATGGCTATATTTTGAAAATGAAATTTATTTCTGAAGATGAACACAAAGCTATTTTGCAAAAGTTGCGTGACAAATTTGAAGTAATCAAAGATAAAGGTGTGAGTAATGTTGTTGCCACTAGCCAAGATTCTAATTTGGTAAATATTGAAGCTACTGTGGTTAGTACTACTGCAAGTACAAATACAACCAGTACAAATGATAATAATATAACTGAAAATAGATTGATAGAAGATCGTATAGAAACTATTGGTCCAGCTATTGGTGCACAATTAAAACAAAGATCGATAGAAGTGGTTATTGTTGTGGTCTTGGCTATTGTCTTGTTTGTTGCTTATGCTTTTCGCAAAGTATCTAAGCCAGTTAAATCTTGGAAGTATGGTGTGACAGCTGTTATTGCTCTTATCCATGATGTCATAGGTACTATGGGTGTGTTTGCTTTACTTGGTAAGTTTTATGGAGTAGAAGTGGATATTCCTTTTGTGGTGGCTATGCTTACTGTTTTTGGTTATTCTGTAAACGATACTATCATAGTATTTGATCGTATACGTGAAAATTTGATCAAGTATGGTTATGAAAAATTTGATGAAGTAGTAAACAAAGGTATAAATGAAACTATTTCTCGTTCCATAAATACTTCTTTTACAGTTTTGTTGGTTTTGTCTGCTATGTATTTCTTTGGTGGTAGTAGTATTCATTATTTTTCACTTGCCCTTATTATTGGTATTTTCTTAGGCACTTATTCATCAATTTTTTTGGCAAGTCCTTTGTTGGTTGTTTGGCAAAAAATGTCCCAAAAATAAAAGATATTTGTACGAAAAAATTCCCACAGTTTCGGGAATTTTTTTTTTGTGCTATAATACTAATATAGTATTTTAATTTTTTTTATATGGGTGATAATTTTTTACGTGTACTTATTACCACTTTGGTAATAGTTTTGTTAGCATTGGTTTATTTCGCTGGATATGTAGCTGGAACTTTGGGATGGTTTTGGTTATTTTTAGGTCTGATTGTACTTTATCCATTGATATATAAATTATTAGATGTCTAAAATATGGATTTTGCTTTTGTTGACAATTATCTAAATATTTTATTGAATTTTTTTACTCAGCCTACTTGGACTATTATAGCCCAAGTGTTTGCTATTTTTGGTTGGGTAGTTCTTGTTTGGCTTTTGGCTTTTGCTATAATCAATTTTTATGCTGATCATATTCAAGATACTAGGAATACCTCAAAATGGAAATATATGGTTTTGGCAATTGATATTCCTCCAGAAAACGTTCAGACACCTTTGGCTGTAGAGCAAATGTTTGCTCATCTGGCTGGGGCTTATAGTAAGCCAGATTTTCTTGACAAATTTCGTGAAGGTTATAAACAGAGAGGTTTTAGTTTGGAGATTATAAGTATAGAAGGTTATATCCAGTTTTTGATTAGGACAGAAGAAAAATTTAGAGATTTGGTAGAAGCTTCTGTCTATGCTCAATATCCTGATGCTGAAATTACTGAAGTGGAAGATTACGTGAATTCTGTGCCAAAAATTTATCCAAATGACGAATATGATGTTTGGGTAGGGGATTTTACCCTATCAGAAGATTTTGCATATCCATTGCGTAGTTATCGTGATTTTGAACACAACATTTCCAAAGATACTGTTCTCAAGGATCCTATGGGTACTTTTTTGGAAAGTTTTACTCGTATTGGTGTTGGAGAACAAATGTGGTTTCAAATTTTGATAGAACCAGTTGGTAATAGTTGGAAGGAAAAAGCTATTGAAAAAATAAAATCTTTGATTGGTGAAAAAGCATCTCCAAAAAAACATCCTTTGTCTTTTGTTACAGATAATTTTTTGACCAAAGAACTTGGTAAAAGTTTTGATGAATTGAATGCTCAAATCACTGGTTCTGAACGTGGTTCTGGCGGTGACAAAAAAGCTGTGACTAAAGAAGAAAAAAATCAAATAAAATATTTGACACCTGGTCAACAAAAAATACTTGAAGCTATGGAAGCAAAGATCAGCAAAATAGGTCTCAAGACAAAATTACGAGCAGTCTATGTGGCTAGAAAAGAAGTATTCAAAAGAGAAAGAGGTGTCAATGCTCTAGTGGGTGCTATCAATCAATTCAATAGTCCTACATCAAATTCTATTGTAATAAAATCTTCCACTGATGTGCGTGGTGAAAAAGCAAGTAATGGTCAGAAAAATGATTTATTCAAAGCTTTTATCAAGAGAAAAATGAATGTTGGTTCAAAGGCAGTAGTTTTCAATATTGAAGAATTGGCAACTTTGTGGCATTTTCCAATGTCTCATGTCAAAACACCAATGGTGCAAAAAGCTGAAACAAAAGCAGCTGAACCACCAGTCAATTTGCCAATGGAGAATATTGCCATTTTGTCAGCTACTAGTAGTGATAAGAAAGTCAATAATAATACTGGTAAACGTAAATTTACTACTGATAGTGGTGAAGATATTTATTTGGATGATTTTGGAATTTGATTATGATTTTGTTTGGACAAATTTTATCATCAAAAAGCAGAACATTTTTTATGTACTGCTTTTCTTTTTTACTAGCTATTATTTTGTTTTCTATTTTTGATTGGCAAATTAGTCGTTTCTTTTTGCTTGTTTTGATTATAGTTTTATTTAGTTTTATATTTATTTTTTGGAATAATATTTTTTTACGTTTTGTATTTTTTTGTGCATTATTTTTTGTTTTTGGTGTTTTGCGTTATTTGATTACTGTACCTGTGGATAATAACAAAAATTTAGTATTTTTTTATGGAGAAACAAAAGTAGTGGAAGGTTTTGTGAGTAGTGAGCCAGATATTCGTCTTGATGGTGTACGTTATATTGTAACAACACAGTTTTTGAGTGATGAAAAGATGATTCAAAAGAAAAGTCCTGTCAAAAATAATTTTTATTTCAAATCTGGTCTTTACCCACGCTATCAATATGGTGATAAATTGAAAATTACTTGTTTGTTGCAAAAACCAGAGCCAGTAGAAGATTTTCGTTATGACAAATATTTAGCTAGATATAGTGTTTTTGTGGATTGTACTCCAAAAAATATTGAAAAAATAGGGGAGAGCGATGGTAATTTTTTCTTAGGAAAAATTTTTGAATTCAAAAATATTATTGCTCAAAAAATAAATGTATTATGGCACGAACCTTATGCTAGTTTTATGGCAGGACTGCTTTATGGTTATCGGGGTGGACTTGGTACTTTGAATGATTTGTTTAGCCGGACCGGTGTTACACATATTGTAGCTATTTCTGGTTATAATATTACTATTATTTCTACAATTCTGATTGCTCTGTGTATCAGACTTTATATTCCACGTAAAAAAGCTTTTTGGATAATTGTTTTTGGTATTTTTGTCTTTGTAATTTTTGCTGGGGCTAGTGCTTCAGTGGTGAGAGCTGGGATTATGGGTGTAATAGTTTTGTTGACTAAACAAATTGGTCGCAAAGCCAATATTTCTAGTGTAATGGTTTTGACAGCCACGATTATGACTTTGCAAAATCCATATATTTTGGTTTGGGATGTTGGCTTTCAGCTTTCTTTTATTTCTACTTTAGGGCTTATTTATATTGTACCAATTTTGGAAAAGTATTTTAGCAAAATACCAGAATTGTTTGCTATCAAAGAATCTTTGGTAACAACATTGGGAGCTATTATTGCTACTTTGCCATTGATACTTTATCAATTCAATCGTTTGTCTATTGTTTCACCAATTGTTAATATTCTTATTTTGTGGATTTTACCTTGGATTATGTTTGGTGGTTTTTTTGTAATTATATCTAGTTTTGTATTTTTGCCACTAGCCAAAATTTTGTCTTGGTTAGCTTTTGTAATGATGAAATATATTGTAATTATTGTAACATTTTTTGCCAATTTGTCTTTTGCTACTATTGAATTGAGATTTGCTTGGTGGATGATGTTGCTATTTTATCTATTAATAATTTTTTGGATTTATAAAAATCTAAATAAGAAAAAGATATGAAAAAAATGCAGTTAGCTGTTTTGTTAATTTTAATCATAGTTTTGTCAATGCTTTTCTTTGTCAAAAAAAATAAACAACAAAATAATTCAAAACAAGCAGAACAAACAGAACAAGAAGTTACTGTGGAAAGTACAAACAAAGGTCTAAAAGTAACTTATTTAGATATTGGACAAGGAGATGCTAGTTTCATAGAATTTCCAGACGGTGAACAGATGTTGGTGGATTGTGCTATAGATGGACGTATTTTGGAGGCTTTGGGACGTGTTATGCCGTATTATGATCATGATATTGATTATTTGCTAGTTACACACCCTGATTCTGATCATTATGGTGGTTGTGCTGAAGTTTTGGACAGATTTCAAATAAAAAATATTGTCTATAGTGGTCTAGAGAAAAAAGGTGATCAGACGTGGGAAGCTTTTTGGTCGGCTATCCAAAATGAAAATGCTAACTATATAGAAGTGGGCAAAGAATCTGTTTTGGATATTGCTAGTACGACTTTGCATATTTTGTATCCTGATCATTCTGTAAAACAAAATATGGGTATTCCAAATTCTACAGTTACACCAAGCTCCAACAACACGTCTATAGTTTTCAAACTAAGTTATTTGGACAAAAGTATGTTGTTTATGGGTGATGCTGAAGTAGAATTAGAAAAATATCTAATAGCAACTTACGGTAATCAGTTAGATGTAGATGTTTTGAAATTAGGACATCATGGTAGTGATAGTTCTTCGTCACAGGATTTTATCAAAATTATTAGTCCACATAATGCGATTGCTTCTTGTGGTCTAGATAATAAGTTTGGTCATCCATCACGTCGTATTTTGAGTCGTTTGGGTAGAATTAGTTCTAGTACTATCTGGCGGACAGATTTGCAAGGGGATATATTTTTGAATTTGGATGAAAATGGTTTGAAGATGTATACTAAATAAAATTCACCCAATTTCTAATTACTAATTCATCTAATAAAATTTCAAATGATAAAATCCAAATATCAACTTGTCCGCCTAGGGAGGAATCAAATTCAAAAAATAAATTTGAATTATTTTAATCTTTGTCATTTTTAATTGATTTGAAATTTTGGTTTTGAAATTTGTAATTTTTATGAAGACTTTTGACTTTAAAGACTTTATAGACTTTCAACTTTATTCTATTGTCTATTATTTAATTTTTGTGTTATAATATCAATATTAATTAGATTATCTTTTATGTCAAAAGAAAAAAGTTATTTAGGAGTGGATATCGGTGCCCACGGTCTTAAGATTGTGGAACTTAAAAATGCCAAAAATAGACCACAGCTTTGGACTTATGGTATTTTAGAAAAAAAATTAGATATTCATTTGCAACAAACTTTTGAAAAAAATATTGATGATTTAAACAAAGAAAATGATCGTCAATATTTACCAGAAGAAAAAGAAGACAAGAAAAAAATAGAAGCTCGCCGTCTAAACGATTTGATAATGAAAGATACTCGTATCAATGATTATGCCAAAATGTTAAAATTCCTTTTGAAAAAGGCCAATGTCCAAACAAATTTTGCATCTTCTAGTTTACCAGTATCACAAGTCTTTCATACTGTGATGAATCTGCCAAAAGTAGAAGAAAAGATGATTTCTACTATAGTACGTTCGGAAATTGCCAAGATGATACCTTACTCAGTCGATGATATGCAAATTATTCCTCAAAAGATTTTGACTAGTCATGATGATGGTAATATTAGTTTGTTGGTGACGGCTGCCCCAAAAATGCTTATCTCTTTTTATTCAGCAATTTTTCAAAGAGCTGGATTACAATTGATGGAATTGGAAACAGAAGCGTTTGCCTTAGCTAGATCTTTGGTTGGGCGTGACACAGCAGTTTCTATGGTAGTGGATGTTGGGGCTGAGAGGACAAATTTTTTTATTATAGATAATTCTATGCCAATGACTTATAGAAGTCTTCAAATTGGTGGCAATGATTTTGACAAAATTTTGGCATCTTCTCTTGGTTTTGGTGAAGATATTGCCAACAAAATAAAACTTAGTTTATCAATTGACAATCCTCATTTATCTTTTGATTCATTCAAACAGATTTTGGATCCAATTGTAAAAGAAATAAAATATAGTTTTGACTTGTATTTAAAACAAAATGTAAATATTGGTAAACGTCCTGAAAAAATTATTTTGACAGGTGGCTCTAGTCTTTTTCCTGTTTTGAAAGATTATATCAAGAGTCAATTTGATATGAAAGTATTTATTGGTAATCCTTGGGCTAGAGTGATGCATCAAGATGGTATCAACAAAATTTTGGATAATTTGGGACCTAGGATGTCTGTAGCTATTGGTCTGGCTTTGAGGAATTTTGACAATATTATTGTTAAATAATTTATTTATCCACATGGTCTCTGTGTAATTATTGATTATTTTGATATAATTCTATTAGTAATTTGAATCTTTGGTTATTCTTGTAGAGGATTGTAAATTTCTAGGTATTCTCTTAAAAAGAAAAAAAGTTTATTATTGTATTATAATTTAATTATATAAATAATTTGTATGCTAAAGCAACCCCCAGTTTTGTTACTTGTAGAAGACGACGATTTTTTGTGTAATATCTATAGAACAAAATTTGAAATGGAAAAGTTTAAAGTATTTGTGGCTACAGATGGTGTAGAAGGTTTAGATACTGCCAAAAAGAAAAGACCAGACATTATTTTGTTGGATGTTTTGATGCCTAAGATGGATGGCTTCGAAGTATTGGAAAATTTGAAAAAAGACAGCGATTTGGTTGGTATCCCTGTAGTTCTTTTGACTAATTTGGGACAAAAAGACGATGTAACAAAAGGTTTACAATTGGGTGCTGTGGATTATTTGATAAAAGCTCATTTCAAGCCTTCTGAAACAGTAGAAAAAATAAAAAGAATTTTACAAATGTAAACAAAGAATTGTAAATAAAAATTATGATTTTATCTTTGAAAAATTTGGAGGGGGGTGATACGAATGAATAAAAAAGGTTTTACTTTGATCGAACTTTTGGTCGTTATCGCCATTATCGGTGTGCTTTCTACTCTAGCAGTAGTAGCCCTTGGTTCAGCTCGTCAAAAAGCTAATGACGCCAAACGTCTTTCAGATATTAAGCAAATACAAACAGCTCTTGAATTGTATTATACAGATAACAATGCTTATCCTACAACAACAGCTTCTCCTATAGATTTAGGAGATACTAATTATGCTTGTTTGAATACTAGCGGTTTTACTACTGCAGGTTGTTCTTCTCCTTATATGGGCTTAGTTCCAAAAGGACCTGACACTAATGAGAATTATGATTATGTTTCAACTGATGGTACTGGATATACTATCCATGGTGTCTTAACTGCAGGTGCTGGTGGATTTGCTATCGGTACTGTAACAGCTACAGAATCTGGTATGACACAATAATATTTATTTTTGATATTATACTTTAAAAAGTCCTATTCAGGGACTTTTTTAAGTTGTGGGTTTGTGATATAATCTTAGTGTATTTCGTCTCACTAATTTGATTTAACTATTTTATGTTTTCATTACAAATTTTGTTTTTTTTATTACTTTTTGTTGCAGGGTTAGTTTTTGGGAGTTTTCTAAATGCTCTAGAATGGCGATTGCACGAAAAGAAGTCTTTGAATACTAGATCAGAGTGTCCAAAATGTCACAAGATGATAGGTTGGTATGACAATGTGCCTATTTTTAGTTTTTTGTTTTTGCGTGGTAAGTGTCGTCATTGTCATGAGAAAATTAGTTGGCAATATCCTATTGTAGAATTGTTGTTAGCTTTTTTGTTTTGTTTTGTTTTTTATTACCACTTATCTTTTATCCTTATTGGAGGAAATTTTTCTTGGTTATTTATAATTAGAGATTGTCTTTCTTTGTTTGTATTACTTTTTATTTTTATTTATGATACTAAGTACATGGAAGTTTCAGATATTATGACTTTGGGTTCTGCTGGTATTATATTTGTTCTTTCTTTATTTTTACAAGTTAGTTGGTTGTCAATGTTAATTGGTGCTATGATTGGTAGTGGTTTTTTCTTATTACAATTTGTAATTTCCAAAGGCAAGTGGATTGGTGGTGGAGATATTAGAATAGGATTACTTATGGGAATAATATTGGGTTGGAAATTATTACTATTAGCTTTGTGGTTAGCCTATATAATTGGTGGAATTGTAAGTATAATATTTGTTTTGAGTAAAAAGAAAAAAATGATGACAGAAGTTGCTTTTGGAAATTATCTTAGTCTGGCCACTTTTATTGCGATGTTTTTTGGTACATATATTTTGGATTGGTATTTTCGGTTGATCTTTTGACACTGATTTAGACTGATTTTTTGTAGATTACACAGAGATTTAGTTAAAGGGTTTTATCTCAATGTATCTCTATTTTATCTCAATTTTATTAAAACATTAAAGCATTAAAACATAAAAACAAATTAAAATATTGTTATGGACTTAAAAAACATACAAAAATTACGAGCACAGATAGATGATTTACGTTATCGTTATCATGTGCTAAATGATCCAGAAGTGACTGATCAGATGTATGATGGTCTGATGGATGAATTGAGAAAAATAGAATCACAATATCCAGAGCTGATTACTCTAGATTCTCCAACTCAGCGTGTGGCTGGTAAACCTTTGGATAAATTTAATAAAATTGTCCACACTGTTACACAATGGTCTTTTGATGACGCATTCAATCATGAAGATTTGGAAAATTGGCAAGAAAGAAATTTGAAGATTTTGGAAAAAGAGTTGAGTGAAAGACCAAAAGATTTGGACTATGTTTGTGAACTTAAGATTGACGGATTACACATGGTTTTGACTTATGAAAATGGAATTTTGAAAACTGCTGCCACAAGAGGCGATGGTAAGATAGGTGAAGATGTTACTAATAATATCAAAACAATTCACACTGTACCTTTGAAATTAAACAAATCTATAAATTTAGTTGCTGAAGGCGAAACTTGGTTATCAGCCAAGATGCTAACCAAAATAAATAAACAAAGAGAAAAGACAGGTGAACTTTTGTTTGCCAATCCGCGTAATGCTGCCGCTGGCACGATTCGCCAGCTTGATCCAAAGATTGTAGCCGAAAGAAATTTGGGTTTGACAGCTTATGATATTTCCAAATTTGATAATCAAGATTTGAAATTAGATTCACAAGAAGAAGAATTGAAAACTTTGCAGACTCTAGGATTTTTGACTGATACACATTGGAAAGTTTGCAAAAATATAGATGATATTTGGAAGTTTTATAAAGATCTACAAAAAAAGAAAAATAGTTTTGAATTTTGGATAGATGGTGTCGTGATAAAAATAAATCAAAGAAAATATCAAGATGTCTTAGGTTTCACTGGCAAAGCTCCTCGTTGGGCTATTGCACTCAAATTTCCAGCTGAACAGGGGACAACCAAGATCAAAGATATTTATTGGCAGGTGGGGCGTACTGGAGCTTTGACACCAGTAGCTTTGATGGAACCGGTCAAATTGGCTGGTACTACAGTAACACATGCGACTTTGCATAATTTTGATGAGATAGAAAGACTTGGTGTTAGAATAGGTGATACTGTGATTGTTGAAAAAGCTGGAGATATTATACCAAAAGTAATACGTGTTTTGGATAAATTGCGAACAGGCGAAGAAAAAAAAGTAAAAAAAATTAGCAATTGTCCAGTCTGCCATTGCGAAATAAAAAGATATGAATTGTCTGGAGAAAACAAAGAAGGTGTAGCTTTGGTTTGTACCAATAATAAATGCTATGCCAAAGAATTGGAAAATCTTATCCACTTTGTTTCCAAAAAAGCTTTCAATATTGATGGTATGGGAGAAAAGATTGTCGAAAAATTACTTGATGAAGGTTTGATAAAAAATTCAGCAGATATTTTTACTTTACAGCTTGGTGATTTGGAGCCTTTGGAAAGATTTGCTAGTAAGTCTGCTCAAAATTTAGTTGAAGCTATCGAAAATTCCAAAAAAATTAGTTTGGCTAGGTTTGTTTTTGCTTTGGGTATTTTACATGTGGGTGAAGAAACAGCTGAAAAATTGGCTGAACATTTTGCCAGTCTCAAAAAAATAAGTCTTGCTTCAAAAGAAGAATTGGAAAATCTCAATGATGTAGGTCCTCGAGTAGCACAATCAGTTGTTGATTATTTTGGGAACAAAGAAAATCAAAAACTTTTGGAAGATTTGATAAATAATGGTGTCAAAATAATTATTCTCAAAAAACAAAAAGTTTCTGCTAAATTAGCCGGACTTACTTTTGTCTTGACTGGAACTTTGCCAAATTTGACTCGTGAAGAAATAACCGAAAAAATAAAAACCAATGGTGGACAAGTAGTTGGTTCAGTCAGTAAAAAAACTTCGTATGTAGTAGCTGGAGAAAATCCTGGTAGTAAATATAACAAAGCTGAAGAATTGGTCGTGAAGATTGTGGATGAAAAAGAATTTTTGAAGTTATTGTAAAATTTTATTTTTGATAAAAAAATATTCCTCATCTAAAGGAATATTTTAATTTTTGGAAGTGGGCTAGTCGGTGAAAGTTTTAGTGGTAGAAAACGGCCATTGGGAAGCGTGAGCTCACCTTTAACTTTTTTCCCTTTACATCGACTAGCCAATTAGGATACTAGCCTATTTTAGACAAAAAGTCAAGATTAGACTATCTTTCTATTCTTGCATTTTCTGTATTCTCTTGTTATAATATTGTTATTATTAGACAATTATGAATTTAGACAAAGAACAAATTTTACAAATTGCCGTCTTGGCTCGTCTACAACTCAAGGAAGAAAAATTAAATATGTACATTGAACAGTTGTCTACTGTTTTTCAGTATGTGGATATGTTGGCACAGGTAAATACTGAAGGTGTTGATGAAACTACCCAAGTTACTGGTTTACAAGATGTGGTACGTGAAGATATTGTAGTAGATTCTTCAGAAGAAAAAAGAAAAAAATTAATTGCACTTTTCCCAGAAAAAGTTGGTGACTTGTTAAAAGTTGACGCTGTTTTTGAGAACGTGGACTAATACTGATTTTTAGACATAGATTTACACTGATATTTTTTTATGAAAAAATTGAATGAATTAACAATCAGACAAGCTTACGAAGGTTTGAAAAAAGGCAAATTCACTTCTGTAGAATTGACCAATGCTTGTTTGTCTAGAATAAAAGAACGCAACGAAAAAATGAATGCGTTTATTTCTGTATTTGAAGATACTGTTTTGGTTGAAGCCAAAAAAGCTGATGAAATGATTGCTAATGGACAACAACAATTATTGACTGGAATTCCTTTTGCTGTCAAAGATGCTGTAAACACTCTTGATTCTCGTTCTACTGGAGCTGCCAAAATTTTGGATAATTATATTCCACCTTTTGAAGCTACTGTGATTGCCAAAATTCGAGCTCAAGGTGCTGTACTTATTGGCAAAAATAATTGTGATACTTTTGGACATGGAGCTAGTAATGAAAATTCTATGTATGGACCAGTAGCTAATCCACATGATCTTACCAAAGTTGCTGGTGGATCTTCAGGTGGTTCAGCAGCTGCTGTGGCAGACAATCAGTGTATTTTTGCGATTGGTGAAGACACTGGTGGTTCTATTCGTCAACCAGCTAGTTTTTGTGGCATTGTCGGACTTCGCCCAACCTATGGTCGTAATTCTCGCTTTGGTATCATGGCTATGGCTAGTTCACTCGATACTGTTGGGCCTATGACAAAGACTGTGGAAGATACAGCTATACTTATGGAAGTAATGGCTGGACAAGATGCTAAAGACGCTACAACTGTAATTGATAAAGTACCAAAATATACCAAAAATTTGAATAAAAAAAATAAATTTGTTATTGGTTTACCAAAAGAATATTTTGAAGCCGAAGGAATGAATGACGAAGTAAAAAAAATGATTGAAAGTAAAATTGAAACAATCAAAAAAAATAAACACTTAGCTATTGAGTTCAAAGAAGTTTCTTTGCCTTATACCAAATATGGGATTCCTGTTTATTATATTATCGTACCTAGTGAAGATAGCTCAAATCTTGGTCGTATTGATGGTGTACGCTATGGTGTGAGATCAAGTGAAGCACAGGATTTGTACAATATTTATGCCAAATCACGTGATGAAGGTTTCCCAGAAGAAGTAAAACGTCGTATTATGGTCGGGACATATAGTTTGTCTTCTGGCTATTATGATGCTTATTATAATAAAGCCCAAAAAGTACGCACGTTGATTGTAGAAGATTTCAACCAAGCTTTTGCTCAAGTAGATTTACTTCTAACACCGACTTCACCTTTTACTGCTTTTGGTATTGGTGAAAAGAAAGAAGATATCTTGGCTATGTATTTGGCAGATATGTTTGTGAGTCCTAGTGCTGTGGCTGGTTTGCCAGCTATATCTATTCCTGGTGGCAAAGATAGTAATGAATTGCCAGTGGGAATACAAATAATCGGTCCTAGACTTAGTGAAGAAAAATTACTCAATTTTGCAAATCTAATTGAAAATGTTTAACTTAAGGAAAATATTTTTTCATCAGCTGATGAAAAAATATAAATAAATAAATTATGAAAAAGGAGAGAAACGAAAAAATAAAGCAAGTTGTTAAAAAAGATTTTAGTTATGCTCTAAATGAGAGTGGTGACTATAGAGAGTCGTGGCGTATTTTTCGTATTATGTCTGAGTTTGTTGAAGGTTATCAGTTTTTATCCAAAATGGAACGTGAGGTTACGATACTTGGTTCAGCTCGTACCAAACCAGATGATATATTTTATAAAGTAGCTGAACAAATAGGCGGTCTTTTGGGTAAAAATGATTTTACAGTTATTACTGGTGGTGGTCCAGGAATTATGGAGGCAACTAATAAAGGATCTTTTGAAGCAGGCGGTATTTCGGTAGGTTTAAATATTCAATTACCTTTTGAACAACGTATTAATCCATTTGTTAAACATTCTACAGCTTTTTATTATTTTTTTACTCGCAAGGTGATGCTTATTTCACCATCCAATGCTTTTATTTATTTTCCTGGTGGTTTTGGTACAATGGATGAATTTTTTGAAGTAGTAGATTTGATGGAACTGGGCAAGATGAGACGTTCTCCAATAATTTTGGTTGGTAAGAAATATTGGCAACCACTTTTGGATTTTTTGAAAAATAAATCTTTACCATTTAGTTCTGCTAGTAAAGAAGAGATAGGTCTTTGGCATTTGGTAGAAACAGCTGAAGAAGCTTTTGAATTTATAAAAGATATTGAAGAACCTACTGACATCTGCGAACTCGATCCTACTAATTTCAAGTGTGCTGATGGTGGTACAGATTGGAAAATTTTCAAAATCATGGCTGAGTTGGTAGAAGGTTTTGAATTTTTAACTGGTATAATAGAAGATGTAACAGTCTTAGGTACTCGTTCAATGAGCAAAGATTCACCATATTATGAGAATGCTTATCAATTGGGCAAAGCTTTGGCTAAAAATAATTTTGCTACGGTAACTGGCGGTGGAACTGGTATTATGGAAGCAGCCAATAAAGGTGCTTTTGAAATGGGTGGAGAATCTATAGGAATTAGTATGAAACACGGTAGTAGAGAAAGTTATAATGCTTATGTTAAGAAGGCTATTAGTTTCAATTTTCCTTTTACTCGTAAACTTATAATTACGGCACCTTCCAAAGCTTTTGTCTTTTTCCCTGGTGGGTTTGGAACATTGCATCAGCTTTTCGAAGTTCTTACTCTTATCCAAACCAAAAAAATGGAACGTATTCCTGTAATTCTTTTTGGGCATGATTTCTGGGGACCTTTACATGCCTTTATCAAAGAAATTTTTGTACATGAATTCGAGACGGCAGGGGACGAAGATGATGAACTTTATCAGATTGTAGATAGTGTAGATAGTGCGATGGAATTGATCACTGAGTTTCGTAAGTAGTCTTAGTAGTTCATAAAGTCTATAAAGTTTGTAAAGTCTATCAAGTCAAAAGTTGTTACAACACAGTCTTTGACTTTTTTGTTAAAATAAGCTAAAGTATTAGCGTTTAGTCAAAAAATAAAACATCAAATTGAAGGACTTTGTGGACTTTCGACTTGATAGACTTTTGACTAACTTGGAGAGTTCGCATAGTGGTCGAGTGCACCACCTTGGAAAGGTGGCATATCCGAAAGGGTATCGAGAGTTCGAATCTCTCACTCTCCGCCAAGATAAAAATACTCTTGTAAGAGTATTTTTCATTTATAAAAAATATGGCAAAAGTAAACTTACCAGAAAAATTATTAGAACGTTTGGATCTCATTTTTGGAAAAAATAATACCCAAAAAATTTTGACTACTTTCAAAGCACGTCAAACTACTTTTCGGGTGAATACTTTGAAAAATGATAGAGTCGAAGTACTCCAAAAATTACAACAAAATGGTTTCAAAGTAAAAAGAGTATCTTGGTTTAGTGATGCTTTTATTTTGGAAAACAAAAGTAAATCTGAATTGATGAAAACAGACTTATTTTCTGATGGAAAGATCTATCTGCAAAGTTTGGCCAGCATGGTTCCGGTAATAGTTTTGGATCCAAAAGTAGGGGAGAAAGTGTTGGATTTGACTTCAGCTCCTGGTAGTAAGACTAGTCAGATAGCTGTGATGATGAGTAAAAATGGAGAACTGGTTGCCAATGAAATAGACAAAATACGTTTTGAAAAACTTGTTTACAATATGAATTTGCTCGGAGTAATTGATGAAGCTAAAGATGATTGGAGTTTCAAACTTATCAATGAAGATGGTATAAAAATTTTTGAAAAGTATAAAGATTATTTTGACAAGGTTTTACTTGATGCACCTTGCAGTGCAGAAGCGAGAATTGATCTAGCTGATAGACGTAGTTATTCTTATTGGAATGAGAAGAATATCAAGGATCACGCTTTTTTACAAAAGAAATTATTATTTTCTGCTTGGACTTGTCTTAAGCCTGGTGGCACATTAGTCTACTCCACCTGTACTTTTGCACCAGAAGAAAATGAAAGCCAAATTGTCTGGCTAAAAGAAAAATTTGGAGAAGAAATGGAAATAGAAAAAATTGAAATAAATGGTCTTGAAAAAAGTAGGAATTTACCTGAGTGGAAAAATGTAAAATTTGATAAAATGATAAATAATTGCTGTCGTATTTTACCGGACAAATATATTGAAGGATTTTTTGTGGTAAAGATTAGGAAAAAATAAGGATTAAGAGAAAACTGCTTGAAAAAGTGGTTTTTTGTTTACAAAAATTTTACCTCCTTCTAAACAAAATCAAAATCATTGTAGAAATCAAATAATGTAAAAAAGCAAAAATAAAAGCATAGAGAAATATTGCTACAAATAATCCTAAGTATTGACTAAGATTCAAAACATATTTAGTAATATTCATGCCAAGTAGAAGAGCTATGACATTGGCTAAGATTATCAAAATTACAATCCAAAAAAATCCATTCCACATACTATGTCTATCTGGTTTGCTTGGAGCCATGTGAGAAGCTACAGCAATAGAAAAATAGAAAAACACCCAGAAGTTCCAATGACTAATATTTTCAAGAGTAAAAAGATTTTTGAGACTTTGGAATATTGCTTGTAAAAATTGCCAAGTGTTTTGAAAATGTGAAAATATGGGAGTAAAAATTTCTTTGGCATTTGGTACAAAGGAGTATAGGAAAATGACAAGTACTGTAGAACCAAAGATCATCGGTGCTCCGCCGATAAAGAAGTTGCCAATGACTTGATAAAGACTTTTGGTGTTGTAAGAATGATCCACATGTCCTAGATTGCCAGACAGAGCATTGGGTTCGAAAATTCTAACACTCAATATTTTGTGTCGAAAAAATAAAGCAAAAAAAGCATGTCCTATTTCGTGAATAGGTGTACCTATCCAAGCGGTCCAGAGTATTCCTTTCCATCCCAGACTACGTTGATAATTTTCTAGAGTTTTTTGTTGGATTATTGAATGGAAAAAACCAATGATGAAAAATATGCCGAATAGTCCAGTTAGCTGAATTAATATGGCTTGGAGGAGAGTTGCAAAAAATAAATACATATTATTTTTACTAAAGCATTTTTTAATAACAAATTTCAAAGCTCAAATTTCAAATCAATTACAAATGACAAATAAATAAATTTTATTGATTTATAATTTTGATTTGACATTTGGATTTTGAAATTTGTCATTTATTTCTCTATATTGTATCACAAATCTCTCAAACAATAAAAAAACGATCTTTTTGAAAAGATCGTTTTTTGAAAATTTATTTTGTTTCTTCTGAAATAGTTGGAAGAACATGAATATATTTGGCTGTTTTTAATACACCTGTGAAATTTCTTCTTTTTTTGGTTTGGAATTTTACTTTGCCGTTTGCTAGTGTAAACAAAGTTTCATCTTTACCAGATTTAACATTTTTTCCTGGGTGGATCTTACTGCCACGTTGACGGACTAAGACCATACCTGTCTTGACGGTTTGGCCATCACTGACTTTTACGCCTAGGTATTGTGGATTGGAGTCTCGTCCCAACCTGGTGGTTCCACCGGCTTTTTTATGTGCCATAATGGGTTATTTATTAGTAAATTTTAAAAATTGATATATAAAGTAGATCGGGGATAGTATAGCCTAATTCCATTAACTTGTCAAGGGATAGTTATTAAGGTATAATATACTTAAATGAAAGGTTTTTAATATACAAAAAACAATAGACAAATACCAAATAAATTACAATATACAATAAAAAGTGGTCTGTAATTTGTGGTTTGTTTATTATTTGGAATTTGTTTATTTATTATTGTTTATTTTTTAGATATCTATGAAGCTAAGACTTTACCCATTGAAACTCTACTTCTTCTCTCCACCTATCATTATTATGGTTATTTTGTCATTGTCTTTGAATTTGTTTTCTTGGTTTTGGCTAAAATTACAATTACCAAATATTAGTGAACTATTTTTACACTACAATGTACTTTATGGTGTTGATTATATTGGGGAGAGTTGGAAGATTTTTTTTGTACCGCTAATTGGTCTTATTATTTTGTCTATTAATTTTTTTATGGGTTGGTTGCTCTACAAAAAAGACAAATTTATGGCACAGATTTTGAATTTTGTAGCAGTACTTTGTCAAATTTTTATTATTTTTTCTACTTTTGTTTTGGTTTTTTTGAATGCTTAATTTATGAAACAAGAAAGTTCGTCAAGAGCTGATTATAGTCTGATTATTTTTTTCTTTATTCTAGTTTTCTTTGGTCTAATGGTCCTTAGTTCGGCTGGGGTAGCTGTAGGTATTCACGACTTCAATGATCAGTATTTCTTTGTCAAAAGACAAATTTTTTTGGGTTTTTTGCCTGGACTTTTTTTGTTTTTTCTTTTTGCTAAAATTGATTTTCTTTTTTGGAAAAAATATGCAACTCCTATTTTTATTCTTGGCTTAATTTTACTTTTTTTAGTTTTTATTCCTGGTATTGGTTCTACAAATAATACTGGTGCTAACAGTTGGATAAATTTATTTGGTTTTTCTTTTCAGCCTGCCGAAGCTATGAAATTGACTATGATAATATATATGGCAGCGTTTTTAAACAAAATGGGAACAAAATTACTGGACCTAAAGGAAGGATTTTTGGTAGCTTTAGGTGTTGGTATGATACCAGTGACTTTAGTAGCTTTACAACCAGATGTTGGGACTACTTCTATTTTATTTGCGATTGTGTTGGCTGTTTTGTATTTTGCACAAGCCAAATTTTCACATATTGCGATGTTGGTTATTGTGGCTGTGGTTGGTTTTATGTTTTTGGTTGCTTTAGCTCCTTATCGAGCAGAGAGACTTACGACCTTTTTACATCCAGAATTAGATCCTCTAGGTCAAGGTTACCAGATAAACCAAGCTTTTTTGGCAGTTGGCTCTGGTGGTTTTTTTGGTCTAGGTTTTGGACATTCTATACAGAAGTTTCAATATTTGCCAGAAGTGCATGGTGATAGTATCTTTGCTATTATGTCAGAAGAGTTGGGATTTTTGGTAGTAGTTGGGTTTTTACTTTTATTGTTTATGATTTTGAAGCGTGGGTTTTTCATTGCCTCGCATTGTCAGGATTTATTTGGTAAACTGTTAGTGGTAGGTGTTATGTCTTGGCTTTTTGTTCAGTCGTTTTTGAATATTGGAGCTATTATAGGTATTTTACCTTTGACTGGAGTACCATTGCCTTTTGTTAGCCACGGTGGTAGTGCTTTGTTGATTGGTATGGCGAGTATGGGTATTGTAGTTAGTGTGAGTAAACACAGCTGACAATGAAAGCATAAAAACACAAGAACATTAAAACAACTTTGTTTGAGATTATTTTACTCTTGTTTTAATGTTTTATTGTTTTAATGTTTTAATTTTAAATATGAAAGTTTTATTTTCTGGTGGTTATACCTTGGGTCCAGTGACACCATTGTTGGCAATTCGAGAAACTATACAAGAAAAATATCCAGAAGCAGAATTTTTGTGGGTTGGCACAAAGACTGGTCCAGAAAAAGAATTAATTGAAGAAACTGATACAAAATTTGTTTCTATTACTTCTGGCAAATTTCGACGTTATTTTTCTGTATTCAATATTGTAGATATTATCAAAGTGATTGTTGGTTTTTTTCAATCAATAAGAATTTTGTGGCACGAAAATCCAGATATGTGTATTTCGGCTGGTGGTTTTGTGTCAGTACCATTGCATTTTGCTGCTTGGATTTTGGGTATTCCTACTTGGATTCATCAACAAGATATTAAGATTGGTCTATCAAATATATTGATGGCACCGTTGGCTAGTATAGTGACTACTTCAGTAGAAAAAAATGTTAAACATTTTTCCCAAAAAAAAACATTTTGGTTGGGAAATCCTGTGCGTCAAGATATTTTGCATGGAGATAGGAAAAAAGCTCAAGAAATTTTTCATCTAAAACCAAATTTACCTGTGGTTTTTGCTACTGGTGGAGGAACTGGATCAGCCAAAGTCAATCAAATGGTAGTAGAAGCTACACAACATTTGTCTGGTTTCGTGCAAATAATACATTTGTCAGGTAAAGAAAGACCACAAGAATTGGTAGAGAGAGCTAAAAAACATTTTTTGGATTATCAGGTGTATCAATTTTTTACCAAAGAAATGAAAGAAGCTTATGCTATTGCTGATATTGTCGTTTCTCGTGGTGGTTTTGGTACTCTAAGTGAAATAGCTGCTTTGGGTAAAGTAGCTATTATTATTCCTAAACCAGGACATCAAGAAGACAATGTGGAATTTTTGGAAAAAAATAAGGCGGCTATTTTTGTCAATGAAATTACTTCTAGTGGTTTGCAATTGGCCAAAATTATACGAGATTTATTGGTTGACAAAGAAGATCAAAAAGAATTGGCTACAAAATTGCAAGCATTATTACCAGTTGCTAAAAAACAAACTATAATTGACATTGTGGAAAAGTTGTCAAAAAAAGTTTGACTGATTTTTGGGAAAATGATAAAATATAATTGAATTTAATTTATTAATTTATTTAACAAAGAAAAACTATGAATAAAAAGTTTTCTGTAGTTGCTGTTTTGGGAGTTTTAGCTTTGGTAGGTGCTGGTTGTTCATCTACTACTGCAAACAATACTAGTACAAGTAGTAAAACTACTCCTAGTGCTGTTACTACTCCAGCTACAACTAGTAATACTGTAGAATCACAAGACAAATTAGATGGTAAATGGAAAGTAACTACAGCTACTGGTGATTTGGCTATTTACAATAAAGGTGTGCTTTATGCCTTTGACGGTAAAGCAAAGTTGACTGTTGGTAGCGGAGCTCTTGTTAATAGTGGTGATATTACTGCTATTACAGACACTTCATTTTCTGTTCAATTTACTGGTATGACTACTACAAGTAATTACAATTATCATTTTGATGGAGCTAATTTGGTAATTGAACCACAAGGTTCAAATCAAGTTTTGACACTTGAAAAACAATAATTTTTTTCATTGTTACAAAAACACTTCTAATTCAGAAGTGTTTTTTTGTAGTCAAAATATTTTTTTTGTGTTATAATCTTCTTATACAAATTATACATTATGCCAAATATTCATTTGAAACAAAAAGGGAAAATTAATGCTGTTGAAGAAGAAGTCTGTGCTTTTGCCCAAACTAATTATCGTAATCAATTACGTAGATTTGGTATTAAGACTGATGACAGAAGACGTCATATGTATGTTATTGGTAAGACAGGTATGGGAAAAACTACGATGATGGAAAATATGGTTTTGAGTGATATTTACAAAGGCCATGGTATAGGTATTGTGGATCCACACGGAGACTTTGCTGAAAAAATTATCAATTATATTCCAGCTAACCGTATCAATGATGTTGTTTATTTCAATCCTTGTGATGTGGAATATCCAATTGGTTTCAATATTTTGGAAGTCACTTCAGAAGGACAAAAACATTTGGTTGCTGCAGGACTTATGGGAATATTCAAGAAAATTTGGCCAGATGTATGGAGTTCTAGAATGGAATATATTTTGAATAATACTATTTTGGCTTTACTTGATTATCCTGGTTCTACTTTACTTGGTATCAACAGACTTTTGTCAGACAAAGATTATAGACGTAAAGTTGTTAAACAATTGAAAGATCCTGTTGTCAAAGCTTTTTGGCAGACTGAGTTTGCTAGTTACAATGATAGATATGCACAAGAGGCAGTCGCTCCAATCCAAAATAAAATTGGTCAATTTTTGTCAGCTTCAGTCATCCGCAATATGGTAGCTCAAGTGAAATCCACTATCAATATTCGTGAGATTATGGATAGTGGCAAAATTTTGATTATGAATTTGTCCAAAGGTAGAATAGGGGAAGATAATAGTCGTCTACTTGGCGGTATGCTTATTACCGAAATCCAGCTTGCTGCTATGGAAAGAGTAGATATGCCAGAAAATGAACGTAAAGATTTTTTTCTTTATGTGGATGAATTCCAAAATTTTGCTTCTCCAAGTTTTGCTAATATTTTGTCAGAAGCTCGCAAATATAGGCTTAGTCTTATAATGGCTCACCAATATGTTGCCCAGCTTGATGAGATGGTTTCCGATGCTGTTTTTGGTAACGTGGGTACAATAGTTACTTTTCGTGTTGGTGCTGCCGATGCTGAAATATTGGCCAAAGAATTTGCACCAGTTTTTGTCGAACAAGATATTGTAAATTTATCCAAATATAAAATTTTGTTGAAATTGATGATTGATGGTGTAGCTTCGATGCCATTTTCTTCGATGACTATGTCTCCAATAGGTTCACCGACTGGTTCTGCTGAAAAAGTCATACGTGTTTCTCGTGAAAGATATGCTAGACATCGTGATGTAATTGCGGATAAAATTTTGCGTTGGAGTGGTATGGAAGGTGGTGGAGATCAGCTGGGCGATGATGATGGTAATGATATGGATATTGTCATAGAAAATAAAAAAATAGAAAAAGTAGAAAATAAAGTCCCTCAAAAAAATATTGAAAAACCGAAAAGTGTTGTAAAAATTTTACCAAATTTGCCACTACAAAAAGAAGAAGTTGCAGGTGGTGTAGGAGATTTGAGATATTTACCAGACACAGATTTGAATTATTTATCAAGTTTGTCCAATGACAAATTTATAGCAAATAATATTATAGTTGTAGAAAAACCTGTTGTTGGTTTTGCAAATAATGTATATGTTGAAAAAACTGTAGTCAATAAGTCTGTTTCAAATAACACAAATATAAACAAAAATGAAAGTGTTGTTGGTGTTGTGCCTCATAAGAAAAAACGTAAGCGAAAGAAAAAAAATAAAAATAATTTTGCAGAGCAAAATAATAATTCTAATTTAAACTCTAACTCTCATCAAAATCATAACCTTGCATCAACTCCTAACTCTGGTTCTAATTCTAATTCCAATTCCAATTTTGTTAATAAAGTAGTAGAGGATAAACCTCAAAAAATGAATCCTGATATCCCTATAAAATTTGATAATTAAATTATGTTACTACAATCAACAAAAGGCAAAGATATTAGAGGTTCACTTATTCTTGTTATTTTGTTTTTATCGTACTGGCTCATGGTTTTTTTTGAGGATTTATTTCAAAATTCTTTTTTGGATTCAATGTTTTTATCTATTTTTTGGCAGAGTTTGAAAATGACGCTGAAGATAATTGCTATTTTTGGTTCTATTTTTGTTATTGTCGACTTGATACAAGGGTTTAGAGTAAAGTTAACAAAGACTGAGAGTGTTATCTCTTCAGTAGGTTATGTTTTGGGTATAATATTTGTTCTCTCTTTTTTCTTTCTGCTGTATATTTTATCTAAAATAAAAGGATAATTTATAAAATTTGATTAATATTTTAATAAATATAATATATATTATGATTTTGAAATCAATTAAAAACAAAAATACTAAGGATGCTATTATTTTGATTGTTTTATTTGTGTTATATTGGTTTTTTGTTTTTTTACAAAGTTATTTTGTAAACTCTTTTTTGAATCCAGTTTTTTCATCTGTTTTTTGGCATATGTTTATGTCCATGTTAGGTTTTATTGCTATTTTAAGTCCTTTACTTATTATTGCTAATGCTATTAGAGGTCCTGTTGAGAGTTCTCCAGGTTTTAAAAAATATATTTCTAAGAAAGATATTATCGATGGTGTAGTATTTTTAATTGTTGTATTCCTTTACTTTTATGTTATGTTTACTGTAATAAGATAATTTATTTACAAATATATTAATTTATCTAATTTCTATTTAGTTTTATTGTTATTTTTTATTAAAAAATATAATTCACAACCACATATGGAGACTATCAACCCAAATAAGTACAATCCAAAGCGTTTTAGCTGGATTTTTTTATTTATTTTTTTAATAATTATTGGTTTTAGTTTTGCAAGTTCTTTTTGGGTTGTAGTAGGTGCTGGAGAAACTGGTGTTCAGTCTTTGTTTGGAAAAGTAATGGATAATGAATTGTCTTCAGGTTTTCATTTCAAAAATCCTTTTTTGAAAGTGACTAAGATGAATATCCGTACCAATGATTATACTATGAGTGCGACTCAAGGAGAGGGTGTACACTATGGAGATGATGCTATTACTACTTTGACCAAAGAAGGTCTTAGTGTAAATTTGGATATTACAGTGCTTTATCATTTGATAGAAGAAAAAGCTAGTGATGTATATAGAGATTTGGGTTTGAGTTATGAAGAAAGTATTATCAGACCACAAATCCGAAGTATTATTCGTGAAGTATCAGCTAATTATAATGTCAAAGATATCTATTCAGAAAAGCGTTTGGAAGTGGCAAAAGAAATTCAAAATAAACTTACAGAAAAAATGGAACCACGTGGAATAGGTTTAGAAGATGTTTTACTTCGTCAGGTAGAATTGCCTGCCAATTTGGCTGATAGTATTCAGCAAAAACTTCAAGCTGAACAAGAGTCTGAGCGTTATGATTTTATTTTGGAAACAGAAAAGAAAGAAGCTGAACGCAAACGTATTGAAGCTGAAGGACAACGTGATTCTCAAAAAATAATCAATGAAAGTTTGTCACAAAATTATTTAAATTATTTGTATATTAGTGGTCTAAAAGATAGACAAGGTACAATATATGTTCCTACTAGTCCAAGTAATGGTGTGCCACTTTTTAGAGGACTTTAGACAACAACTTTCACAAAATAAAAAACATAAAAACATGAAAACATGAAAGCACTAGAGCATGAAAATATTTCCGCCATAGGCGGATCCGCCTATGGCGGAAAAATATAAAAATATTAAAAAACAAGTATTCACATAACCAACATTTCCACAAAATAAAAAAATCTGTTATAATAAAAACAATTAAAAAATTCTATCAAAATGTTCTCCCCCTAGTAGGGGGAGTTAGAGGGGGTCCATCTTTGAGCAAAACGTTTTACAAGCAAAACGTTTTATCTTGCTCCAGACCCCACCTTCCACCAAAGGATGGACCAGTCCTCTGGCTGGAGCCTTTCCCTACTAGGGGAGGAACTTTAAAACTTATTTTCAAATTTTAAATAATATCTAGTATGAAATATTTCAATCCTCCTCGGGACAATCTAAAAGGTAAACAAAAAGATATTATGGATCAATCCAAACAGATTGCTTCTTTTGATAAGTATTGGTTTTGGCATGGACTTTGGCATTCACATCAAGCACTTCTTAACAAGGATAATTATGGTGATTCTTCATCATTGAAAACCAACATAAAACGTCTCCGTCACCTCAAACTCCAAATCCTCCTTCACTACTTCCGCAATTTCTTTTATTTTCCAATATTTCTTTTTAAGTTTCTTCTTCCTTCATTTATGAAGGGAAAGAACAATGTCTGGAAGAACATAAAGACAATAATAAAAGAAAAAGAATTTAAACCATTAAGAATAGCAATACT
>JBAYUH010000011.1:0-34030 GCA_041675185.1 Candidatus Magasanikiibacteriota bacterium | reverse complement strand
CGACCCTTGCTTTTGACTTCCAAATATTTGCCAAGTAAAATTAGAGTTACAATAACAGCAGCTGTTTCAAAATAAAGATTCGCACCAATCATCATAGCGTAAATACTATAAAAAAATGCAGACAAAGTACCTACAGAAACTAGCGTATCCATATTAGCCTTAAAACGTCTTAGTTGCAAAATCATTCCATGATGAAATTGCAAACCGATCACAAAGACAACAATAAAAGATAAAAATACATCAAACCAAACAAACCACGTTTGTACGTTGAAAAACATCGCTACAAGAAGTGGTAAGGTCAAAATTAACGATACAACAAACTTATTGCGACTGGCCTTTATACTATCCAAATGATGATGTTCACCTAACCCTTCTCTCACAATTTTGTAATCACCAGCACTAGCTATAGCTTTGACGATATCTTCATCTTTCACTTTACTTTCGTCAAATTCAATATAAGCTTTACCCATAGCATAATTAACACTAGCACTTTTTATACCATCTTGTTTTTGCAGACTACGTTCGATACTTACTGCACATGAGGCACAGTGCATACCAGAAATAATTAAGTTCTTTTTCATATACTAAATTATGTTAAAAATTTACTTAGCAATTTCCTCCCCTATTAGCGGTAGTGCACAGATGTTTTATTGAGAATCTAATAAATTCTGCACAACCTTGCGAAGATTTGACACAGGTCGAGTGTTGAACCTTTTTTTATTAAATTTAGACGTCATCCCGAGCGACTGAAAGGAGTCGAGGGATCCCCTTGCTGTCTAATTTATTCAGTAACTTAAGGGGTTTTCTCGACTTCGTTCACTCGTTCCTCGTTCACTTCGCTCGAAATGACGTTCCTATTTTGCTCTAAACATCTGTGCACTACCGCTACTAGGGGGAGAACCAAATTTGTAAATCCAAACTATTCCACAATAAACTTCCCTCTCACCATTCCCATCCAACAACTAAAATTAAGAGTACCTTTTTTTGGTGGAGTAAATTCTATAACATTTATACCAGTATTCAATTGTTTTTTGATATTCAAATCTGGAACAATAATTTGATTACTACACCCGGACAATTGTTTTCCATCTATTTCCCACCTTACTGGAATACCTTGTTTGATATGAATAGTACTAGGATTATAACCACTATATTCTACAGCCATTTTGACAACTTGGACACCATCTTCCATCACAACATTAGTATCAATATTATTATTACTGTTATTACTTTTGGTAAAATCAAAAAGACCAACACCTTTGATAGCTAGACCAGATGACAAAGTATAAAAAGCAAAGGCTAAAATAATAAAACCTATTATTTTTTGCAAAATAATATTTTTTTTGCCACTAGCTTTGCTACTAGCCATACCAATACTAAACAAGATTGGACTAGTACCAAGTGCAAAAAAAGCTAGAGTAAGAGCTCCAATCCAAAAACTACCAGAACTTACAGCAAAAAGTTGCATACTTTGAGTGAAGCCACAAGGTAAAAAAAATGTAAAAGCACCAAGCAAAATCGGTGCCATAGCATGTTCAGATTTTTTCAACTTTTGCCAAACATTCATACTACTCTTAGGCATGTGAATCCCCAAAGTCGTCATCGAGGGCAAAAATCCCAAAATATTTAGTGCCAACCAAAATAAAACTATAGCAATTAAAATTGTAAAAATACTTAGCACACTTGGTGAAAACTGCACAAAATTACCAAGCACACCAAGCAATCCACCAAGTAAAAAAAATCCACCAATACGTCCAGCATGAAAAAGTAAATGTGGTTTTACATTCTTACTAAACTTATCACCTACTGACTTATATTTAGCACCAAAAGACATGACTACTGCCCCAACTACAGCCAGACAAGTGGACATTGAAGCCACAATACCAATGAGAAATGCTGCGCCATAACCAATATTTTTGGAATCAATCTTGATCCAATCAAAAATTCCTAACCAAGAAATATATCTATAAACAAGATAAATACAAAAAACTACAAAAATAGACCAAGCCCACTGTGAAGGTGTGGCTTTTATTTTCTTAGTATTTTTTTCAATCGGACTTTCTGAAGCTTCATAACCAAGCTTTTCAATTGTCTTGATTATTTCTTGATTGTCTGGAATTTGTTTGGAAAAATAAACTTGTGCGATTTGTGTTTTATGCGAGACTGAGACTTTGTCTACTCCTACTATTTTATTTATATCTTCAGAAATAAGATTTTCACAAGACACACAAGTCATGCCACTAATATATATTTTTTTGTATTGACTCATAAGGTATTATTTAATCCCGAACTGATGAAATACAGGAGGGATCTTTCTTAAATTAGACTTTTTTATCTAACAAATCATTTCAAACGAAACAAGCGCTTAAAATATTAAAAAATAATATATTATTTTTGAGAAAGTTTAGTAACTCTGATAATTTCTTGTATTTTTTCTTCTTGTTTTTTTTCATCTTTGCTCATAATAGCATTTTTGAAACAAGATTGAAGATGACCTTCCAAAAGTAAATTATTCGCAGATTTGAGAAGACCAATGACTGATAAATTTTGTTGCATAATGTCTACACAATATTTGTTTTCTTCCAATGTCTTCACAATGCGTCCTAGTGACGTATAAGCTTTCTTAGCATTAAGCAAAGCTTTTTGTTTATTTTGACTTAAATTTGTTTGCATATTTTTTGATTAAATATAGTACCTATACCATAGGTGTAGGTATACTATACACTAAAATTTTTACTACTGCAAGATGACTGTGTATAAGTACTTCTCTACTTCACAAAAAAGATATATACTAAAAGCATAAAAGCCGTGAAATTCACAAGCTTTGTAAAACTTAATCATATGAAAAAAATAATCATCATCTTCGTCGGTTTACTAATTTTGGGAATTAGTGGGTTTTTGTTGTGTGAATATTACTGGCAAAAAAACTCATCCTATTTCCCAGATAACCAAAGCAATACCACAAATAAAACACCAACAACTACAATACCAAATTTGGTTGTCCACAATTTCACTGACTGCGTCACAGCTGGCAATCCGGTGATGGAAAGTTATCCTCGCCAATGTATTAGTAAAGATGGACAACACTTTACCGAAGATATTGCTAATGAGCCAAATCTAAAAGACAAAATAATTCTAACTAATCCTCTACCAAACCAAGTCATTACCAGTCCAGTCACTATCACTGGACAAGCTCGTGGTAATTGGTTTTTTGAAGCAAGCTTCCCAGTAATACTAACTAATTGGGATGGGCTTATAATTGCTCAAGGTATTGCTCAAGCCAAGAGTGATTGGATGACTGAAGAATTTGTACCATTCGAAGCAACTCTCACTTTTGACACACCTACCTACAAAAACAACGGCAGTCTAATCCTCAAAAAAGACAACCCATCTGGTCTACCACAAAACGATGCAGCATTAGAAATATCAGTATTATTTGACATGAAATAATGTCCACACACACCAAAGTCATCCCGAACGACTAAAAGGAGTCGATGAATCCCCTTACTATTTAAATCTTCCAGACACATGAATGAGATCTCTCGACTTCGTTCACTCGTCCCTCGTTCACTTCGCTCGAGATGACGCATATAACGATGTCCACAAAAAGACTTGATTTCAAGTCTTTTTTGTGATATTATGTTTTCTGTGAAGTAAAAGTTCAATATTCGTGGATTGGATAAAGGTAGCCTGTCCGCCTTGGGCGGAGACTTCAGACACGTTTTTAGATAACAATCTACACATTCGGGGATCGTCTAAAGGTAGGACTTCAGGTTTTGATCCTGACTATCGGGGTTCGAATCCCTGTCCCCGAACACAAAAAACAGCTAATTTAGCTGTTTTTTTGTTTAAAAAAATAATTCTTCAGTAGTAATATAAATACACTAATTCTTAATCATAGACTCATTTTCTTCAAAAAATAATTTATCAAAAAAATTAAGATTTAATGTATTCAGAATAGAAAAAAATTGGAAAAAATAAAATAAAAACAAAGAAACACCCCCCACTAAAAGGATGTTTCTTTACTTTGTACTTACACTAATATAATGTTATTATTATAATAAATATTATACCCTGTCAATTTTATGCATGTGGATAACTAGAAAAACAAAACAAAAAATCAATAAATATAAGTGATTTCACAGTTGATTATGTAATTTCTGTTATGGAATAAAATATATAATTAACAAAAAGTATTAGTAATAATATGATTTATGGTATAATAAACAAACTAAAAAATAACCAAAAACATATCTCCAAAACTACCAAACCAATAAAAACTTTTTTTATCAAAAAAGAAACTAGAAAAAGACGAGAAAACCAAAAATTTGCCAATATAGAAGCACCAAACGACTTTGATTTAAATAAAGAAAAAAAAGAAATCCTAAATCTACTAGAAAATAGCGACAGAAATATTTTCTTAACTGGCAAAGCTGGCACAGGAAAATCTAACTTCCTAAAATACTTCCGCGCGACTACCAAAAAAAATGTAGTTGTTCTTGCTTTTACCGGCGTGGCAGCTATCAATGTCCAAGGACAGACTATCCATTCTTTCTTTCGCTTTCACCCACAGACAACTCTTGATAGTATCCGCAGATTATCCGATGACCGAGAAAATATTTACAAAAAAATAAACACGATTATTATCGACGAGATTTCCATGGTTCGTGCTGATTTACTTGACCTCATCGACAAATTCATGCGTATCAATGGTCCCCGACCTGGTGAGCCTTTTGGTGGTGTACAGATTTTTGCGATTGGTGATTTGTTTCAGCTTCCCCCTATTGTGACTTCAGAAGAAGAAATGTTTTTCAAAATAAATTATGAAAGTCCTTATTTCTTCGATTCCAAAGCCTTTGCTGATACTAATTTTATCAAAAAAGAATTGACTAAGATGTATCGCCAAGATGATAAAAAACAAAACGCTTTTATCAAAGCTCTAGACAATATTCGTACTTGTACTTTTGATAAAAAAGATCTTGATCTTATCAATTCCCGTTTCATACCAAATTATCAAAAACCAGACAAAGAATTTGTCTTATCTCTCGTCCCGACTAATAGTACAGCAGATTCTATCAACAGAGTAGAAATGGCCAAACTAAAAGACAAACCAGTGACTTACGAAGGTATCATTTCTGGTGAATTTAGAGAAAAAGATTTGCCAACGGACAAGAGTCTTACTTTGAAAGTCGGATCACAAGTCATGCTTCTCAACAACGATCCACTAGGTCGCTGGGTCAATGGCGATATTGTCAAAATTATCAAGACTGACAAAGATTCCGTTCGAGTACTTTTTGATGACAATACTTTCGAGGACATCAGTGCAAATACTCGCGACTCTATCCGCTTTGTCTTTGATAAAGAAAGTGGTAAAATTCAACCAGAAATCGCTGGTAGTTTCACTCAACTTCCTATCAAACTTTCTTGGGCTGTGACTATTCACAAAGGACAGGGCAAAACTTTTGATCAAGTTCATATTGATTTCGGACGCGGTACTTTTGTCCATGGACAAGCTTATGTTGCACTGAGCCGATGTCGTACGCTCGAAGGCATGACACTTACTACTCCAGTGCAAAGTCGCTATATTTTTATTGATGAACGCATAAAAGAATTTATGGATTTGAATAAATAAAATATATGAAAATTTTCAAAAATACTTACAAAAAAATCAATTATACTTTCCTCGGTTGGAAAGATGAGGAAATAAAAAACAAATTTCATGACAGTATTAATTTTTGGGGACAGGAAGTCATGACTGGTCGTCATCTCCCCCGCTCTCCAAAAGGAGTCATGTTTATTGATGGCAAAGAAAATAAAAATGGTACAATCATAAAATCAACAATAACAATAGATTATTTGCCAGAATATGTGGATGAAAAAACAATTGACAAATTTATTGTTGAGTCAGATATATTAGTAGAGAAAATAATTTTGTAAAAATATGAAAAAGAAATTCAAAGCAATTGGTTTTGACTGGAGTGGTGTAGTATTTTTTCATCCAACGAAATACCACCAAATGGTTTCCGAATTTCTTGGTATTTCTATCGAAAATTTTTCTAATTCCTATTACAAACACAACTATCTTATAAACCTGACAGATATTGATCCAAAAGAATTTTGGACTATTGTCTTTAGTGACTTGGGATACGAATCAAAAGTAGATGCTTTTTTGAAAGTACTCAACAAATTACCACAAGGAAAGTACAATACTGACATACTCCCACTACTCAATTTACTAAAAACAAAAGGCTACAAAACTGGATTATTTAGTAATCATACTGTTGCCGGAGCAAAAGAAGCTAGAAAATTTGGAGTAGACAATCTGTTTGAAGTAACTCTTTTTTCTGCAGAAATTGGTGTTATGAAATCTTATCCAGAATCCTATCTTTTACTAGCTGAAAAACTAGACGTAGATATTTCTGAAATGATTTACATAGATGATACCCCAAACAATTTAGACAAGGCCAAAGAAATAGGATTCGAACCAATCCTATACACTGACATGAAAAACCTTTTACAAAGATTGAAAGAACTAGATATTTTAACAAAAAGTGAAATAAAAAAATTATAATTTAAAAAATAAAAATCACCTTAAAAAGGTGATTTTTATTTTTTGACACTTCCAATTCTAAATAACTTTTTGACCTTTAATAACTCTAATTAGCACTACTACAATAGCAATTACAAGTAACAAATGAATAAATGATCCCAAAACATGAAAAGCCACGAAACCAAGGAGCCATAGGATGATCAAGATAATAGCAATAGTCCACAACATACAATTAAAGATTAAACAATGAATAAATTTATTTTGATTTGTCTTATATCTTTAGTATATACCCTATTTAAAGATTCACCTAATCCACATTAACTACCTCTCTTATCATGCAGTAACATATCTACGGCACTTTCCATGGAACCAGCTTTTACGAGTTAATAGACAAAACAAAAGACCCACTTTCTAAAGTGGGTCTTTTTTGTGTAAAAAAATTATTTCTTTTTTGAAGTTACTTTTTTACTAGCAACTTTCTTTTCTGTTTTTGGTTTTCTTACTTTTTTTGTTTCTACTGTTTTTTCAACAGGAGTGTCAAAAAATATTTCTTCTTTTTTGGTTTTTTCTTTTGTAGGTTTTTCTACTACAGTAGCCGGAGATAAGATAGATAATAGTTTATCAAACTTGTTGTTCAACAATTTGATTTGTTCCATTACTTCTCCTGAATCTCTACTACCACCATCCCTACTACTTTCTCTACTACCTTTTTTATCAAAACAATCACTACAAAAGACAGGTTTACCAGAAGTTGGTCTAAAAGGTACTTGACAGTCATTGCCACATTTGTCACAAGTAGCATCAAACATTTCTCTATCTCCACCAAAACTTGGTCTTTCACGTCTTTCATGTCTTTCGTTTCTATCTCCACCAAAACTTGGTCTTCTTGGTGCTGAGTCACCTTGTTGTTTAGAAAAACAATTACTACAAAATACTGGTCTATCACCAGTTGGTCTAAATGGGATTTCGCAACTATCTCCACATTCACTGCAGACAGCCTTGTGCATGGTTGGTCTAGCGCCATCTCTGCCACCTCTACCACCCCCAAATGATTTACCACCACCAAAACCACCACGACCAAAGCCACCGCTTGATCTACCACCGTCACGATTAAAACTTCCCATATAAAATATTCAAAATTACTTAAATGTAATTTAGACCTAAATATAGCATAATTTTAGTTCCTTGTCAATAGAAAACACCTTTAGCCAAGGAAACCTCTTCTTTGGGCCGCAAGTAAGACGTAGTGAGACAAATCGTCTATATTGTTGGCAATTACAGCTCTACAAATTTGTTTTGTTATGGCAATATGCTCTTCATCTTTGATTACATTACCAAACCAAGCCTTGATACGTTCACGGACAGCAACAGGTAAATAAGGAGAGTCTATGTCTACAAAACGAATAGCATCTTTCAAATCTGACTCAATACTTGGATATATTAGTTTGATAATTTCAAAATCTTGTTCAGTCAAAGCATCAAGACCGAGTAATTCTGGAGGTACACCAAGTGAATAAAGTGATGCTGTAAAAGCAATAGCTCGTGGTAAATGTTTTTTGCCAATATTACGAGAATAGCCAAAAAGTCCAATATGTAATTTACGTTTTCGACGTCGTGGTACAGCTATAGATACAATATTTATTATATCAACAAGAACACCTAATTGTTCTTGATAACGTTTGCTATAGCGATCAATAATATCAAGCGCTTGTTCTTCTGGTACAGCAATAGGATCTTTTCTTTCACTATCACAAATAGTACGAATTGCTGATTGTACCAAAGCAGGATCATTGTCAAATTTGAACGATGATTGAATAGTAAATGTCTGAACACTAGGATAACCACGCAAAATGCTCTCTACAGTTTGTGGACGAAAATTGCCACGAAAAGGAGCAGAACCAGCACCAAGAATTGGATATATTGGAATACCAAGCTCAAGACTAAGATTGTGTAATCGTTGTAAAGCAATTTTGTTGATAAGTACAGCAGCAATTGAACCATAGTTGACAGCAGGATCACTACGCGCCAAAAAGACACGTTGATATGGAACATCTTTGTCTTTCAAATAATCTCTGAGTATATCAGCACTTGCCAACATGTGTTCCAAATCTTCAAAAAGTGGAATTACTTGTATTTTTTCTGGATGAAATTCTCCTATCCAATCGCTAATAGCAATATCACCTGGACGAACTGGCTTATTACTCTTACCCACTACCATATCTACATAATAGCGATAAATACGATCAAGGCTAGCAGCCGAGGTAGTCATAGGAAGAATAATTTCAAAAATCGGAGCTGTGGCATTTTCTCCATAAAAAGCTTGAGCAGCATCAAAAGAACGAGGAATACTTTCCAATGTTTCTAATAAAATTTTTCCTTCAGTCTTTTCTATTTCTGGATTTGGCACACGTATAGTAAGACGCAAATCTTTGCCAAGTATATGTTTCTGAAAAAAAAGTTCATTTTTCGTTAATATTTTTTTTACTACAAAAGAATCCACTTCTTTTCCTTCGGCATCCCACATTTGCTCATCACAACCAAGATGAGCATAAGCATAATAAGCTTCTTGAATTTCATCTTCCCCACCAAGCAAAGATTGTTCAGCAAAAAAAGGTTGGAAAACATTGTCAGGATGTTGTGTACTCATGCAACGAGGAATCTTTTTGTCTGGCATAGAACTATTAATAATTTTGATTTAATAAATTCTGACTTTAAAAAAAGACAAGAGTCAAAGCCTTGAAACTAAAAACAAAAAAAGCCTATTAAGCCTTTTGGGCATTTTGAGCCTTTTTTAATACCTTCCCAAATCCAACTCTTGATCAAATCTTATCTCTTTGACAAAGTCCGGCATATGACTAATGAGAATAATAGTACCTTCATAATCATTGATAGCCTTGGCAATCACAGGAATATGACGGAAATTGATATGATTGGTAGGTTCGTCCAAAACTAGCAAACCAGGTTGTAACAATACTAATCTAGCAAAAGACAAAAGACCTTTTTGTCCCTCAGATAAATGAGAAATCTTGAGTCCCATCATCTCTCCTGTAAGCAAAAATCCAGCTGCTACAGCACGCATCTCTTCGGTAGTTGTACCTTCTTGCAAAACACTTTGTAATGAATCAAAGACTGTTTGATCATAATCAAGTGTAGCAAAATCTTGACTATAGTAACCAACACGAGTATTTGGCATTATTATCACACCTTCATTGTTACCATTTACCAAAGTACGAAGTAAAGTACTCTTGCCCACACCATTTGGTCCAGCAATAAGAAGTCTGTCTCTCTGGCGCAAGATGATGTCTACCTCTTTTATTATTGGTTCATGATTTTTGATTACTTTGATAGATTTTATAGTTACTATGTCACCAATAACCCCCTGTGTTGGAATAATAAAATTTCTAATAGTCCTATCTTCACGACGGACTTCTACTTTGTTTTCTTCAAATTCAGCAATCTCTTCACGAAGTTTACTTGCTAATCTACGCATTTTACCACCTTTGTTTGAAAAAAAATTAACTTTATCTTTGTTGTCTTGAATTTGTTTTTGTAATTGAGCATTTTTCTTTATTTCTCTATCAATTCTATTTTGAATTTCTTCTACTACAGAATAATAATCACCAACATAAATTTCCACTTTCTTGGTAAAAACATCAAGATAAATAACACCTTCAGTAAAACAATTGAGGAAATCGGCATCATGAGAAATTACAATCACAGTCTTGTCATACATAACAAGAAATTGTATAAGATGATCAATACCTTCCTTATCAAGATTATTGGTAGGCTCATCTAAAAGCAAAATATCTGGATTTTGGATAAGAGCAAAAGCAAGCAAAATACGAGCCTGTTGTCCACCAGACAAATCACCCACTTTTCTATCAATTGGTACTGCCAAATTGACAGCATCCATCACTTTGCTAATTTGACTTTTTATATTACCAGGAACTTCACCAAAGGCTTTACTAAAATATTCTTCAAGTGTAAGACCAAGGTCTTCCTTACCAACCATCTGTTCAGATGTACCAATACTAGTTTCTCCAGTAATAAATACATTTCCACTATTTGGTTTTATTTCGCCTTTGATAAGTTTAAAAATTGTACTTTTACCAGCACCATTTTGTCCCATCAGAGTCAATTTAGCACCTTTACGAACCGAAAATCCGACCTCATCTAGGACTAGTTTTCTCTCAGTATATTCAAAACTGACATTGTCAAAACGTAATATTACCTCTTCGGCCATAAAATTGCGATAAATTTGTTAAGCGTGATATATAATCTCATATTTTAGGCTTGTTGTCAACAAAAACTAACACTTTCCAAAAACTAAAAAATATACTATACTATAATCAAATATGAACATTATAAATAATCTTTTACCAGCTTTTGAAAACATCCACCTTTTGGGCTATTGGCTAGCATTTTTTTTTGCTATGGCCGAAACCACAATTGGTATAGGTCTATTCATACCTGGGTCTACCATAATATTAATTCTAGGTACTTTGGCTGCTAGAGGAAATCTACATCTTGGTGATCTTATTTTTTTTGCAGTTGTTGGCGCTGTACTTGGTGACAATATCAATTATTATATAGGCAAAAAATTTGGTTCAAAAATTTTTGAAAAGGGTTTCTGGTTTATAAAACCTAAACATGTAGAAAAAGCTCGTCTTTTTCTAGATGCTCATGGTTCAAAAAGTGTTTTCTTAGGACGCTTCATACCAAGCATCAAAGAAGTTGTTCCATTGATGGCTGGCACACTAAAAATGAAAAGATTACAATTCACTATCTGGAATATACAAGGTGCTATTGGTTGGAGTCTGCTTTGGATCTTGCCTGGATATTTCTTTGCCCAGTCTCTAGACACTGCCAAAGTTTGGTTATCTCGAGCTGGATTCTTCATACTTATTTTTGCAGTATTTTTGATTATATTTTATATTGTCAAATACTTCATAATCAAAAGTGGTAAACAATTTTTTATATTTTTAGCTTCTATTTGGAAATCAGTCAAAATTGCTATTAGACAAAACTCTGAGATTCAAAAATACGTAACCAAACACCAAAAGTTTTTTAATTTTTTAAGTGATCGTTTTGACAAAAGCAAATTTTCTGGACGAACTGTTACTTTCTTATTTTTATCTTTTGTTTATATTCTATTCTTACTTGGTGGTGCTTTAGAATCCATTATAAAATCAGAAGTAATTACGTTTGTAGACATACGTGTAGCCAATCTTATATTATTGTTTAGAGACAGCGAACTTATCAAATTTTTCACGACTGTCACTGTACTTGGTGCTACCAAAACTGCCATTCTTATCACAATTACCAGCACTTTAATTTTATGGTTAATAAAAAAACGAACTTATATAATACCTTTCTTGACTACAATAATTGGTAGTATTATTTTTGTTTATTTAGGGAAAATTTTTTTCCACCGTCCTAGACCAGAATTTTCTGTTTATTTGGAAAAATCATTTTCTTTTCCAAGTGGTCATGCCACTATTGCTATAACTTTGTTTGGTTTTTTGGCATATATTATGATCAGAGAATACCAATCTTGGCAAACAAAAGTAAATATTTTCTTCGCCACTTTACTTCTTATCTTTTTAATCGGTTTTAGTCGTATTTATCTAGGAGTACATTATGTCAGTGATATTTGGGGAGGTTATCTACTTGGTGCACTGTGGTTGATTATCGGAATTAGTATTAGTCAATATTTATTTAGTAAAAAAATAACCACAGAAGAAAAAATAACTAAAAAATTAAAATTATTTAGTTATCTAATAGTTTTTTTTACTATTCTATCTTATTCTTTTTTAGTTTGGTCTTTTCATCCAACTATAATTACTCAAAATACAGTTATTCAAAATCCGATTTTAGAAAATGCTTTGGACATCTTCAATTCCGAACAACTAAGATATACTGAAACTCTCACCGGGCGAAGACAAGAACCCATCTCTTTTGTAATTCTAGCAAAAAATGAACAAGATTTTTTGACTTTTTTTGACAGTGCTTCTTGGAAATTGACTGATATTATTGATATCAAAAATACTTACAAAATAGCCCAAGCTGTTCTTTTCAAAAAATTTTATGCAACTGCACCTATAACACCAAGTTTTTGGGATAGCAAAACTAATAATTTTGGTTTTGAAAAAAATGGTGATATAGACAATATCAGACAACGCCACCATACTAGATTTTGGAAAACAGATTTTGTGACAACTGATGGCTATACTATCTATCTTGGTACTGCTAGTTTTGATGAAGGAATAAAATGGGGTATCACTCACAGGATAAGTCCTGATATTGATACTGAAAGAGAGCTCTTGTTCACAGATTTACAAAATACAGGAATGATAGAATCTTATTCAAAAGAAAAAACAGTAGACCCAATCCTTGGTACGAATTTCACTGGTGACCAATTTTTCACCGATGGAAATTTATATTTGATAAAATTGAAAAGTGTAAATTAAACTATCTTCACAATCTCATACTCAACACTCTTGTCTTTCAATTTCAAACTTACTTTATCACCGACTTTCTTACCCAAAAGCAACTGGGCAATAGGTGAATTATGCGAAATAATTCCTTTTTCAGGATTGCTTTCACTAGAACCTAGAATTTCATATTGTTTTTCTTTACCATTTATTCTGACAACAACAATGCTTCCTAAACTAATAATAGTATTCTCCCCTTTTTGGTCTATTATTATAGCACTATTGAGTTGGGCTTGAATTTTGGTAATAGCTCCATTTATTCCACGTAATTTACCTTTGGCTAGTTGGTATTCCACATTTTCAGAAAAGTCCCCTAGTTCAGCTAGACGACTTACTTCAGATGCGGCAAATGGTCGCTTTTTCAATATTTTATCCAATTCCCTTTCCAAATCTAAATACTTATCTTGACTAAGATAAGGATCTTGACTTTGTTGACCATATTTTCCTAGTTTACGATAAGGTGTTTGCATATATAATACATACTATCATATTTTTGAGTATTTAGACAAATAAAATTTATAAAGTCTTGCTATATTCCATAGAAAACACTATAATAATTACAAGTTTATAGACAGTTCTCTATAATACGTTTTGTAAAAATATTACAGCATATTTTAGCTAAATATTTAAGAAGTTATGATATAAGGAGTTGTGCTCAATTGCGAGTCCGCAAAAAAGAAAGCTTTATTAATTAGCCTATTATATAATTAAAAATATGAATATGAAAAAATACAAATTTATCAATCTGACAGTATTTATAATCTTTTTTGGATCAGCACTTTTTGAAGCGATTCAAAAACATAATTGGGTAGAAACGATTCTATTTTTAGCTTTGGGTGTGTTGTCGCTTTGGGCTGATTCTCAAAGAAAAACTTGAAATCGCCTTTTCTCTATGCCGGTTCAAATTGAGGCAGACTCGCAACTCAAAATTTTTCCCTTCGGGACGTTGCACTAAATTTCAGCCCTTCGGGGAATATAGCAAGGATTATGAGGTTACAAAGTCTTACAGACTTCTCCACCCAAATTGCTCCCGTTGGTCGCAACTTCTCATAATCCTGACGTTATCGGAAATATTTATACCACAAAAAACCGTCTCTCTAAGACGATTTTTTTGAGAACAGAAAAAAACCCACAATTGCTCATCTCCCCAAAATATAGTAAAATAACCTAGTCAATCCGCCCAAGGCGGACAAGAAAATAAAAATTATTGTGTTAACCCAAAAACTCCTCAAATACTTCAATTTCGAAAACTTTCGTCCAGGTCAAGAAGAAATTGTCCAAGCCATAATCGATGGAAAAGATGTCATTGCTCTTATGCCTACTGGTGGTGGCAAATCTTTGTGTTACCAGCTTCCTGCTTTGGCCGAACAAAAAATGACAATTGTCATCTCTCCTCTTATTGCTCTCATGAAAGACCAAGTAGATAATTTGAAAGCTCGCGGTCTCAATGCTGTACTTATCAACAGTTCACTTAGTATCCCTGAAGTCAAACAAGCTTTACAAGAAATAGCAGACAAAAAAGCTCATATTATTTATCTAGCACCTGAAGGTCTAAACAATATACATCTCAAAAATTTACTAACAAAAATAGAAATAGATATTATTGCTATTGACGAAGCACATTGTGTTTCAGAGTGGGGTCATGATTTCCGTCCACATTATCGTCTGATCAAAGATTTTATAGCCTCATTAAAAAAACGTCCAACTGTCACAGCATTCACTGCCACAGCTACGCCAGAAGTCCGAGATGATATTATCAAAAATCTTGATCTGCAAAATCCCCAAATTTTTGTGCGTGGCTTTGATAGACCAAATTTGAGATTTTTTGTTAGAGATAATTTGAAAAAAAATATTCGTTATCAAGAAATTTTGCGACTTACCAAATCCATGAAAGGATCTGGAATTGTCTACGCTATTAGTCGCAAAGAAACTGAAAAAATTGCTAACTTTCTAAACAAAGAAAATATCTCAGCAATAGCTTATCACGCCGGACTAGAAAAAAATGCCAGACGACAGGTTCAGGAAAATTTCATGGAAAATAAGTTTAAGGTAATAGTCGCTACTATTGCTTTTGGTATGGGTGTAGACAAAGCTGATATTCGCTTTGTTATTCACGCTGGCTTACCAAGTAGTATGGAAGGTTATTACCAAGAAGCTGGACGTGCTGGACGTGATGGAGAAATAGCTTATTGTATACTTTTGCACAGTAAAGCTGATGTTGGTCTACGTCATTTCTTCTTACAAAAAAGCAAAGAGGAAATGAAAAAACAAGGCAAAACATTTGCCGAAATAAATAAAATTGCCAATAATCAATATGAAAAATTACAGACTATCAGTAATTACGCTGAGAGTAACAACTGCCGACGCAAAACTATTTTAAATTATTTTGCTGACCCAGATGTGGTGAATATTCCTCATACTGGTTGCGGTGCTTGTGATATATGTCTAAATTATCAATGGGAAGAAGTAAAAAATATTAGAAAAGAAAAGATACAGACTCCCAGTGTCTTTCGATCACTATCAAATACAGTTTTGGAAACTGTCAATATGTACAAAACAGGAAAAACAATAGAACAAATTGCCAAAATAAGATCTCTAGGTGTCAGTACAATTTTTCAACATCTCATACGTTGGTATATAGAAGATGATGGTGAATTGCCAATAGACGATTTCATTACCAAAGATGAAGAAAAACAAATATTGCAAGCTATGAGTAAAGCTGAAGATTATACCAAACTTTCTCCAATAAAAATAAATCTACCAGATGAAATAAGTTATGAAAAAATACGACTTGTGATGGCTAAGATTCAGAAAGTAAAACTTTGGTGAGAAATATAAAAGTATTAAAATATAAAAATAACCTCTGATTTCAAGGTTATTTTTTGGTTTTAAAATTATTTTAATATTTTTATGTTCTAGTATTTTTATGATCTAAGTACGCAAATATCTCCTCATTGCCAAACCACTAGAAATAATAGTAAGTAAAAATACTACAGCAAACTCAATACCAATAATAGATACTAAATTTTGTGACAAATAATTGGAAAGTAAATTATTTTTTTCAAAGATAACACTCATATAAGGATCTAAAAATTTCAAAAAGAAATCCACAAGCAAATAAGTCAAACCAACACTAATAATACTAAAAAGCAAAGATTCAACCAAATAAGGACCTCTAATAAACCAACTTGTAGCCCCTACAAGGCGTTTTATACCTATTTCAGTACGTTGGGTATATATTGCCACCCTAATCGTGTTAAAAATGATTATAAAGGCAATCACTGCAAATAAAATTGTCAAAAAATAAGTAAACTTCTGTACATTGGTAGTAATAACATGAATACGATCAATAGCAACTTGAGTATCACCAAAAGTCTTGGCTTCTATAATATTTTCATACTCTGGAACACTAAGAGCTGTAATAATTTTTGAATAATCTTTTGGATCACGAGTCTTGATAATAAGAGTAGGTCCCAAAGGATTTTGACTAATTTCATCCAAAGAAGAAAGCACATCAGCATTATCATTGTAATTTTTTTTGAAATTCGCAAAGACTTCATCACTTGTAAAAAAAGTTTCTTGTTCCACCTCTGGGAAAGCACTCACATAATCACGAATTTCTTGTATTTCAGTTGGTGTTGCTTCAGGATTAAAATAAATACTAACATCAATTTGCTTTTTGACAGCTGTCACAGACTCATCAGTCAATACTTTTACCACCATCAAAGTGTTGATAGATAAAAGCATTAGAATCAAAATAAGCACAGTCATTATAGACAGACTCATATTACGAACCATTTCTTGAAAAGAAAATTTTATAATACGAAAAAATCCTGAAAGCATAAAATTATTTATAAACGATATTTACCTTTGTCTTCATCTGAAATTATTCTTCCACCATGGAGAGTAATTACACGACGCTTAAGTTGATTTACCACTTCTCTATTGTGTGTAACTAATAAAATTGTAGTACCAAATTCATTTATTTTTTTCAGAATATCAATGATTTCTTGAGTGTTGATAGAATCCAGATTACCGGTCGGTTCATCAGCCAACAAAATTTTTGGTCTATGCACCAAAGAACGTGCCATAGCAACACGCTGTTGTTCACCACCAGACAACTGATGTGGATATCTATCTAATTTATGATTTAGACCAACAATATCCAAAACTCTTGGTACCACTTGTCTAATACGAGCTCGTTTTTCTCCAGCGACTTCCAAAGCAAAAGCAACATTTTCAGCTACAGTTTTTTTTGGTAATAATTTGAAATCTTGAAAAATAACTCCAATTTGACGACGTAACAAAGGAACATCTGAATCAGAAATTCTAGTAATATCCCAACCACCTATCTCAATCACACCTGAAGTAGCTTTTTCTTCAGCAATAAGTAATTTGACCATAGTAGTTTTGCCAGTACCACTTTGCCCAACAATTGAGACAAATTCCCCAGGTTCAATATGCAAATCAATACCATTCAAACCCATGCTGTCTGCACTATATTTTTTTGTAACACTTTTTAGAGTAATCATATGTAAAACATTATAACACAAAAAATATTTTTGTGCTATAAATAAAATAGAGCCGATCATGGGAATTTCCGCCCAAGGCGGATCCGCCTTGGGCGGAGAACCAAACTTTAGTCAAAGATTAGTCACTATAGAGCCACCCACGAGAATCGAACTCGTGACCGATGGTTTACGATACCATTGCTCTACCAGCTGAGCTAGAGTGGCATTTTGACAAACTATAATTTTAACAATCAAAATCAGTGTATTGAGCGGATAAGGAGAATCGAACTCCTTTCTTCGGCTTGGGAAGCCGACATAATAACCATTATACTACACCCGCACATTCTACCTGATATTAGTTAGGTAGAATAATTTTTTATTGGCTACTTATTTGTATCAGTAGCTACAGTATCAGTACTAGAAGTATCTAAATTATCTGAATCATTTGTAGTAGTACTAGTTGTAGTAAACAAATCTTCAAAAGGATTATGAACATTAGCAATAATCTTGATATCAGATTTTTTCAATTTATCATTCATAAAATTACGGAAATCTTCACCACTATTTTCTTGCACTGGAAACAAAATATGACGAGCTTGCACTTCTTCAACATCTTTGCCATCGGCATCTTTGGTAGTACGTTTGTTGGTAACTTGCAAAATATGATAACCATATTGTGTCTTTACCAAATCTGCATCAAGCTCACCTTTTTTGAGAGAAAAAGCAGCATTTTCAAATTCAGGCACCATTTGTCCACGACTAAACCAACCCAAATCACCACCTTGATCTTTGGTACCGTCTGAACCATATTGTTTGGCCATTTTAGCAAAATCTGCTCCGTCTTTTATTTTTTGAAGAATTTCTAGAGCTTGAGTACGGACAGCATCATTAGCACTTGAATCAGCTGGATGATCTGCAGAATACTTTTCTGAAATTTTCTTTTCTAGTTCAGTTGGGTAAACTATTTTTTTCAAAAATTCATCAAAAGTCCAGCCATATCTATTTTTAATTTCAGTTTCAGCTGCTGTTCTATCAGCAAATCCTGGAATAATTTGTTCATCAGCTATTTTGTTTATATCATCTTGACTCACAGTCACACCCATATCTTTGGCTATTTGCTCAACCAAATTATTGATAAATAAACGACTCAAAATAAAATCAGATTTTTCATCTTTTGTAGGTTCTGTCTCCCCACTAGTATCTGTTTTATAAAAATTTTCCATAGCTTGTAAGTTGTCAACATAGTCAGTATACAAAACTTTTTGACCATTGATACTAGCAATTGGCAATTGCAACAGACTTGCTGATTTCAAAGTGAAACTAGTTCTAGACAAACTTTTTACTTGAGCTATAGCTACTCCATAAAAAATCAAACAACCAAATAACAAAGCAAACACAAAACCACCCAAAACCATTACCAAAGGGTTTACTTTTTTATTTTTTAAATTACTTTCTTCAGATGTGACACCTGAATTTGTTTCACTAGGTAGCACTTGTGGCTCTTGACTCTCCTTTTCTGAGGTCATTTTTTGTTCTTCGGACATAATATATCTAATTATTTATTCCTCTTTTAAAAGAGGTTTATGAATAAAATAATAAAACCATTTTAACCTATTTGAAATAAATTGTCCACTAGTAGAATCATTATCAGCCACAACCTCATTTTTTGTGTCGCTATTAGGATCATTGACAAAGACTACGCTTTCTCCTGGCTTTTTCATATTCAATTCTATCCTAGCTTGATCTTCTACGTAGGAACTACTTGAAACATATTTCAAAATATTTAGACTATTTATTTTTTTCTTGTTTTGAAAAGAAATATCATCTTGCAAATTTTTTATTTCTTGTTTAATTTTGTAATCTTGATAATAAGCTCTAGCATAACCAACTGCCACTACTACAGCCAAACCAAACATAATAAACAAAAACAAGCGAGAGCCAAAAAAACGCTTTTTCATTCCTACTTTTTCTAAATTTTTGTTGACCATGAAAATTTCAAATAATTTATAAAAATATATCTATATTATAGCACAAAAAAATTACAACGGAAATAATAAAACTTACTTACCTAATTTGTTTATTCTACTATCAAGCACTTTTTTTACTCTATAGAGATCAGGTAATTCTAGTTCATATAATTTATCTACAATAGCCGAAGCTACATCTCCACTAAAATCATAATTATATTTACTCAAATAGCGTTCTCGTAATTCATTTATCTGCTGTTGCAATTGTAAAGGTCTCTTGATATTATTCACTATTATTTTTACTTTTCCACCACCAGTCTGAATAGCTACAGTACCAATTTTTAGAACCATACCAAAAATACCACTAATTTTGCCATGGACATCCTCTATTTGATCATACGGAATTTCAGACACAATTCTTTCAAAAAAGCCTTTTTGTTCTATGTCTATCAGACGATGCGTAGTAACATAAAAAACATTTTTCTTCCACAAATAATAGTTTCTAAAGATAATAAAAAAACCAAAAATTATCAACAGCGCAAACAAAGTCATTCCCCACCAATCATGCAAAAAAAACCAAAACATAAAAAACGCAGCCAAAGACAAAAATAAAACACCAAACAAATAATACCAAATTTTGGTAAGACCATACTGTAAGATTTGATTTAGAACTCTTTCCTGTTCTTTTAGTTTTAGATCTTTCATATTAATTTTTAGGATTAATAGTACCTAGCCATGGTAAAAGTTTTTTCAATTGATGATCAAAATGAAATTCAGTAATAATTCTCTCTCTAGCATTTTTTGCCAAAGTTAAAGCATAATTTCTATTTTTCAACATCTCTACAATTGTGTCATCCAAAGACAAAGCATTTTGTCTAATATCTATTACAATTCCAGTCTGAGCTTGCAAGACAGCTTCCTCCACACCACCGCTTTTGCCAGCAATTACTGGCAAGCCACAACTCTCAGCTTCAAGAAATACTAAACCCAAACCTTCTTCTCTACCTTCGTCTGGATGAGTAAGTAACACGAACAAATCAGCCAAATAATAATATTTTTTTAATTCGTCATGAGGCACATTGCCAATATAACGCACCACATTTTGCAAAGAACGGTCTTGGATATCTTTCATAATCTGTTCTCTTTTTGATCCATCCCCCACAATGACCCAGACTACATGAGGATCTTGTTTTAATACATTTGGCAATACTCTCACCAAATGAGGGAAACCTTTTCCATCCTCCATACGAGCCACTGTCAAAATAACTTTTTTACCATGTAGAGCCAATTTTTCTCGCAAAATGTCTAATTCTTCTTTTGCAGGCGGTATCAAAAAATCTTGATCAGGACAAGGATAAAGCACCAAAGATTTGTTGGTAAATTCTGGTACTTTTTCCAAGAAACGTCTTTTGAGAGATTCACTATTGAAAACTATTTGTTCAGTTTCCAAAATTATTTTTTTTAATTTTTTGGTTTTCCATTTGGTTCTAGTAGCATAGACCACATCTGTACCATGAGAAATTATTACAAAAGGAACTTTGAAAAATTTTTTTATTAAAATACCAATATAACCAACAGGCAAAACATGATTGATGAATATCAGCTCAATTTTTTCTTGTTTGATAATTTTTTTTACTTGCCAAAACATCTTGACCCAACGAGGCCAAAATAATTTTGGTAACAAAAGATTTTTTCTAATTATTTTGTATTTTCTACTTTTATCAAAATCTAATAAAACTTTTTTATTTTGACTAACTGGAGCCAAAACTACTGTTTTTTCTGGATCCAAAGCACTAGCAAACTGATCCACATAAGTTGCTATTCCACCAATCTGAGGTGGAAATTCCATAGTAATTATCAAAGTCTTCTTCATAAAATATTGCTAATAAATTATATATTCTATTTGCTGGTTAACCTCATCATTTCCAATATTTGGTTTTTTGTAATTGTTTTTGTCACAAATAACATAATCATATAAGTAATTAGTCCACAAACTAGAGCTAAAATAAAACCAAAATATTTGTCAACTATCCAAACACCAAAATACATCACAATAATAGTCAAAAAAAGTTGAATAAACATTTTATTCAAAAAATTGAAATCAAATTTATTGAATTTAACAATAAAAATTAAACTCAAAGCAGATAATCCAAGATTAGCAAATAAAGCAGCCAAAGACGCACCCACAGCTCCAAATTTTGGTATTAGTAATAAATTCAAAATAATATTGACTACCATCATAATACCTATCAGAGCTGTTTGAGTTTTTTGTCTATCACAAGCATTGAGTACTGCACCAAAAATAAAATTGAGGAAAGCAAACACCACTCCAAATATCAAAATCTTCAATGGTAAGACAGAATTCAAATATTCACTTCTAAAAAAAGAAACAATAATATCTTGTGAAAGTAATAAAATAATAACTACAAAAGGTAACGAAACTAACAATAAATATTTGATACTTTGGTGAAAAACAAAATTTAATTTCTTTTTGTCACTCACAAAATATTCGCTAAACTTCGGATAAAGTGCAGCTACCAAAGCCATAGGAATAAAATTCAAAGCATAAGCAATTTTGGAAGGTACACTATACCAACCCAAGACTTGATCACCAGAAATTTTGGACAAAAATATAGAATCAATAAAAGAATAAACTCTCCCAAAAATAGCTGCCAAAGCAAAAGGTATGACTATAGGTATAATATATTTCAAAACTTGTTTGTCATACTTTAGTGTAAATTTCAATTTATATTTGAATCCAACAATCAAACCAACATAGATAGCATTGAGAAAACTTGGTATCAAAAATGCATACATGAGAAAAATAAGAGGTTTGCCAGTAAACAAAAATACTGTACCCAAGATAAAAGTAATAGCCTGACTAATACTAAGACCAATAGCTTCATATTTCAAATTACCAAAAGCACGTAAAACACCATACAAAGTCAAATTCCAAGAATCAGAAAGCATTGTAAAAGCTGAAACATAAACTAAATATTTTGTTTCTACTTCATAACCCATCAAATTTATTACTACAAAAACTGCTACATAACTAAGTAATCCTAAAAACAATTTTACAAACAAAATATTGGAAAAATATTCTTGTATTTTTTCTTTTATTTTTGCACTTTCTCTAATCAAAACATTGGTCAAACCCATGTCCACAAAAACTACAAAAATAGTAGTAAAAGACAAAGCAAAAAAATACTTACCAGTTCCAGTAGCACCAATCTGACGTGCTACAATGGCAAAGTAAACAAAAGATATGACCTTCTGCAAAATAGAGGCCACTGTCATAAACATGGTATTTTTGGCGATTGAATGACTCTTCATGTACATACATTTTACTACAAAACTTAGTTAAAAACAATGTTTACTTTTACAAAAAAGAGCTTACAAGGCCTACAAGGCTTACGAGGCTCACAATTTATAAACAAAAACCTTGTAGGCTTTGTAAGCCTCAAGGCCTTGTGAGCCCACAAAAAAACAAAACTCTGGACAAAAAATATCCAGAGTAAATGATTTGTATTTTGAAATGTGTAAGCTGTCTAACGTTTTCTCCATTGATGAGCACGACGAGCTTTGTGCAAACCTGGTTTCTTTCTTTCTTTAGCTCTAGGATCACGGGTCATAAATCTTCCAGCTTTTAGGACTGGTCTTAATTCAGCATTCCACTCCACAAGAGCACGAGCAATACCATGACATACGGCATCAGCTTGACCACGTACACCACCACCAACTACTTTTACAGACACATCCATGGTTTTTTCTTTACCAGTAGTAACTAATGGAGCCACGACGCGTTCTTGAAGTAATTTGGTAGTAAAATAAACTTTTAACTCTTTGCCATTTACAATAATTTCACCTTTACCAGGGGTAATACGAACACGGGCTGAAGCTGTTTTTCTTCTACCTACGGCTCGAGCTTTATTTTCATCAGATTTCTGTACCATAATTTATTATAATATTTTTTTAATTTAAGCTTTGATAGTAAGACGTTTCATCATACCATTTCTTAGCTTGTTTTTTGGTAACATGTTGTATATAGCACGACGCATTACTTCAGTAGGATCATTATCAAAAACTTTTTTCATTGAAGTTATTTTCAATCCACCTGGATGACCAGAATGATGATAATAATCTTTTTGTACTAATTTTTTTCCAGTGAATTTCACTGATTTAGCATTATTGATTACTACAAAATCACCTTTATCAATATGACGTACAAAGGTAGGTTTGTTTTTCCCCATCAACATTTTGGCAACTTCACTAGATACACGACCAACGGCCTTGTCTGTTGCGTCTACTTGGATTATTTCACGTTTTATTTCTTCTTGCATATATAAATTTTTAGACGAATTCTATTTTTACTTTTTCAGCACCGTCATTTGGACGAGTACCTAATTTTGTAATACGAGTATAGCCACCAGCTCTTTCCTTGTAGCGTGGAGCAATTACTTCAATCAATTTCTTTACAGCATTACCAGTATACAAAACAGAATTAATATTTTCTTTGTCAACAGGACGATTCTTTTTGGCTTTAGTAACCAAAGGTTCTACTACTGTGCGCAAAGCTTTGGCTTTGGCTTTGGTAGTAACAATAGCATCATGCAATATCAAATTTTCAGCAAGACCTCTAAGTAGAGCCTTTCTTGAAGCTTTTGTTCTTCCCAATTTTATATTTTTTTTTCTGTGTCTCATATTTTATACAAAATTTCTTTTTATTTATTTTCTTCACTCTCTTTTTTGGCTTTCTTCTCTTTTTTTACAGCAACAGAAGTAGAAGATTCCAAAATCAGACTATAGTGATCCATCAAAATCTTGGTAGCACGCTCTACTGTTTCTTTTGGAGCTACAGTGCCATTGGTTTCAATAGTCAAAGTAACTTTTTCGTAATCAGTAATATCACCAACACGAGTATTTTCTACTTTGTAACCGACGTCTTTTACCGGGGAATAAAAAGAGTCGACAAGAATAGTACCTAGATCTAAATTTTTACTTTCTTTTTCAGAAACAGGTACATAACCCAAACCTTTACCAATAATGATTTCCAAATTAAATTCTTTTTTGTCATCAGTCATTGTTGCTATTTTCAAATCTGGATTGACAATCTCTATATCAGAATTTTTACCAAAGTCACCTGCTTTTATTTCACCTTTACTTTTTCTTGTCAAAGAAAGAGTAACTGGACTATCACTGTGAGAAATAATAGCCATTTGTTTCAAATTTTGAGAAATCTCAATAACATCTTCCATAATACCCTCAATAGAAGAGAATTCATGTTGAACACCAATTACTTTCATAGCTTCAACAGCAGCACCTTCAATAGAAGATAACAAAACACGTCTCAAAGAATTACCCACAGTAGTACCATAACCTTGATGACAAGGTGTTATAATAAGTTCTGTTGTATTTAGTTTTTCAGTATCTTTGAACTCGATTGTTGATGGTAAAAGAATATAATCCATATAATTTAAATTAACAGACATTTTAAAAATTATCTTGTAGAATAATACTCAGTGATAAGCTTAACATCGTAGACTTTTTCAAAATCTTTTGACATTGGTTTAGCTAAAATTTTGCCAGATTTGGCAGCAGCATCTACAGAAACCCAAGATACTAATTCTTTTGCTTGTAGTTTATCACTAATATTTTCAAAAACTTGTTTTTTTTGTTTGTTTACTTTTAGAGATATTATATCACCAACACGTACAATATGTGAAGGAATGTTCATTTTTTTGCCATTCAACAAAAACATACTATGACTAACAAATTGTCTAGCTTGAGCACGAGTAGTAGCAAAACCCAAACGGTACACTACATTATCCATACGCATTTCCAACATTTCTTGTAGAGTTACACCAGAGTCACCCGCCATAGAACTAGCTTTTTCTACATATTTACGAAGTTGTCTTTCACGAATACCATAAACAGCTTTGGCTTTTTGTTTCTCAAGTAATTGTTTACCAAAAGCAGAAAGAGTAACACGACGTTGGTTTGGTCCGTGTACACCTGGAGCTTGGTTAAGACGACGAGCAACTTTGCTAGAATTTGTTTTCAAGCCTAAGTTTATCTTAAAACGTCTAGCAATTTTATTTTTTGGTCCAATATTTCTTCCCATATTATAAAAATCAAATTATATTATACACGTCTTCTTTTTGGTGGACGACAACCATTGTGTGGAATAGGTGTAATATCTTTTACAGATAAAACTTGTATTCCATTGGAATTCAAAGCACGAATAGCACCTTCACGACCGCCACCAATACCTTTTACAAATACATTTACTTCTTTAACACCAAAAGCTTTGATAGCTTCAGCAACTTCTTTGACAACTACTCCAGCAGCATAAGGTGTTGATTTCTTCGGTCCTTTGAATCCAGCTCTACCAGCAGAAGACCAACCTAAAACATCACCATTTTGATCAGTAATTGACACAATTGTATTGTTGAATGTAGCTTGAATATAAGCTTTTCCATGTGATACGGAACGTAAACTTTTCTTTTTAGCTTTTTTAACTTTTTTAGTAGCCATAATAAATATTTTTCGTTTTTAGTAATTCAATTTAGGTCTTTTGTCCAGTTGGTTTTTTACCACTAGTTGCCACATTTCTCTTATTACCACGTGTAGTACGACTATTTGTCTTAGTTCTTTGACCACGAGATGGTAATCTTTTGACATGACGTGAGCCACGATAAGATTTGATGTCTTTTAGACGCTTGATATTTGAAGAAACATCACGGCGTAAGTCACCTTCTGTTCTATGACCTTTTTCCACTAAATTACGAATTTTGTCTTCTTGATCTTGAGTAAGATCTTTAGTACGTGTAGTTAATGGAACCTGAGCTTGGTCTATGATTTTTCTAGCTGTAGTAGGTCCGATACCATACACATAAGTAAGAGCTATTAAAACTCTTTTTTCTTTTGGTATATTTACTCCTGAAACACGCATATCTTAATATCTAAAACTTTAATAAATTTAAGCAGCTTTTACACGCTGTTTTGAACCTTGTCTTTGTTTGTGACGAGGATTTTTGCAAATAACATAACGTACGCAACGACGAATGACTATTTTGCAATCTTTACATCTTGTTTTTACTGATGAATGTACTTTCATAATACTTTTTAAACACTCAATAAATATATTTTAATAAAAAATCATCAATCACTGCCGCGATATCGACATCCCGCAAATGGGACTACACCGCACTGATTGAGATTTTAAAATCTATAGGTTATACGTCCTTTTGAAAGGTCATAAGGAGTAATTTCTACTTTTATTTCGTCACCTACATTTAATCTGATATTATGCATACGCAATTTACCAGCTAAATGACAGACTAATTCATGTCCGTTTTCAAGAACGACACGAAATTTAGCCCCAGGCAAAAGTTCTATTACTTTACCCCAAACCTCAATTACGTCTTGTTTTTTGACCATGTTCAAATTGAAATTAACGACCCTATTTTAACTCATAGTCAAAATATTGTCAAGGATGAATAAGTGGATAAGAGTAGTATAACAAGATTTTGTTAAAAATACAATAGAATCCAAACTCCGAAATCCAAAATCATAAATCTATTTTTGGTCATTTTTATATAAGGTTGCAACACTTTTACCCAATATTTTGGATAATTCCACTGATTCTTTTAATAAATCATCCAAATCTTGTGATGAATTTATTTTACTATCTCTAATTAGAGCTAACCAATATTTACTTTCGTTACACGACTTTAGAGAATAAGTCAAAAATTTCCTAAAATCTTTATCAGATGTACCACCAATAGCTTCAACATAATTAGCACCCACACTTGTTCCAGACCGTAATAATTGATCAAAAATAGCCCTAGCGTCTCTATCTTTGCTATACAAAATTCTTAAATATTTAACTAAATTAACAGTCCATTTATAAATTCTTAATTTCAAATTTTCTTTAAAACTAACTCTATCCTCTTTAGTGTACATAATTAAATTTAAGATTCTAGATTTAGGATTTAGGATTTTTGATTTCCCCATACACCCAATACTTATACAAAAAGAAATTCCACAAAACCATTGTGGCAATCGTAACAATACGCACTAAACGATAATCCATATGATAAAGATGATTGAATAGGTACATCACACCAACAGAAAACAAATAGTTGAAACCTGCCAAAATAAGATAGCGAGTCAGCTGTTTGTGTGGCAATGCTTTATTTTTGAAAGACCAATACTTATTGAGAAGAAAATTGTAAGTAAGCATAAGTACTTGATTCAAGATAACAGAAATAGTAGCATTGAAACCAAAAAATTCTTTGAAAAAAATCAAAGTACTCATATCTAAAAATAGACCGGAAATACCAACAATGAAGTATTTGGTGAATTGGTGACGAATTGACCAAACGTATAAAATTATTTTTTTAAATTGCATAATTATTTTTAATAATATACAAAAGAAAAATAAACAAATTCCAAATAAATAACAATTTTCAACACACAAAAATATTTGTAATTTGGTTTTTGTTTATTATTTGTAATTTTGAAATTGTATATTTTATTCAAGTATGGCCTTTATTCTCCTTATTCCAGCACTACTCGATTCTTCTTTTATAATCTTAAAATGTCCCATAACACCAGTATGTTCAACATGAGGACCTCCACAGATCTCACGACTAAAAGTAGGACTTTCGATACTAGACAAAGCTTTTTGTTCTGGATCACCAATCACATAGACTTTGACCATCTCACCATATTTGTCACCAAACAAACCAATAGCACCTTTTTCTTTGGCTTCAGCAACAGTCATCTCAGAAAAACTAACAAGATAATCATGTTTGATAGCAGAATTGACCAAATCTTCTACTTCCTGAATTTGCTCAGGCGTCATTTTATCATTATAAGAAAAATCAAAACGAAGTCTCTCCGCTGTAATATTACTCCCCTTTTGTTCAACATGATTTCCCAAAACTTGTCGCAAAGCAGTGTGGAGCAAATGAGTAGCTGTATGATATTTCACACTCATTTCACCGTGATCAGCTAACCCCCCTTTGAATTTTTGCTCTGCACCTTGACGAGAAAGATCTTGATGAGCTAAATAAGCTTCATCAAATCCAATTTTATCAATTGTCAAATTATTTTCATGTGCCAATTCTTCAGTCATTTCAATTGGAAAACCAAAAGTATCATAAAGTTTGAAAGCTTGTTTACCAGAAATCTCTGTAATTTTTCTATTAGTCTTTTCCAAAGCCATTTGGAAACCTTTGATTAATTTTTCAAATTCTTTTATACCCTGTTCAAGAGTGACACGAAATTTTGTTTCTTCTTTTTCCATTTCATTCAAAGCAGAATCTTGATTGCGCATTACTTCTGGATAAACGTCTTGAAAAATATCAATAATAACTTTTGATAACTGCCTACAAAAATTATTTTCAAGTCCTAAATTACGACCATGACGAACAGCACGACGAATCAGACGACGTACGATATAACCTTGATCTACATTACTTGGAACCACCCCTCTATCATCAGTCATAATCATCGTAGAAGTACGAATATGATCAGCTATCACTCGCATAGATTTGGTAATACTTTCTGATTCTTTATATTGTTTTCCACAAAGTTCTTCAAGTTTTTTTATAATAGGTTTCAAGGTATCGACTTCGAAAACATCAGGAAACTTGTTGAGAACAGCAGTCGTACGCTCTAGACCCATACCTGTGTCAACATTTTGTTGTTTCAAAGGACGAAAACTTCCATCTTGTTCTTTGAAATATTGCATAAAAACATCATTCCAAATTTCTAACCAACTATTTTCATCATTACCAGGATTACTATTTGACGATGGAAACTCATCCTTACCAACCCAAAAAAACATTTCTGTATCAGGACCACAAGGACCTGTAATTCCCGCTGGACCCCACCAATTGTTTTTCTTTGGTAATTTGGCAATACGTTCTTCGGCAATACCAAGAGATTTCCATTTTTCAAAAGATTCTGAATCAAAAGAAGCATCATCATCTCCAGCAAAGACTGATACTGCCAATTTGTTGATATCTATTCCTAAATATTTTTTTGAAGTAAGAAATTCGAAACTCCATTCTATTGCTTCCTGTTTAAAATAATCACCCAAAGACCAATTACCAAGCATCTCAAAAAATGTCAAATGACTTTTGTCACCAACTTCGTCTATATCCCCTGTTCTCACACATTTTTGAACATCAGTCAATCTCACGCCAGCAGGATGTTTTTCTCCCAACAAATAAGGAACAAGCGGGTGCATCCCCGCAGTGGTAAACAAAACTGTAGGATCATTTTCTGGAATCAAAGAAGCCGAACTAATCACAGTGTGACCTTTGCTTGCAAAAAATTCTAAATACTTTTTTCTAAGTTCTTGTGCGTTTAACATAATTTTATAATCCTGAGTGTAAGCGAAGGATCTGTAGACCCTGTGCATATTACCTTAATAATTATTTAAAAAACTTCAAACCAAAAAATAACAAAATTCCGACTACAAACAAAATCGGTAAAGCTGTCCAGAGAAAACTACCCAAATTAAATGCAGATTCCATAAAATTAAATAATTACTCCACCACCTAGACATTCACCGTCTTTATAAAAAACAGCAAATTGTCCTGGGGTAGCGGCTCTTTGTTTATTTAAAAATTTAAGATTAAAATTACTATCATTTTGGCTAACTATGACTTCTTGCAAAGTTTGTCTATGACGTAATCTTACCATACATTTTAACGGAAAAATTGGCATTTGTCCACCTTCACCGCTGATTTGACGGTTTCGTTGGATAAATCCACTTATCCAATTTATATCTCTTACTTCTATTTCTTGTTTGTTCAAAAGTACACTATCTTTATTTCCTACAACAAGTTCATTCTTTTCTTTATTTTTATCTACTACAAACAAAGGCTCACCACCACCTTGTTGCTCGAAACCATGACGCTGTCCAATAGTATAGAAAGCCAATCCTTCATGTTCACCGATAATAGTATTATCTTCCAAAACAATTTTACCTGGATTTTTCTTCAAATCTTTTTGCAAAAATTCTTTCATATCAAGTTCTCCCACAAAACAAATTCCCATACTTTCTTCTTTCTCGGCTGTAGGTAAGTCAAACTTTTTGGCAAGTTCTCTGACCTCTTGTTTGGTATATTCTCCCAAAGGAAACAAAGTTTGCGCCAATTGTTCTTGGTTAAGTTGGTGCAAAAAATAAGTCTGATCTTTATTATCATCCTTTGGAACACATAACACATAACATGTATCACGTACCATCTCTTTTTCTGAGACGTCTTTATCTTTTTTGTTACATGTTACGTGATATGTGTCTTGTGATAATTTTGCGTAGTGACCGGTAGCCAATTTTTCAAATCCAAGTTCACGAGCCTTTTCTAGCCAAACACCAAATTTGATAAACTTATTACACATCACATCTGGATTTGGCGTATTCCCCTTTTCATATTCAGCCAACATATAATCCAAAACTTTTGCCTTGTATTCTTTTTGAAAATCAAGTTTTAAAAGTGGAATTCCAAGCTTAGCAGCAACTCTAAGAGCATCCCTGTAATCCGGAACCCAACACACAGAATCTTCTCGTTCCACATTCCCCGTTCCTCTTTCCCCTTCGTAATTAATCATATAGGCTCCAGTCACATCGAAACCAGCTTCTACTAATAAAGCAGCAGCTACTGAAGAATCTACACCACCAGACATAGCAACGAGAATTTTTGTATTTTTGTCTATTTTTTTAATCATAATACAGCTATATTAGCGGAAAAAATCGTATTTGTAAAGATTATTAAACAAACACGACTGTAGAGACAGGTCTCCACCCAAGGCGGACGAGTCAACCTGTCTCTACCATTACAAAAAAATTATATTAAAAAAGAACGTTTTCACGTTCTTTTTTTGTTTTATCTGAAGATAAATTAGTTATCTTTGTTTTTTAGATAACATTCTCTACAAAATAGATCACTGCCTGCTTTAGGTTCAAATGGCAATTGTGTGATATGAGTACCACAACCTGCACATTTTACATCTACATCAAACATTCTCTTTTGTGGACGAGCACCACCATCGCGTTGTTCACGATTAGCACGATTACAATCTTGACAGAAAACCGGACGGTCTCCTGAAGGTTGAAAAGGTAATTGTGAAATGTGAGTACCACATTTAGCGCAACTTAGATCTACGTCGAACATTTGTCTTGGTCCTTGATTATACATAAATACGTATCCCAAAATTAAATTAATAAATTTTTCCGACCTTTCGGGAACGTCTAATTTTTTTTCTAAACATTTTTAAAAAGTTTGAAAATGTCGTTACCCATAAATATAATAGCATATCCCTACAATGAAGTCAACGGTTTGTACAGATCACTTTTTTATGATATTAGATAATCATTACCATATATTGTTTAGTATATCATCGCCAGACGAATTTCACTCCGTTCAATTCGTCACTCCAGATAGAACTCCAGATAAAACTACTAAAATCGACAGGAATGACGAAATGAACTTAAGCGAATTTCGTTATGCATTGCAAAAGAAAAAAATCATTGAATTTATAAGAAAACAAATAAGACAGGAGTGGTGAACGTAAGTTCGCCAAGTAAAAAATTATTTTAGTCTTTAATTAGCGACGTCTGTTTCTATCATTTTGCCATCTTGAGCTATTATTTTCAACCGGTGACAATTTGTCACCGACTCACTACTGACAATTCTGACCATTCTTGATGTATAATGTTGGTAAGTATGGCAAATCCGTCGCCTTTTTTTACACCATGATCACTCCAATAGTCAGTCAACTTGTTTCTGGTTTCTTGCCCCATCATTCTTTGTTGAATCCATTTTTGACTTCTACCTTGTTTTTGCCAATATTCACGTGAACGGTTGAGAGATTTTTCTGGATCTGTCATTTCTTGCATCCTTTCATAACCAACTTTAGCTAGCCAAAGCTTGATTGGTTCGGCTTTTTTGCTGGGTACAGATTGAATTAGTCTAAGTAAAGTTTCGACATCAGCGACGTCTGTTTTATAAAATTTTCCGTCTGTTGACTGTAATTTCAGTTGGTGACAATTTGTCACCAACTCACTTCCTTCTTGTTTCAGACGTTCAGATAGTTTATTCCAATATTTTCTGGCAGTTTGATAATCAAATTGTTCAGTGAGAATAGCTACAATATCCACAACTGAAAAATACCATGTTTCTTTTTTTTCATCATAAATACGACGGACTTTGAAATTTTCAAAGATAGTCAGGGAAGATTTATTTTTCATAAATTTAAAAATTATTTTATAGTATAAATATAGCAAAACTAATTAATTTTGTAAATAAAATAAAACGTAAAAAAATCATTAATTTCTAATGATTTTTTATTTACAAAAAATATGAGAAAAATACTTGTCCGCCTTGGGTGGAGTAAAATAAATCGAATTAGTTCTTCAGACACCGTACAGAACTACCATGAGACTTTGTATCACCGTAACGATTAATCTGCGCGCCAGCCGAAAAAGATCGCATATATGCAGATTGTGCGGCACTCTCCGAAGCAGACCAAAGATAAGCACCTGAACCAAGAGCTGCAAAAGAACCATATTGTATACCACCACCAAGAAGCAAATTAAACCCACTCGATCCACCAGACTTTAGTTTGGTTCCTTGATCAGTACCACGAAGTTGGGCTGAGGCACCAGCACAACCTGTACCAGTACCAGCACACATACCTAAATAAATTTCAAGAGTTTGGATCTCAGTATCAGTAGGAATATGCCACCCAGAAGGACAGATGCCTTGTGAGGGAGAAGAGGGAGTGCAGAAATTTGAATTACACGTAGTAGCGAGTTGATTTGCTTCTGCCCAGGTGTAGAGACCACCGTAGGTGGTACAGTTGGCTTCACTATTAGAATAACACCATTTTTCAATGAGAGAGTTATTGGAAGGATAAGTACTATAAGTAAGTCTAGTTCCGACATTGAGATTTTTTGCAAACCAACATTTGGTGCCGATGTTGACGAGTGGATAGGTTACCCCGGAATAAACAGTTGAAGTTGCATATGCACAAGGAGGAGGAACACAGAGATTACCTGTGCAAATTCCGCTGGAACATTGTGTTGCAGTGGTACAAGTTGCACCATCCGGTTTTAACAAAACGAGTTTAGCACTTGATCCGGTACCACTCCGATAGACAGAAGAGGTAGCCCAAGTGTTGAAATCTGTATCTGAGGTTTGAGTGGTAGAGTTGAGGGAGGGAGAGAGGGAGACTTCACCAGCTACACTGGTGTTGACATCTGCACTTGAGGTTGAATAAAAACGAGACCAGCCGGTTTGATCAGATAAGGGAGAGGGAGAGAGGGTCGTTGAAGCCCCCCCCCCCCCCAGTTGGTTTGGGTGAGAAACATGGTAGCTGTTCTAGAAGGATTGGTGTAGTATTGATATACTAGTATACTTAGTTGAGTTAGTATTATTGTAAATACAAATTGGGAGAGTATTGCTATTCTTAATGGTTTAAATTCTTTTT
>JBAYUH010000010.1:0-34456 GCA_041675185.1 Candidatus Magasanikiibacteriota bacterium | reverse complement strand
TTTTTGACAACAAAAAAACTCTTGAAAATAAAGAGTTCTTTTATTGACCCTAGACAGAGTACTAGAATACTACCCCTAAATATAATAGGTGGGTGGCCGCAAGTTTAGTCCACGGACCAAACCGATATAGGCTTCCCATTGCAGTATCTTTGTAGAATAGTATTGTACTGCTGAAGTTTAGGATCACTCTTATTATATAATTGAAAAATAAATATGTCAATTGTGTATACTTTTACCATCTTTATTATCATTTTCTTCATCACTTTCGTATGGATTTATTATTATTACCCTTTCTGGTTCTTTTTTTTCTAAATTATCTGGTTGTCCTTGACCTGGAAATCTTTCATCTGGAGAAAATGGATTAGGTACATGAACATGAATTGGTTTTTGTTCAGAAGGATGACGTGATGACATATTATATATATTAAATAATAACGTAAATACAGTGTAACAAAAAACTCGCCTACTAGCAAATAATATATTTACCAATAGGCGGGTGGCAATGGAAATGAAAATCTGCGACCCGCTTTTTGCAAAGTGCTAGATATACTTCTGTTTCTCAAAACTACGAAGTCTTTTGAGTGCTTTGACTTGTAAACGCAAAGCTTCAATCTCTTCGAAAAAATCAGTGACTTGAAAGAAAATATTCATCAAAAACTCAAGCTGATTTGCATGAACCTGTGAAAAATATTTCTCCCTAATTGAGAGATCTTCAATGGTTTGTGCTAGAGAAAAAGAATACTTGAGATAAAAATAGCGAGCATAAGCTAGTTTCACTTTAGACCTCACATTGCCAAATATACTATCCTCACTCACGAACTTCGTAAATAAAGATAAGTGTTTGAAAGAGTTAAGGAACTTGCATTCCTAGAATTATTTAGAAAAATAAACAATTCCAGAAAAACAAAAACCCTCAAATCTGAGGGAATATTTTTATACTACAACAAAATATTCACTCAGTCAAGAAGGTAGAACCAAAAATAAAAATAATTATTTTGTTTGATGTTTTTATTTATCATATTTTTTAATATTGATAATAATAGTGTACAAGAGGCGGTGGACATACATGAGAATTTCATCTCACATACATCCACCTACCAAGAAATAGATCCAGAGACGTAATTAAACGCCTCCAGATACTGAAATCGCGACCGGACTTGGTCGTTTCGACTTACGCGTGATAAATGCCGCCGCAACAGCTCTCGCAATTTCGAGACCGTCTGGGTCGGGCGGGGTCCGATCCAAAACTAGTTCGAAACGCGATGTCTGACAATTGTAACAAATTGTTCTTTTGTTCTTATTATCCTGTCCGCACATCGGACAAGACCACTTTTGCGCCATGATGTTCCTCCTTTGCATGGCCTTGAAAATCAAAATATTTTTTAACTTTCAAAGACAGACAAATTTATAAAAAAACTCAGCTTTGGGAGCGGAGTTTGTTTTGATTTATTTGAAATATTTTTGTACACTATTTTTTCAAACAAACAACTCCGTTTTTGGATACATATTGACAATAATAAAAGAAAAGAGATTCCAATTCTTATTAATATTCTTGCATGTATAGTAAGTTGTCGCTGAAAAATTTTTGTTCATATTTTATTGCGGATAGCACATTATTTACATTACCAAGACTTTGAAATATGGTCAAGAAATATTGGGGATAAGTGTAAAAAGGCTTGAAATGCCGAAAATGCCAGAAAGGCTTGAAAGGCAATCTGAAAACAAAACTTTTTTATCTTTTCAAGCTTTTATCAATAGCAATCTTGACTTTTCCGTAAAAAAAGGATATATTGTCACCAACAAAATCAACCTTAATTTATTTTAATTAAAAAATATGGAATCATTTGGCGTCAAAGAAAAAACCCTAGTGATAATCAAACCAGATGCCATACAGCGTGGTCTTTTTGGTCAAATCACTTCTCGTTTTGAACAAAAAGGTTTGAAACTAGTCGGAGTAAAAATGGTTTATCTAAAATCAGAAACTCTTCGTGAACACTATGCTCATATTGCTAACAAACCATTTTATCCAGCTGTTGAAAAATTTATGATGAGTTCTCCAGCTGTTGTCCAATGTTGGGAAGGATTGGATGTTGTAAATACTGTTCGACTTATTACTGGTATTACCAAAGCTCGTGAAGCTGAAGCTGGTTCTATCCGTGGTGATTATGCTATGAGTGTTGCTTGCAATGTAATCCATGCTTCTGACTCAATTGAAAATGCTCAAAAAGAAGTTGTAAGATTTTTTGATGCAGATGATATTCATGAATATGACAAGACTGATTACGAGCATGTCTATGCTGAAGAAGAACGTACAAAATAAATTCATTGTTTTATAGAATCAAAAATGTCCATATAATATTGGACATTTTTATTTTACAAAAACAATTTAAAATTACAATTCATCAAGACTCTTCAAAAAACTCCTCACCGCTGGTTTGTCTTCATCAAGTGCTTCATAAGTAACATCATCTTCATCATCTGAAGGATCAAAAAAAGCACTACCACTATTATTGTCAACCAAATTCATATCCAACAAATCTCTATCAATTTCTTCCAGAAAAATACTAGGACCTTGGAGCAAACTATAAGCACTACTAACCAAAGGATAAGTAATATACAAATATTTTCTGGCTCGCGTAATAGCTACATAAAAAAGTCTTCTTTCTTCTTCCAATTCTTTGTCACTACCAGTAGATCTATCATTGGGAAATTGACCTGCAGAAACATTTAGAATAAAGACAGCATCCCATTCAAGACCTTTGGCTTGGTGGACTGTAGACAAGATAATTTTCTCATCTTCTTTTTCTTTGTGTTTTTTTTCAGTTTGATTATTATTATAATTTTCTTGCAAGCTAGCTTCACCCAAAAATCTATCCAAAGCTTGAGATTCTCCTAAAGTCAAATAACGTTCAGCAAACACAGCCAATTGTTCCAAATCTTGCAAACGTTCACGATAATCTGGATATTCACTTTCAAGATATTCCAAATATTTTGATTTCAAAATTCCATGAATCAAATCACTCGGAAACTTCTTTCCAGATCTTTGCATAGAATTGAAAACACTTATAAAATCTGACCAACCAATTTTGCCACGAGCCGAAAGTGAGTCTGATAAATTTGGTAAAAAATCAACTAAACTTTCTTGTGCTACTGAAATTTGATTATAAATTTTTTCAGCGCTAGCTGGACCAATCCCAACTTGCATATTGAGTACTCTACTCCAAGCCACACTATCATTTTTGTTATTGATAATTCTTAAGTAAGCCAAAACATCTTTGACATGAGCACGCTCAAAAAATCTTGTTCCACCACGATAATCATAAGGTATATCACGTTTGGTCAATTCCATTTCCAAAGCTTGCGAATGAAAGGCTGCACGAAACAAGACTGCAATTTTATTCAACTCTATTCCCTCATCACGAAGTTCCAAAATCCTCCCTGCAATAAATTCAGCTTCTTCACTACTCTCACTAAAAGCATGCACTTCTGGTTTGGCAAAAGTAGCTACCACACTACGCAATTCTTTTTTATACTGATTTTTGTTGTTGGCAATGACCACATTGGCAACACTAAGAATTTCTGGAGTTGAACGATAATTTGTTTCTAGTTTGAAAATTTTGGCATTTGGATAATGTTTCTCAAAATCCAAAATGTTTTGGATGTCAGCTGCACGAAAAGAATAAATACTCTGAGCATCGTCCCCTACTACCAAAATATTTTTGTAATGACTGGCAAAAAGCTCAATTACTGAAGCTTGAATTTTGTTGGTATCTTGATACTCATCAACAAGGACGTAATGGAATTTTTCAGAATATTTTTTGCGTAAATGTTCATTTTTGTACAACAGCAAAAATAAATTTACAAGCAAATCATCGAAGTCCATGACATTGGCATATAGTTTTCGCTTGGCATATTCCGATGAAATACGTGACAAAACTTCTTCCAAATCAACCCAATTTGGATATTTTTGTTCCAACACATCTTTGATATTACAGCTAGCATTGCGTGAATAACTAATGATAGACTGAATAACATTTGGCGAAGGAAAACGACGTTCTTTCCTATCAACTCCTTCTTGTTTGATACAAAGTTTAAGTACATCACGAGAATCTTCTGAATCAAGAATACTAAAATTATTTTTGTAACCAAGCAAAGGTGCATAACGACGCAATATTTTGTAAGCAATACGATGAAATGTTCCTGACCATGGCATTTTTATTTTTCCACTAGTCAATTGGTTTACTCTATCAGTCATTTCTTTGGCAGCTTTGTTGGTAAAAGTGAGTAATAAAATATTTTCAGGTTCTACATTGTGTTCAAGCAAATAAGCCACACGATAAGTGATAGTCCTAGTCTTACCACTACCAGCACCAGCCAAAACCAAACAAGGCCCATCGCCATTGTGGATTACTTCCAATTGTTCTTGATTTAATTCTTCGGAAAAATTGATCATGTTAGCTATTTTTTAATAATTTTAAAAATATTTTTCTTACGTCTTTTGATGTTGTATTTTCTTTCACCTCAATATTTTTTGAAATATTAGAACCATCTTGTAAAATTAATTTTACTTCAAATAAATCATCAACACCATTTTCTATAATGTATGAATTGACCTTTTTCATACCTTTCAAAGCTTCTTCAATACGCTGAAGAGGTTTAGTTATTTCTTGTCTATCTTCTACACTTATTTTGTGTCTCAAACTCAGTTTAGTTTGTTTTATTTTTTTAAGATAATCTAATTTTCTTCTAGTTTGTTCTGAAATTTCATAATCACCATCATCATTTTTTGAAATCAAATTTTCTTGTTCTAAAATTTCTAATTTTTTAGAAAAATCTAAATCACTTTCAAAAAAATCTGAAGTCTCTTCTAACAAAATATCCCACAATAGATTAATAGTATTTTGTGTCAAACCTTTTTCTATCTCAATATTATGTTTACCAGATCCATTTTCCAACCAACTTACAAAACTTGAGTTAACACCGCGACTTCCAGGTTTATTTCCTGCGTTTGACCTATCAATTCCAGGTTCTTTTTTAAAACCTTTTTTTTCTGGTACATCGACAACAACTTTATTTTTTTGTTCTTTTTGGACAATTTCCTTTCCATCTCTGTCAATCAAACCTGTTTCCAAAGCTACTCTTAAATCTTCATTAAAAATATCAACTTTTCCAAAACCTTTTATATGTTTACCAATCAAACCCCCGTGTATATACACATCCCCAGATCCACCCATTTTTACATAACCTCTCTCTTCCAAACTCAATTCTCTTTCTGGCATATTATAAAAATTAAAAATAATAATCTACCTAATACTATCACATCTTGATTTTTCTTTCAAAATAGGCTAAGATAAGCAAAATAGGTGTTTGTTATACTGAAATGAGAATACATGAGGTATCTTTCTTAAATAAAAGTAAAATTTGAAAGATAAAATATTGAAAACTAAAAAAACTTTTTATCATAACAATTCTATATGAATTTTTTTGAAATCACTCACAAAGACAAAAATTCCAAAGCCAGAACAGGCTTACTTAAGACTGACCACGGTATAATTGAAACTCCAGATTTCATGCCAGTCGGTACACAAGCTACAGTCAAAACTTTGGACAAAGAAGATCTGAACAATATTGGTGCTCAGATTATTTTGAGTAATACTTATCATCTACACTTACGTCCAACAGAAAATTTGATTGCCAAATTCGGAGGTTTGCACAAATTCATGAATTGGAACAAACCTATTCTTACTGATAGTGGTGGCTTCCAAGTATTTTCACTTGGTTTACAAAAAGAAGCCAAAGATGCTACAAGCAATGAAAAGCTAGTGAGTATTGATGATGATGGCGTTACTTTCAGATCTCATCTTGATGGCTCAATACACCGTTTCACTCCAGAAGAAGCTATCAATATCCAACACAAAATTGGTGCTGATATTATTATGGCTTTTGACGAATGTACACCTGATGACGCTAATATTGACTATACTAAGAAAGCTATGAAACGTACGCACGAATGGGCCAAGCGTTGTATATCTGAACACAAAAAAAATACCACGTACCATGGCTACCAACAATTTTTGTTTGGAATTATCCAAGGTGCTAATCATGAAGACTTGAGAAAAGAATCTGCCAAAATTATTTCTTCATTAGATTTCGATGGTATTGCTATTGGCGGAGAATCTATTGGCTACAATATGGAAGCAACCAAAAATATTTTAGATTGGATAAGTGATATTATTCCAGAAAACAAACCACATTATACAATGGGCGTAGGCTTCAATCCTAGCGATCTATTTGAAGTCGTAGAGCGTGGTATAGATATGTTTGATTGTGTTGCCCCGACTCGTGTAGCTCGCAATGGTAGATTATTTGTACACAAAGAAATAAACTCAAAAATGTATATCAATATCAAAAATTCTGAATTCAAAACTGATAACAAATCTATTGACGACAAATGTGGCTGTTTTACTTGTCAAAATCATTCTCGTGCTTATCTTCATCACCTTTTCAAAGCTGAAGAAATACTAGGACTTCGCCTAGCAACTATTCATAATCTTTATTTCTTTTTGGAATTGATGCGCAAAATTAGAAAAGCTATCAAGGAAGATAGGTTCGTTGAGCTAAAGAAAGATATATTAGGAAAATAAGTTACAAAATACAAATAACAAACAAATTTCAAATTACAAAATCCAAATGACAAATCAAATCCAAAAAATTAATACCAAAAATTTATCATTTAATAATTTGTCATTGATTTGAAATTTTAGCTTTGACATTTGTAATTTCAATAAATATGTTACATATTAACATTTTAACATTAGGCAAACTCAAAGAAGAATACTGGTCTAACGCTGAAAAAGAATATTTGAAACGTCTTCAAATTTTTGCTAAAATAAATATTATAGAGCTCAAAGAAGAAAAATTTGATGACAAAAGTAATCATGAAATTATCAAACAAAAAGAAGCTGAAAAAATCTTGAAAGCTATACCAAAAGATAGTCATTTGATAATCCTCGACAAAGACGGCAAACAATTTAGTTCAGAAGAATTTTCACAAAAAATAACAATGTGGCAATCTGGCAATTTGACAATAATCATCGGAGGACCGCTTGGTCTGCATGAATCAATAAAAAATATTACCAAAGAAGTTTGGTCTTTTTCCAAACTCACCTTCACTCACCAGATGATAAGAGTAATATTACTAGAACAAATTTATCGAGGTTTTATGATTAGTAAAAATAGGAAATATCATTACTAGCAAGTATTCATCTTGACAAAACTAAAAAAACCAAGTAGACTATCACGGTCTCTAAAAAACGTATACGAGTGTATGCGTTTTAAGTTCTCTTGAAGGAAATCGTCACAATGACAATGACAGTCCGTCATATTCCCGCCACCCCCTTCTTCCCCTCGACTTACCGAATGAAACTGCAAACCACCAAACCCACTCTAGCCCTGAAAATCGGGGCATTCTTGTTCGCCAAGACCTTTGGCAAACATAATCCACTCGGTGGATTCAAATAAGACGCGAATGAAGTGAGAAGTGGGAAGCGGAGGGACAAAAAGACAATCAAAAACCACCCGCTACCACAAGATATTCTAAAAAATTGGAACATCTTGTGGGAGGATTTCGGGTGGTTTTTGTTTTAAATGACTTTCGACTAATATATAAACATCGCATCACCAAAACTATAAAATCGATATTTTTTTTCTACAGCTTCTTTGTAACATTGCAAAGTAAATTCCCGTCCTTCACTAGGGCTTCGGCCGGCAAGTCTATTACCCACAAAAGCGCTTACCAATATCAACAAAGTGGATTTTGGTAAATGAAAATTTGTAATCATCGCATCCACAATCTTGAATTCAAATCCAGGCTTGATAAAAATATTTATATTACCTGTAAACGGACGAATAAATTCATTCCCCATTCCTCGCTTGCCCGCCAGATAGGATGGTTGTTCCCCATTCCCCTCAATAACAACACCTTCAAGCGTGCGCACAGTCGTCGTGCCCACAGCTACAACTCTTCGATTTTCTTTTTTTGCTTGGTTAATTTTGTTGGCAGTTTCTTCTGAAATTTCTATCCATTCACTATGCATGGTATGATCTTCTACACGTTCAGATTTCACGGGCAAAAAAGTTCCCAGTCCCACATGAAGAGTAACTTCAGCAAACTCTACACCTTTGGCTTTTAATTTTTCTATTAAATTTTCAGTAAAATGAAAACCAGCAGTTGGTGCAGCCACCGATCCTTCTTTTTTTGAATATACTGTTTGATAAATTTCTATTTGATCAGGTTCGTCTTTGACATAAGGTGGCACTGGAATATGACCATACTTATTAGCTTTTTTCATGACTTCTTTGTCACTTTCTTCAAACTGTACTAGAATTGTTCCTTCTGGTTCTTTGAATACTACAGTACAATAAAAATCTGGCGCAAATCTCACGTTCATACCAGGTTTAACTCTTTTACCAGGTTTGGCCAATATTTTCCAAACACCAATATTTTCCATCGGACGAACGAGAAATATTTCCACTTCTTTTTGGTTCAACAAAGCTTTATCTGGTATACCATCTCGGTCTATATCATTGTCACTAACTTCTAATCTACCAAAAAGTCTAGCTTTGAAAACTTTGGAATTATTCCAAACAAGCAAATCGCCAGCTTGAAAATAATCAACAATATCAAAAAAATGTTTATGGTCAACTTTTTTATTTTTTCTATCAACCAAAAAAAGCTTGGAACTATCACGAGGCTCCACTGGTTTTTGGGCAATCCGTTCTTCTGGCAAATTGTAATCAAAGTCAGAGGTATGCATAGGTTATTATTGTACTCTACAGATGAATCTTTTTCAACTCCCGTTCCCGTACTCGATAATCTGGTAGAATCAAGGAAACTTCTTTCCAAAATTTTGATGAATGATTATGATGTCGCAAATGACAAAGCTCATGAACAACTACACAATCCAATAAATCTTCAGACAAAAAAATAAGCTTATAATTGAAATTCAAATTTTCTTTGGTAGAACAACTACCCCATCTAGTTGATGTATTTTTAATTGAAATACGTTTGAACGAAAAACCATACAACTTCGCAAAATATTTTACTCGCTCCACAATTATTTTCTTCGCACGAGCTTTATTTGTATGGTACGAGTATTGTGGACCAGAAAATTCTGGTTTCTTTGTTGTTTTCATTTTTTCCAACACTCCATCAATCCACTCTTGTCTAGATTTTACAAACTGAGTAATCAATAATTTTGGAACATATTTTGGTGCAGTTACCTGTACTTTTCCTTTGGAATTTACAGATAAAGTAATTCGTTTTGAACGAGATAGTCTACGTAAATTATAATCCATAATAAATATATAGGGGGAAAAGGGGTAGCAATTTTCATGCATACCCCCTTTCATCAACGCCTGGCACGATGATACCAGACCTTGCGACCAAAAGCTCTATAGCTTTCCATGTTGAAAAACCTCTCGAGCCGACGCCGAGACTCTGGATCACGCTTCAGTGCCTCATCGAATTCACGCGAAATCTTGAGTCTATGCTTCCTCCAAATTTCGTGTTCTTCTTCAGAGGTTGGACCGAAGTACCATCGACTGAGCCATGAAAAAAACTTTTTCATCAAGCGCCTCCTTGAAAACTAACATGATCGCTCCTGCCATGCAGCAAGTCTTAGTTAAATACTAGCAGATTTTACAGCTTCCGCAACTCGTTCTGCCACACGCTTATCAAACACATCTGGAACAATTTTATCTTCAGTCGGATTCTCCACACACGACGCAATTGCTCGTGCTGCAGCAAGTTTCATATCAATTGTAACAGTTCGGATTCGTGCATCAAGAAGTCCACGAAAAATTCCAGGAAATGCAAGCACATTATTGATTTGATTTGGAAAATCACTTCTGCCAGTCGCGACAATTCTAGCTCCACCAGCCTTCGCTTCATCTGGCATTATTTCTGGAGTTGGATTTGCCATCGCACACACAATCGCATCTTTTGCCATAGTCCGAACCATTTCAGTACTCAACACTCCAGCTTTACTAACTCCAACAAAAACATCTGAACCAACAATTGCCTCAAATAGTTTTCCTTTAATTTTTTCTTTATTCGTAACTTTTGCCATTTCAATTTTCTCATCATTCAAATCTTCACGTCCTTCATAAATAGTTCCTGTGGAATCAACGAGAATAATTGAGCGTGCTCCTGCTGCCAAAAGTAATTTTGCAATTGAAATCCCTGCAGCTCCTGCACCATTGATCACTATTTTTGCAGTCTCAATTTTTTTCCCAACAACTTTAAACGCATTTATAAGTCCTGCCAAAACTACAATTGCAGTACCATGTTGGTCATCATGAAATACAGGAATCTGAAGTCTCTCAATCAATTTTCGCTCAACTTCAAAACATCGAGGTGCAGAAATATCTTCAAGATTAATTCCTCCAAACCCCGGTGAAATTCTCACAACTGTTTCTACAATCTCGTCAACATCCTGAGTATTGAGCATAATCGGAAATGCATCCACTCCACCAAATTCTTTGAACAACACACTTTTTCCTTCCATCACAGGTAATCCTGCTTCAGGTCCGATATTTCCCAATCCCAACACTGCACTTCCATCAGAAACTACTGCAACTAAATTTCCTTTTCTAGTATATTCATAAACTTTTGAAACATCCTTCGCTATTTCTTTGCAAGGTTCAGCTACACCAGGTGTGTAGGCTAAACTAAGTTCTTCACGAGTAGTAATTTTTGCTCGAGAAATAATTTCAATTTTTCCTTTGAGATTTTTGTGATATTCTAAAGCGTCTGACATATTTTACTTATTATACATTCGAATTACGAACTCTTACGAATTTACGAATTCGAATATTCTAAAGGATTCGTAATTCGAATGTAATTAATTTATTAATTTTATAAATATTTATTACGATTCACATTGTGTTCATCCAAACTTTTACCATATCTTACCACACCATCTTTATCTGTCAAAAAATACCAATAATCATTTGTTTCTGGATAAATAGCAGCCATAATAGAATCCAGACTTGGGGTAGAAATTGGTCCAATAGGAAGACCCGGATATCTATAAGTATTCCAAGGTGAAAGTGAATCTCTATCTTGCGCAGTAGTAAAAACATTACCTTTTTTACCAACAGCATAATGTACAGTAGAGTCAGCTTGCAAAGCCCAATTTTGATCATAACGTCGCCAGAATAAATCTGAAACTAATTTTCTATCTTTAGTATCACGTACTTCTCTTTCCAAAATACTTGCCATGGTCAAAATCTCAAAAACACTATGACCAGATTTTTCAATATCTTTGTACATTTGATCAGTAAATTGACTTTCTCTTTGGGTAATCAATTTTTCAACAATATCTTTGACACTAGCATTTTTGAAAATCCTATAAGTATCTGGTGCAAGATAACCGTCATAACTTACAAAGTTTGGTTTGTCTGTTATTACTTTCCAATTACCTTCTACAACAGGAGAAATTTCACGAGCTGTTTTGTAATTATAAGCAGATTGCCCTACTACTGCCAAAAAATCTGTACTACTAACCACACCATTTTTTTCAAAATAATCAGCTATATCACGCAAATCCCATCCTGGTAAAATTGTAATAGTCAGCTCAGCTTGGGTCGGACGAGATAAACTATCTATCACACGTTTCAAGGTAATTGGAGAACTAACTTCAAATTGTCCTTCGCGAATTTCTTTATCCAATTTTTCAAAAGATAAATATTTTTTGAAAAGCCAAGCATTGCGAATAATATGTTCTTTTTCAAGTTTATCAGCAACTTGTGAAACAGTTTCACCTTTGATAATTTGGAAAGTAACTTTGTCAGTATATTGAGCTTGTTCAGTAAAAATTTCTGAATACAAAAACCAAGCACCAATACCTATGCAAATAAGTAAAACTAAAAAAACTAATTTCTTCATAAAAAATATTACACGTATAACATAACACATACCGCGTATCAAATTTTTATTTATAGTACATGATACGTGCTATGAGTTACGTGATAAAAACGTTTAGAATAATTAAACACACACTTCAAAAAATCTACTTAAAGATATGATTCTAATCCACGTTCTTCAATCTTCTTCAACAATTCTTTTATTCTTGGTACATTATCTTTGTGACAAACCAAAGTTGTATTATTGGTATTCACCACTATCATGCCTTTTAGTCCGACAGTAGCTACTAGACGACCATTCTCTTCGTTCAAAATAAGACAATCTTCTGAATCCAAATCAACTACATTTCCTTTTTCAAAATTTTTGTCTTGACCATCTACCAAAGCTTCTTTTAAAGAATACAATGTACCAGGATCAGTCCAGCCCAAATCAACTTTCAATACTACAGCTTGATTCTTGTCTATCTTTTCTACAATTGCATTGTCAAAAGAAATTGCTTCTAATTTTGGATATTCTATTGCCAAATCTTTGTTACCATTTACAATATCCTCTAATACTATATACATTTCTGGTTTATGTTTTTTGTAAAGTTCCAAAACAAAATCAATATCAAAAATAAAATATCCAGGATTCCACATCCACTCTTGACTCTCAAACATTTCTTGACATTCCAAAATATCTGGATGATATTTCCATTTGTTAAATTCAAACAAATCACCTGCAATATTTTTTCCCAAATGTATCCAACCCAAATTTTCATTGGCAAAACGCGCTTGTTCACCCAAGAAAACAAATCTATTAGGATTCTCCTCAATCAATTTTTCTGCTGTTTTCAAGGCTTTCACAAAATTTTCTGGTTTTTTCATGAAGTGATCAGCCCAAAGCATAGCTATCGTACCAGTAACACCTTGTTTTTTCAGTCTCAGCAAAGCTAGTCCAACAGCTGCAGTCAAATCACGTCTAGCTGGTTCTCCAAGAATATGCTTTTTATTTAATTCTGGTAAATGCTTATGTACCAAATCAACATATTTATCATTGGTTGAAACAAATACATTTTTTATATCAAAACTTTTTACTCTTTCCAAAGCCATGGCAATAGTAGATTTGTCACCTTTCAAAATTTCAAATTGTTTTGGACTAGACTTACGACTAATTGGCCAAAGTCTGGTACCTGCCCCTCCAGCAAAAATAAGTATCTTCATATTTTGATTATTAGTAAATAGTGATAAGGTGATTAAGTGATTAAGTTAGCCAAAAAAGTATACAAGGGCTGGGTGATATGACTCAATAACCATTGTGAGCTAAATAACAAAACCATTGCTAATAAAAAACCTCCAACAATATCTCGAGGATAATGTACTCCGACGTAAACTCTAGAAAAAGAAATAATAGAAGCAATTGTTAATACAAAAATAGAAAATCCCAGCCCTCCACCAAACATAACTACAATACCGGCCAGAAGAAAAGACATACTAGTATGATCAGATGGAAAAGATTTCCAAACTTCTATAGGCTGAAGCAACATTTTTGTTTCAGGAAATTCCACGATTGGACGAGGATGTTTCCAGAGTAAAGCAACACCATAACTAATAACAAAAGAAAAAACAAAAGTAGTCAACAATATTTTTACCATCATTTCAAATTTATCTGATGAAACACTTCCCAAAACAAAAACACCCCAACTAATTACAAAAAAAGCTAAAACATAAATTAGAAGATTGGCTGACAAATACATAAGTCTATCAAACCACGCACATTTGCCGATTTGAGAATTTATTTTGAAGAATAGTTTTTGGCTTAAAGACATATCACCTGATCACTTTATCACTTAATCACCTGATCACGAACAGGACAATTAGGTAAATTAATTAATATTTTTTTCTACGGACTTTATTTCAGACCAAAGCATCGCACCAATTTCTTCTCCAATATCCAATGCTTTTAGGTCTGTTTCAAAAATCTAAGATAAGCTTCAATAAATCCGTCCAAATCGCCATTCAAAACACCTTCATCATCAGTCGTCTCATAACGAGTTCGCAAATCTTTGACCATGTGATAAGGATGCAAAACATAACTGCGAATTTGACTTCCCCACTCTGGACTTTTGTATTCACCACGAAGTTTCAATCTTTCTTCATCTTCTTTTTCTTCTTGTAATTTTTGTAATCTAGAAAGTAAAACTTTCATTGCTAATTTTTTGTTTTGCTGTTGTGATTTTTCATTTTGGCAACTTACTGTAATACCGGTCGGTATGTGTACAATACGTACAGCACTATAAGTAGTATTGACACTTTGTCCACCATTTCCCCCAGCCATAAAAGTATCAATACGTAAATCTTTTTCAGCTATTTTGACATCTTCAGCTTCTTCCAATTCTGGAATGACTTCCACCAAAGCAAAAGAAGTATGACGCATTTTTTCAGCATCAAATGGTGAAATTCGCACAAGTCTATGAGTACCATGTTCAGATTTTAGATGTCCATAAGCAAAAGTACCTTCAACACGAAAAGTAATAGACTTGATACCGGCTTCTTGACCTTTTGATTCATCCAAAATTGTTGTTTTCCAACCTTTTTTGTCAATATAACGCAAATACATTCGAAGAAGCATTTCGGCCCAATCTTGAGCCTCTGTACCACCACTACCAGCATGTATTGCCACGATAGCATTTTCTCTATCATGTTTACCATCAAATAAAGTATTGAATTCCAATTTCAAAACATTTTTTTCCAAAATAAAATACTGTTTTTCAACATCTTCTCGTATATTTACATCTCTATCTAATTCATCAAGTCTAGCAATTTCCAATAAATCTATTACGTCTTTTTCATATTTATTCAACATATCAATTTCAGATTGCAATTCACTCATTTCTTTACTTTTTTTGGTGGCATTTTCTTGGTCTTTCCAAAAATCTGGAGCATTTACTAATTTGGATAATTCTGCAACTTTTTTTTGTTTTCCTGAAATATCCAAAATAACTCGCATTTCCGCAAGCTTAGTTTGTAGATTTGCCAGACTTTTTACGACCTCATGCATTTCCATATTTTATTCTTAATTTCTATCTTATTATGCCTGATTTGAAGATAAAAAACAAGGGAGTGAATGAAATATAGTTTAAAAAATAAAATTCTTCAATAAACAACAAACACTATATATTATAGTGTTTGTTTAATTCTTCAATTTCAGATGTACGAAGTATTGTAACAGTATCCTCAGTAAAATCTGTAATCTACAATCAGTGTTCCACCAAAGGTGGATAAAAATCAATGTTTTACATCATTCCACCACCCATAGCTGGTGCACTTGATTCATTTTTACTTGGTATATCAGTCACGACTGCCTCAGTAGTCAAGAACATACCAGCCACAGATACTGCATTTTCTAGAGCACAACGAGTAACTTTTGTAGGATCAATCACACCTGCCACAACCATATCTTCATATTGACCAGTAGCAGCATTGAAACCAAAGTTTCCTTCATGTCTTTTTACTTCTTCTACTACTACAGCACCTTCGAAACCAGCATTGTTGGCAATCACACGAAGTGGTTCTTCTAGAGCACGACGTAAAATATTGACAGCAACCATTTCTTCATCTGGCAAATTCAAATTATCCAAAGCACGACTAGCGCGAATTAGAGCAACTCCACCACCAGGCACAACACCTTCTTCAGTAGCAGCTTTGGTAGCACCGACAGCATCTTCAATACGATGTTTGACTTCTTTCATTTCTGTTTCAGTAGCAGCACCAACACGAATTACAGCCACACCACCAGCTAATTTGGCTAGACGCTCTTGTAATTTTTCTTTATCAAATTCTCCATCAGCAGTTTCAATCATTTTTCGTATTTGAGCTACACGACCTTCTACTTTGTTTACTTCACCAGCTCCTTCTACTATTGTAGTAGTATCTTTGGTAGCCACGACTTTGCGAGCATGACCCAAATCTTCTAGTGTAGTATTGGCGAGTTTCATTCCCAATTCTTCAGTAATGACTTTGCCACCTGTCAAAATTGCAATATCTTCCAACATGTCTTTGCGTCTATCTCCAAAACCAGGAGCTTTGACTGCAAGTACATTGAAAGTACCACGAAGTTTGTTTAATACCAAAGTTGTTAGAGCTTGACCATCTACATCTTCTGCAATTACGACTAATTCCTTACGACCACTTTCAGCTACTTTTTCCAAAATTGGTACTATATCTTCTACAGAAGAAATCTTTTTGTCAGTAATAAGTATTAGAGCATCTGTATATTCAGCTTCCATACGCTCGTTGTTGGTGACCATATATTGAGATACCAAACCTTTGTCAAAACGCATACCTTTTACAGTTTCAATTTCCAGTCCAAAAGATTGTGAATCTTCTACAGTAATCACTCCATCTTTGCCAACAGCTTTCATAGCTTGCGCAATTTTTTCACCAATTTCACGATCATTGGCTGAGATTGAAGCTACATTGGCAATTTCATCGTCTTCTACTTGTTTGGAAACCGTCTTGTGAAGTTCTGCCACAATAGCTTCTGTTGCTTTGTGCAAACCACGATTGAGAGCAACCGGATTAGCACCGGCTGTAACGTTTTTCATTCCTTCTTTGACAATTGCTTGGACAAGGACTGTAGCTGTAGTAGTACCATCACCTACGACATCGTTGGTTTTATTGGCAACTTCTTTGATAAGTTCAACTCCAATATTTTCAAATTTATCTTCTAATTCAATTTCACGAGCTACAGACACACCATCTTTGGTAATAATTGGCGCGCCATAACCTTTATCCAAAACTACATTACGTCCTTTTGGACCAAGAGTAACTTTGACAACATTAGCCAAAATATTTACACCATTAACAAGAGATTGTCTGGCGTCATTATCAAATTTTATTTGTTTAGGCATACTTTTTTATGTTTAATTATTTTATTTTTGTAAAATTAATATTTTAGATTAAAAAACAATTCACAAGATACAAATAAATTTCAAATTACAAAATCCAAATTACAAATGACTTTAGACTTTATGGACTTTATGGACTTTATAGACTTTTGACTATTCCACAACAGCAATCACATCCACATGATCCAAAATCTTATAATCTTCATCATTCATTTTTATTTCTTCTCCTCCCCATTTTTTGAACAAAACTTTCATACCAACAGACAAACCCAATTTTGCAAGTTTTTCACCATTGCCAAGAGCGATTACTTCACCTTCAGCTTTTTTTTCTTTGTCTACTGTATCTGGTAAAAAAATACCAGAAGCTGTTTTTGTTTCCTCTGCTTGAGGTTTGACCAAAATACGGTCACCAAGTGGTCTAATATTCATATTACATTATGATTAAAAATTAATTTTTGTCACTCAATGTTAGTGAGTGATAATATCTTATAACTAGTTATCCAAAATGTCAAGCACCCCAAATCCAAACTCAAAAAAATACTAATCTTGACTCAAAAAAACTAACTTCTCAAAGCTAGTCCTATAAAAACATTAGTGTAAATTCGTGTTTAGATTAGTAGTTCAAAAAACCAATGTTAGCAATAGCTTGATACGACGACCGTATATAAAATTCGTGATGCCTGTCAGAAAACACGAATTGAAAACAGCGTACGCTTCACGCTAATTGCTAACACTGGCTTCTTTATCAAATTCAAATTGGTAACTTTAACTCATTTAAGATTTTTCACAAAAATGTGCTAAAATTAGTTATGTGAAATACTTCAAATAACACTACTAATTTTTAGCACATGTCTATGAAAAAAGACATTACCAGTGAAATTAACAAGACAACAGATTAATTCACTTATGATAGTATTGTAAACAAAAAAAACCTAAGTGTCAATTATAAAAAATTGGCTATTCCAAGCCAATTTAATTTTTCTGGGGATAGACAAGTGGACTACTCTGTGGACAAACGACTGATAACTGCCAAATATAGTACTAGTAACATCAATCCCACATAAGAAGATACTAAATAGTGGTCAAAAATACCTAAAATAAGATAGATAATACCCAAAAAAACTCCATAAGCTATTCTCTTTTTATTTGCTATACTAAAATAATAAATAAAAAAAGTAATTAAAATAAAACAAAATAAAATAAAACCAATAATACCATTTTCAACAATAAACAAAAAGAAAATATTATGGACTGGTTGATAGCTACTACCATTTTTACTTGTATCCAAATTATGGCTAGCCAAAGTATAATTACCAGGACCCACTCCAAGATATTTGTGATTATTCCAAATTTCCAAAGCTTCTCTATAACCACTAACTCTTTCAGAAATTGATTTGGTTTCATAAGTAGATTTCAATTCTACCCTGTTTTGTACCAAATTAAAAAACGTAAAAAACAAAATGCCAAAAAATATTAGACTAAAAAATACTGACCAAACAATTCTTTTCTTGATTATCAAATAATACGACAAAATAAAAAAAACAAACAACAACCAAACCAACCAAGCTGTACGACTAAAAGAAAAAAACAAAGCCATAGTTTGTAATAACAAAATACTTACCAAAAAAATCTTTTGTTTTTTTGATTCTATTTTTTTTAGCAATAAAAATGTAAAAATAATTACCAAAACCAAATACCCTCCAAAAATATTTGGATGATTGAAACTACCATAAGCTCTAAGCCAACGCCCTATTTGGTCACTTGCTATGACTGAGACACCAGCAACTTCTGGAGCATGCAGAGCTATTCCCAAAAATTTGTTAGCAAAAGAATACTGAAACAAAAATTGCCAAATACCCAATATGCTTGGCAAAATACTTCCCAAAACTACTGGCCACAAAATATCTGGCAATTTGAGAAATCCACTTATCAAAATTATAAACAACAAAAAAGCCAGCATAAACCAACGTGTCATTTGCCAAGCCACTTGTAAGTTCAAAGCTACAAAAAAAGTATTGAAAATAAGATATAATAAAAAAAACAAAATAGCTATTGAAAATAATTTTTCTTTGCTAAAACCATACTGTATTTTTATTTCTTTTTTCTTTAGTAAAAAGAAATAATCAATTATAAAAAGTATAATCAAGCACCACAACAAAATTTCTGTCAAATAAAATCCCAAAGTTCCATACTGCCACTTACTACCATTTAGAAATTGTTCTTGGACAATAAAAATAGTTTGGAAAGGCAGAAGAAAAAGGAAAACCTGAAATAATGTTTTTTTTATTTTATTTAGCATAAAATTATGAACTATCTCGTAGCATCGCCTAGATTAAGATGAGGTATAAATTGAATATTTCTCGTCCCCGAATTAAACTTTGTCCGCCTTTGGCGGATTATAATACATTCTCACAACTCTTCACCCATTTTTCACAATATTCTTTTCTTCTATCATTTTCGTGAAACTTGAGAAAATCATCTGAAATAACTACTCGCGTATCTGACATATCAGCATACAACCCATAATTTTTTCTTATTTTCGGTATTTGCACTTTTTTCAAAAAATTTACAAGAATTTTTTTTTCAACAAAAAATTTTTCTAGTATATTTTTTATTTTCAAATCATTTTTATTATTTTTTATTTTCAAATAATCCACCAAATCATAATTATAATCTTTCACATTGACAAATTCACCAAGCCATTTGTTGGCACGCATGATACTAGTATATAGATTTTCTGGATCATAGATAGGTACCAACTGCAAAAGCCAGTATACGAGATAAATATCTGTTTTATTTTTCATTTTTAATTTTTCCAAATTTAGATTATTGTCTGTAGTGTAGAAACTAAGGCAGACCCTATTTTTATGATTAGTTTTTGAGGTACGCAAACGAAAAAACTTGAGAATAATAGTAGAAAAAAACCGCACTAACCAAATATAATTTTGACGCGCAATCACAAACACGTCTATATCGCTATCTATATTAGGTATACCAGATGCTACAGTATTACAAACAAAGACAGCGCGTAAAAATGGTACTTTTCGTAATTTTTCTACAGCTCTTTTGGCAATAGACATTTTTTGTTCTACTAATTTCACTCTAGTCTGACGACTTGTAATATTTTCTTTACTACTTTTCAAAAAATAAAAGCTACGCTCACAAACAATTTGTTTATTATTCAACAGGATTTGCAAATTAACCAAAAAATTTTCATTAGACAAATTGTTTGGAAACCAAAGTAGACGTTTCAATTCTTCATTTGTCAAAGGATAAGAAAAAATATCAAAATAAGCTAATGTTTTTAGTATGGCTTCTTGAATTTGGGTGTTGTTATAATTATTCATAATCTACAAAATCTTTTAGCAACATCCGTAGTGACAAGTCGCAACCTGTCACTACCCATTGCAAAAAGTAAAAACCATTTAATTTGATCAAATCTAAAACTATACTACCATTTTAACCCAAAACAAACAAAAATAAAAGACAGATTTTCAAAAATCTGTCTATTTTACTTCTAATTAGCTAAATTATTCACTAATTTTTCCTTCAATTACATTATCTTTATCTTCTTTTTTATCTGTTGAGGCGGTAGCACTTGGACTAGCACCATTGTGTTTGCGGAACAAAATTACTTGTTGCAAAGCAGTAATACCAGTGGACAAAAACCAATAAAGTGCCAAACCACCAGGAAGTTGGTAACCAATCATAACAGTAATAACTGGCATAAAATAAGTCATCTGTTTGTTCATCATCGCTGTCATGGATTCGTCTTTGGCACCAGGACCAGCTGTTTTCGGAGGTTGCTTGCGAGTAAACATTTTTGCTTGGGCAAATTGAGCAGCACCAGCCAATAATGCTAAGAAAATATTACCATTTTTACTAAGATCAAACAGACCCAAAGTGACTGAATTTATTTGTTCTGGATTCTTTATAAAAGAATAAAGTAAATCAAAATTAGCACCATCAAAAACTGATTTAAGAACCCAATAAAGAGCTAGAAACACTGGCAATTGGATAAGCAAAGGCAGACAAGAACCAAAAGGGTTTACTTTGTGTTCTTTGTAAAGAGCCATAGTTTCTGTGGCAATTTTCTGTTGATCACCTACATATTTCTTTTTTAACTCTTCCAATTTTGGTTGTAATTCTGTCAAATCTTTTTGAGCCTTGATAGATTTGTTGGTACTTGGGTATAATAATAATTTGATAATTATTGTGATAATCAAAATCACTACACCAACATCAGGAATAAGATTGTACAAACCTACAAACAAATTGAAAATAGGTTGTGTAAGTATAGCTTGAAATAATGCTTGCATAAATAGAAATTAAATATAAAGAGAAATTAATTATAACATGCACAGTTGAACAAAACAATTATTCAACAACATCTTCTTTTGTTTCTATTGTTTCTGCTTTTTCTTTTAGAGCTTTTTCTACTTCAGCTAACTCATCTTCGCTACTAACTTCTTTTTTGCCACCAAGATCTTGAACTTTTATTTTCCAACCAGTAAGATCAGCCGCCAGACGAACATTTTGTCCACCACGACCAATAGCCAAAGAAAATTGATCACTAGCTACCATAGCCAAGGCTTCTTTATTTTCTTCATTCAATTCTACTTTATCAACTTTAGCTGGAGATAAAGAATTTTTGATATATTCTACTGGTTTTTCACTATATTGGATAATATCTATTTTCTCTCCACCCAATTCTTCGATAATAGTAGTAATACGACTACCACGTTGACCAATACAAGAACCGATCGGATCAATAGATTCGTCTTCTGTAAAGACAGAAACTTTGGAACGATTACCAGCATCACGAGCAATACCTTTGATAATTACATCCCCTGCAGAAATTTCTGGAATTTCTTGACTGAAAACTACTTCTACAATACGTTTGTCTTTGCGAGACAAAATAATTTCAGGACCACGATTACCCATATTAACTGACAAAACAAAAAAACGCATACGATTCCCTAGAGTGTATCTTTCGCGTGGTACCATTTCATTACTTGGCAAAATACCTGTAATTTTTCCAAGATCAATAATAAAGCCACCACTTCTATCACGACGCTGGACCACACCTTGAACAATACCTTTTTCTTGATTTTTGAAATCTTCAAAAACATTACCACGTTCTGCTTCACGGAGTTTTTGGATAATGACTTGTTTGGCAGTTTGGGCTGCCATACGACCAAAATCACCTGGAAGTTCCAAATCAATTTTTATAGTATCACCAATTTTGGCTTTTTTACTATGTTCTTTGGCACCAGCCAACATGATTTGTGTTTTTGGATTGAAACGCATCAAGCCTTCCATTTCTTCGTCATTCAATTCTCTACCAGACTTATGAGCATCTTCACGACGTTTGGATAATTCCTCTTGATCATGTACCAAAGTTTCTTCATCAATATCTTCTACTACTTCTTTTTCATCCCAAATTTTCATATCACCAGTTTCTGGATCAAAAATAACTTGGATATTTTGTTGTTTATTACCAAAATCTTTACGATAAGCAGCAGCAAGAGCTGTTTGCAAAGCATCTAATACTACCTTATATTCCAAACCTTTTTCATCACAGAGAAACTGTAAACTTTTTGCGATTTCTGATGACATATTTTTTGTTAATTTAAATAAATGAATTAAGTTTTAGTTTAAAATAGCTAGCATTTTATGATGCTAGCTTACGAAATACATGATAACAAAGAATAGCTAGTTTGTCAAGTTTTGAAAGAAACACCCAGATATCCAAAGTGTACAAAAATTCCATTAAAAAATAAAACAAAACTACTATTTTATATCTTTTTCTTTCATACCTGACCACTCAGCAACCACGATTCTAATATGTTCAGCCGTAACTTTTGGCCAACCTTTCTTTTCCAAAATTATTGATTCTTCTTTTTGAATTTCTTTTACTTTTTCTACAACATGTTTACGCAAACTTTCTATTTCTTTAGTATCAGTCAAAGTCGCTTCTTGATGACGTAAACCCAACAATTCTTTTTTTAGATTTTTTATCACAGTTGTTTCTATACCATTGTCTTTGACTACATTATCAGCTGCACCATAAAGTAAAGCTACAGCATGATCTGGAATTTCTTTTTCATGAACATGAATCATAGCTGCTGCTTCATCCATTATATCGATTGCTTTGTCTGGTAGATGACGTCCTTTGATATATTCTTCAGAATATCTGACAGCTTTGTCTATAGCTTCGTCTGTAAAAATAACTTTATGATACAATTCATAATTCTTTTTCAAACCTTTCAAAATTTCAATTGACTCTTCAATAGTTGGCTCGTCAACCATCACTTTTTGAAATCTTCTTTCCAAGCTTTCATCTGGCAAAATATATTGATCATATTCTTTTTTTGTAGTTGCACCTATCACTTGCAACTCACCTCGAGCCAAAGCTGGTTTCAAAATATCAGAAATATTAACAGAGCCTTCAGCACCTTTGGTCTGCATGATAGAATGTATTTCATCAATAAACAAAATAACACTACGACCAGAATTTTTGATATAATCAACTAATTGTTTGACTCTATGTTCAAATTCACCACGATATTTGGTACCACTAATAAGGTCAGCTACTTGCAAAACTAAAACTCTTTTATTTTTCAAAACAGCAGGGACATCATCGGTAACAAGCTTCAAAGCTAAACCTTCCACAATAGCAGTCTTACCAACACCAGGTTCACCAACCAAAATTACATTATTTTTACGACGTCTAGTGAGAATCTGAGTAACACGTAAAATTTCTTCATCGCGTCCAATCACTGGATCAATCTTACCAATCCTTGCCATTTCAGTGATATCAGTGGTAAAACCACCAGCCATACCAGAATTGGAAGAACTACTATTTTTTGGTAAAAAAGCATAACCTTTTTTGGAAGAAAAATAAATCAATAAACTAACAATTATCAAAACAATACCAATCCACTGAATAATTTGAAAATAATCCATATTTTTTGTGAGTTTAAAATTTACGTCTATAATATTATAGCATATAAAAACAGATAAACCAATTTTATGTATTACAATTTAAAAAATATCATGAACATACTCTAAAACAAAAACTCTCAGATTAGAGAGTTTTTATTTTTTTACTTTTATTTAAAATTTTACATTTTTAGTCAACTCATTGTTATTTAGGATTGTAGCCATAACCGTAGCCATAGTCATAATTGTAACCATAACCGTATGTATATGTAGGATTATTATAACCGTAGCCGTAATTATACCCATAACCATATACAGGAAGACTCTCTTTAATTAAACTTGCTTTGACAATATTAAAACTTCCTCTATTGATATTTAATTCATTTGATTCACTAACAACATTGGTTGTATCCCAAGTATATCTCAAAGATAAAACATTTGAATTATAATCACTAGGTATTACAAACCAAAAAGTTATAGTAGTAGATTGACCACTTCTTAACCTAAAATTTTTGACTAAAATATCAAAAGAACCAGTGGCTGATTCCAAATTTTCATAAGATCCTCTGGTAGTAACTGACAAAGAATTCATAACTTTCAAATTTCTAACAACATTTACCCCATCACCCAATTTGATATTTAGCGCAAAAGGACTTACTACACTAGCATTTCCAGCATTCTTCAATGTTATAGAAAACTTATTTAGACTTCCGTCAGTAGCAACAGTAGATTTGCTATAAACTAGATCCGGCTTTAGAGGTTTTAACGTCAAACCAGCAAAGCCTGCTGCCAATGCTGCAAAACCTAGAAAACCAACAGCAATCGCCATTTTGGTTTTGGAAGCCGACTTGACTTGAATTTGCGTTTTTTCTTCGTCCATATTTTGAAATTAAGAGTTAAGATTATTTTAATAAATAAAATATATCTACATAATAACATATCCAACTTATAAATGTAATACTAAAACGCTACTTATACACAGTTATTACAAATCACACTGCCACAAAAAAATATCTATATGTTGACACATATCATTTTGTTTTAAAATATTAGAAAAATAATTAAATTGTTCACCCACATAAACATAAATAGTTTTTGTATTATAAACACTAAACAAATCTTTTATTTTATTAGTATCATTGGAATACCAAAAAGTATTCCAATCAGCCATACTCCATTTGTCATTTTCAAAAAGCCCTGGTGCAATAACTCTAGTGTTTGTAAAACCATACAACCAAGGTCCATAATTGGAACTTACAGCCAACAAATAACTACTAGGAGCCACATCGTAATCTATAAAGGCTATAGCTGAAAAATCATTTTTTGAAATTAAAGTTTTCTTGCTAAAGACATAATTAAACAAAAATACTGATAAAACTACTATATAAATAGCAAAGATAATAGACCATACAATCTTCCAATTTTTTTTGTTAGTAAAAAAATTAAAAATTTCAAACAATCCCAAACTAGCAAAAAAAATAATAGACAAATCTACAAATACAAATATTCTCTTATAAAACAAAACTTGCAAAACCAATAATATAAAAGAAATAAAAGTAAAAACTGAAAACAAAATTTGTTTTTTCCAAAATTTCCAAAAACCTACAACTGCAAAAGGTAAATAAAAAATAACTTGTCTCCAAAAAAAATTACCACTTATAAACTGACCACTAAATTCATTCATTGTGCCATTTGATTTGAAAGTAAAACCATTTTTACTAAAAGCTGTCACCAAATATAGTTGCCATTCTCTAAAATTGACAAGTAGAACCAAAAACAAAGACCAAAGTCCAGTAAACCAAATAAATTTTCTTTTTTCTTTATCAAAAAAAGAATAAACAAAACCACACAAAACTACAAAAAAATAAGATATAGGATGGATAGTACCAATGATAATTAAACTCAAAGTAATCCAATATGATTTGCGCTTTAACAAAATAAAAGAAAACAATATGAAAAATAAAGATAAAAAATTACGATAATAAAACCACCAATAAAATTCAAACTGAACAACTGAAATACTATACAAAAACATTGCCAAAAGTGCTATATATTTATTTTCAGTAAACAATTTGACCACATAAAAAAAGGCTAGCAAAATACCCACACTAAGCAAAATATACAAATCATACAAAATAAAATTCACTGAAAAACCCATTATTCTAAACAAATTACTAAAATAAGCAAAACCAAAAGGAACTAACGTCTTATCTCCGAAACGTTCAAAATAACCAATAATATAATGTCTATAAATACCAGTATCATAGCCAAAAGCTATCTGACCATACTTCAAATACATCAAAACACGAGTAAATATATAAAATAATATTACAATAACAAAAGCTAGATTATAAATATTTTTTTTCTTCAAAAAATCAAACATATTTTATAATGGTATCTCATAATGCTTTATCTCTACACTATTATTCACTTTATAAATACTTACTTGTTCAAATTGAATATAGGTAGTATCTAAATCAATATTATTTTCAAAACAAAAATTTTTGGCCACAACAAACAAAGCAGACATTTTTCTTTTTCCCACTGATCTTTCAGCACTATCATCAGAAACACTTCTAGTCTTTACTTCCACAAAACACAAAGTTTTTTCTATCTTATTTTTTACATGCCAAGCTATGATATCTATCTCACCTTTTTTTGGCAAACTATAATTTCTAGCTATAATTTCATAATTTTTGTTAATTAAAAAATGGACAGCTTCGTCTTCTCCCCATTTTCCCAATTCTTGTTTTTTTGTCAATGACATAAAAACCTCAAAAATTTTTATAAAGAAATAAACCACGATGATAATTGCCAAGAGCTGTGTCCTCTTGTACAAAAAAATTATTTTGACGAGCCCAGGCAATTATTTTGTCAAAGTCCACCATGTTTTCTACTTTTGGACCAATGCCTGACAAATTGTTTTGCCAATCAACTATGACAATTCTACCTTTATCTTTTAGTAGACGAGTAGCTTCATTCAATACTTCATCATAATCAAAAAAATGAAATAAAACATTTATACAAAAAACAATATCAATAGTTTTTGGAGCAATAGCTACACCATTTTTTTTGCCAATATCACCCCAGATAGTCTCTACATTGTGAATTGCTTCTATGGCAGATCTTCTACGTATTGATTCTAATACATCTTTCAAAATATCTACAGCATAGACAATCCCTTTTTCACCCACAGCTTTTGTAACTGAAAAAACAATATGTCCAGTACGTCCACAACCAAAATCAACAACGTGCATACTTTCATGCACATGAGATTTTTCTAAAATTGTTGTAGAGTCAATCAAATTGTTACCAGAGTGATAAGACATACTATAAAAAATTACAAAATCCAAATTACAAATTACTTTACAAACTTTCAACTTTATAATTAAAGTTTACATTCCAAATAATCTACCAAAAACTTTGATTATCACTTCACCTAGCAAACCAGTCATACCCATCAAGGAAAGAAAGATGATTACAATTCCCAAAATTTTGTACATCAATCTTGTACCACCTCCGCCAAGATGTTCCTCAGCCCATTCGCTATGTCCAAAATTTTCTACAAACCAATCAGTCTTGATAACCATGACAGCACCCAAAGCAATAATCAAAAATCCCCAAACATACTTCATACTAAAATATTTAAAAGTAAATTTTTATTTTTATCAGCAAAGAACAGATTTTGATTGTGGTAATTTATTTCAAAATTTCTAATTTAATACCCAAAACTCCATATCTTTTTTCTTCATCTTTAGAGTAAATTTTGTAAATACTTTCCAAAAATTTTTCAATTGAAAAATCTTGCTTATAACCAAAAGATTTGATATCAAAGTTTTTTGTCAAACTTTTGAAAGATTCACATTGCAAAAGCTCTAATACTTTTACCTTTATCTTTTCGTGCAAATTGGGCAATTTTGAAAATTCAATAATGTCACCAACTCTTAAAACTTTACGTTTTTCATCAAAAAGTCTTATTTCAACAGTCTTTGCACCCGACTTAATCTGCTCAAAAGGATCTTCTAATAATTTCATTTCATGAATCATATACTAACATTAAAATTAACACTATCAAATTACCTACTACTATTTTATCATCTTTGAACTAAATTGACAAAATTTTTAGAAAATAAAACAAATGAATTACTTTCCCAAATAAAATTTCAGTGTAAAAATCATATCTTCTTTTCTCTCTTCTTCTGGTTTTTGCATTTCACTATTGTACAACCAATCCAAATAACTTTTGTCAATTTTACTTACTTCTTCAAAAGATTTTCCATTGTGTTTACCAAAAGTAAAATTCTTAAGAGGTACTGGTGTCACGGTCAATTCTTTCATCTTACCCAATACTTCTTCATCAGTAATCAATAGAAATTTGTTTTTGACAAACGGAAACAAATACTCAAACAAAGCTTCCAAAACCAAAATATCTCCCCATGCATCATGAGCCAAACCTTCAACATTTAATTTGAGCAAATAACGGAGATATTGCAATTTGTGTTCTGGACTTTCGACTACATGTCTAGCCACACGCAAAGTGTCTATATATTCTTTAGTTTTTAGACCCTCATTTTGCAACACTCCAATATCAAAAATAGCGTTGTGTGCTACTACAATATAATCTTCAAGCAAAATTTCTAAATCTTTTTTGAATTGGCTATTTGCAAAAGATGGTTTATCTTTTACCATTTCATTGGTCACATGATGAATAGACATTGCTCCCACAGAAATTTCTTTTGGTGGTTTGAAATATTCATTGACAGTGTCACCGGTAAGTCTATTTTTGTAAGCTAGCTGAATCATGCGAGTATCTTTGTCCAAATCTGTGGTTTCTGTATCTAAAAAAAGTATTTTCATAAGTTTTGTTTATCCTAATTTCTTAAAAATAATTTTGAAAAATGTTCTAGATGTTGCACCACTTCGTTTGTTGTAATTGAAACATTCATTATAACAATTATAACATCTATAACATTGTAACAGCTTTATTATAACAAGTTTTGAAGAAAAATACTAAAACATTAGACCTCAAAATCTTGACAAAAGATTATTTTTATGCCATAATTTTGCATCTGATTGACTTTTTTTCAATCAAAAAGGACATAACAATGTTGGGGTTTTTCATCATTTTGACCATTGTCTTTGTTCTAACTGCCATTTTTTTTGGAGTGCTCTACTCCAGAAAAATACAACCGGTAATGAGTTTTATCGAAAACTCAAAACAAATCATGTCGTGGTATCACCCTTGTGGGGAAACAAGAGAACCAAATATGTACAACATTGTCATAAAAGGAAGAGAACCCTTTGTTGTACTTATCCGCGTTCAATCTTGCATACCACTGCTCAGCTACCTTGGATTTGACAAATATATTTTTATCAAATCAGATAGCGATAGTATTACCGTTCTCTACACTTATATGGGCAAAGCTATGTCCGAGTTTCATTTCTTTGTACACTCGAAGTATGAAGTAAATCCCATTACCATAACGTCAAGCGACGACGACCAACAACTCTCACCAGATGTTATCTATCCACCACGCTGGTACCAACGTCTTGGCTTCTACAGCTAAGCTTGGTCCGTGTGATGAGAAATTCAAAGGCCTCCACGTTTTCACGTAGGAGGCCTCCGTGTTTTTTAGATCAAAATTTATTCAATCTCCAATAACTCTATTTCAAAAATCAAAGTAGCTTTTGGTGGGATTGGACCATGTCCACTTTCACCATAAGCTAGATTGTAAGGAATAGTCAATTTCCTTTTTTCTCCAATTTTCATACCAACTACACCATCATCCCAACCTTTGATTACCATACCCATACCCAGTAAGAATTCAAAAGGTTGACCTCTATCAATACTAGAATCAAATTTACGTCCATCCTCAAAAGTACCTACATAATGTACAGATACATTATCACCATGTTGTGCTTCCTGACCTGTACCTTCTTGTAAAACTTCTATTTGTAAATCCATATTATTAATAAAATTTTAAATTTAGTAATTTTAAATTTTGAAACAATTTTGGAATTTATTAATTTTAAAAATCTTTATCAAAAAAGTTATTTGAAATTTAATCATTTATAAATTGTTTCCACCCTAGGCGGATAAATTAAAATTCAAAATTTAAAATTCCTAAATTATCACCAATATCTTAACACAACTAATCAAATATGCCTAGTCCCGCCGCTCTCCCTGTTGTCCAAGAAGCCTGTAAATTGAAACCACCAGTAAAACCATCAATATCCAAAATTTCCCCGGCAAAATATAATCCCATACAAACTTTGGATTGCATAGTTTTTGGATCCACTTCTCTGGTATCTACCCCACCAGCAGTTACAAATTCATCCCCTGCCCCACGTCCAATTATTTTCAGTGGTAAATTTTTGATATATTCTGTTACTTTTTGTAAATCTTTTTTGCCCATCTCTACATTTTTCTTTTCCAGACTAATGTTCAAATTGTTGCAAACAACTTCAGACAAAGACAATGGCAATAGACGATGCAAAATATTTTTGAAAGTTTTTTGCAAATTTTCTGCACGCATTTTTTGTAAACTAACCAAAATATTTTCCAAAGACAAATCTGGCAAAACATCTATCAAAATATCCAAAGGTTTTTGTCTATCATATTTTTCAAAAGCAATCAATGAAGACAAGGCGAAAACTGCTGGCCCACTAATACCAGTATGTGTAAAAAGAAATGGCCCAACAAATTGATATTTTTTCTGTCCTTTTACTTTTATATTCACTTTTTCAAAAGACAAACCTGACAATTCTTTTGGCCACTTTTCTTGTGTAATAAAAGAATTGAGACTAGGAGCAAGATCTGTAATATGATGTCCAAGACGCTCCAAAATACCATAACCATCTCCTGTCGAACCAGTCTGACGATAAGCCTGTCCACCCAGAGCCATAACAACTTTGTCAACTTCCAAATCTTTTTGTTTATCAAAAGAAATCACAAATTTATTTTTTTCTTTTACAATATTTTTCATATTATATTTGAACAACAAATTTATTTTGGACGTTTTGAAAATATTTTCAAAAACCCTGACAATATCATGACCATCGTTTGATACTGGAAAAACACGCAAATCTTCTTCACATTTGAGTGCTACACCATGATTTTCGAACCAAGTACAAACTTGAGCTGGTGAAAATCTATGCATAGCTGATTGCAAAAATTTGTTTCCACGTGGATATTTGGTCAAAACCAATTTCAAATCTTCTATCCCTGTCGTAACATTACATCTACCCCCACCAGAAATTATTACCTTTTTGCCTAATGAACTATTTTTCTCAATCAAAAAAATTTCCACATTTGGATATTCTTCTACAATTGTCGCAGCACACATCATACCAGCTGCACCTCCACCCACTATCGCGATTTTCATATTTATTTTATTAAATTCTAATTATTTTTTTCTAAACAATATATCTTATACAAAGCATAAATTTGAATCAAAATAGAAATAATAATTATAGCTACAGCATACCTAGACAAAAAATGAAAAGCAACTTCAGGAAAAATGATTGCTACAATCGTACTACCAAACGATACTCCACAAAAAGCAGCTCCAACACTACATACTTGCAAAGCTGACAAACCAAATAATCCCGCTACAATCCCTACAATATTTTTGCCAGCATTCCTAGCATTTTTTGAATCTTTCCTTCAGACCAAAACTAAAATAAGTCATGAGAAGAGAGAAAGTAATCATAAAAGAAACCCCCAACAACGTATACCAACCAGTAAATATTTTGCGAGGGATAATATAAAAGCTAAAAATAAAAAACAAAAAAAACACTATCTTAACATAGTTATTTTTTAGAATTTTTCTAGGTACTTTAGTCATGAATAGAATATTATTAATATATAATAACGACTATCTTATTTTAGAGCAAATGTGGATAAAAGTAAATAAAATCAAATATCCAACGGACTCACAATCATGGACAAATTTTTATTGGCGACATGAGTATATATTTGAGTGGTTTCTATTTTGGCATGACCCAACAATTCTTGAATATAACGAATATCTGTACCATTTTCAAGCAAGTGAGTAGCAAAACTATGACGAAGAGTATGTGGTGAGACTTTTTTCATTATACTAGCTTTGGTTGCTGAATTAGTTACTATTTTTTGGATAGATCTTGTATCCATTTTCTTTATACGATTACTAGTAAATAGATAATCACTTGGTATTTTTAATTTTATTTGAGCTGCCAAAATTTCCATGAGTTTTTTTGGTATTATTGCCATTCTATCTTTCTTGCCCTTACCTTGAAATACTCTAAGCATCCCCCTATCCAAATCAATATCCCTCATCTTAATATTTTGTAATTCTTCCAAACGGAGACCTGTGCCATAAAAAAGACTAATAATGAAATGATGTTTCTTATTTTGGGTCACTTCAAGCATCCTGTTAATTTCTTGTTTGGATAGAACTACTGGTAATTTTTTAGTTTTCTTGGCTCTGGGAATATTTACAAAAAACTTCCGATGTAATATTTTACCGAAATAAAGATCAAGAGCACTATAAGCCACATTGAGCGTGGAAGCTGACTTATTGTTATCTGTTAAAAATTCCAAATAATTACGAACAATTTTTGTATTCACTTCGCTGGCTCCAACCCTTGCATACCTAAGGCATTCTTGTGTATAATACAAATAACTTTTTATAGTCTTATTACTAAAGTTGCGAAGTTTCATTTCTTGTTTGAATTTTTGTATAGGATCTTTACTTGGATAAAGAGTGCTTCTGTTCATATATATGTTATGAATGGAAATTTATATAAAAATTATATCATATTTTAGCAATTATTTTAAGGAGTTCGTATAACGGGTGTTATCAGAAATAAATTATTTTTTCACCTTTTGTTTTTACATTTTAATAATATTGAAGGGGGGGCGGTTACGAATGTGATTGAGGGGAAATATAGTGTCCCTCCTGTATATTCAGTCGGGACGAATTTAATTAAAATTATTTACAATTTACTCTATGTCATCAAAATTTATCACTAACGACAAAGAAAACAACTTAAAAAAACGCATAAGCCAATTAATTGAGCATAGCGAAGAAATGCGATTTTTAGTTGGTTTTTTTTATTTTTCTGGCATTAGAGAATTGTATGAATCAATAAAAAAGAATCCTAATAATCAAATAGATATTTTGGTTGGACTAAACGTTGATAAACAAATTTATGGTTTAGTTGAGTATGGTGATAAAGATAAGGGATTATCTCGTGAAGAATCCTTTGGTCGTTTTCTCGATTCTGTGCATAAAAGCTTGACAGGAAACGATCTTGATAATTTTGATTTTTATGAACAAATTAAATTTTTCTTACAATTAATTAAAGAAGATAAAATTAGAATAAGAAAAACCAGAGAACCAAACCATGCAAAACTATACTTATTCAAATTAACAGAACAAGCCGGAATTGGTAGTAGAGACATATTCATTACTGGTAGCAGTAATTTAACGAGTGCTGGTTTGTCTGGACAACATGAGTTTAATGTAGAAATATCAGATTCTGGTGTAGAAGAAGCAAAAAAATATTTTGATGATTTATGGGGTAATGCAGATAAAATTACAGAAATAATAGAATATAAAACTAGACTTATTGATTTAATAGAAAACAAGACAATGGCCGCCGAATTTACCCCATTCGAAGCTTTTGTTTTAGTTTTAAAAAACTATTTAGACCGCTATTCCGGCAAAACAACCAATCAACGAGTAAAAAATGTTTTAGAAACAGCCGGTTACAAACCATATGATTACCAAATTGATGCTGTTTTACAGGGATTGAGTACTATTGACAGCCACGGAGGTGTAATGGTGTGTGATGTGGTTGGCCTTGGTAAAAGTGTGATCGCTGGAACAATGGCTAATATTTTAAATCGACGAGGTTTAATTATTAGTCCACCAGGATTAATCGGGGAAGAAGATTCGGGTTGGAAAAAATATCAATCAGACTTTAAAATCAATGACTGGCGAGTAATGTCATCAGGTGATTTGGAAAAAGCTTTAGATTTTGTACAAAAAAATGAAGATGTCGAAATTGTATTAATAGACGAGGTTCATCGTTTCCGTAATGAAGATACGAGAAATTATGAGTTATTAAAAAATATTTGTCGAAATAAAAAAGTAATTTTGCTTTCAGCTACCCCATTTAACAATTCCCCAGCTGATATTTTTTCTTTATTGAATCTTTTTATTATCCCTGGTAAATCCAGTATAACTTTGGATAATAATTTGCGTGATAAATTTAGAACTTATAATGAACTCTATAAAAAGTTATCGGGTATTATAAAAAATCATAAATCTCCTACCAAAGCACAAAAAGAAAAAGCCACAAGAGATTATGAAAGGATATTCGGTAACAGTAATATAAATCTGACCTTAGTAAATGAGAGAAGCAAAAAAATGTCTCAAGAAATTAGAAGTATTCTGGAACCTGTTATGATTAGAAGAAACCGTCTTGATTTACAAAAAGATCCTATCTACAGCAAAGAAGTATTTAATCTTTCAGACGTCAAAGATCCCAAAGAAGTTTTGTTTGAATTAAACACTAAACAACTTGAATTTTATGAAGAAGTAATCACTAAATACTTCGGGGAAGAAAGTCGTGAATTTAAAGGAGCAATCTACCAACCTTTTCTCTATGAAAAAGGGATGAAAGATCCTGAAAAAATTGAAGGC
>JBAYUH010000009.1:0-37846 GCA_041675185.1 Candidatus Magasanikiibacteriota bacterium | reverse complement strand
TTTGGTGTGAATGCCACAACCCATGCCAAAACCAATACTTATCAAAAGAAGCAATCTTTTTGGATTGATCCATAATATCTTTTTGTTTACCTTTTAGATTGTCTCGAGGAGGGTTGAAATATTTCATAGAATTAGTATTATCATAAACAATAGTTAACTTGATATTTTAAGATTTAACATTGCTGTATTGATATATTGACGTATTGACAATCACTAAGACAATTTGACAATATTTTGAAAGCAAATTTATTATAACATAAGTTTTTATTTTGTGGAAATTGTTTGAGAGACTTTTGTACACAGGTGAGTGTTTTGGTTATTTTGCAATTTCAACTTGCTTATCTTTTTGAAAAGTAGTATATTATACATTGTTCACAAAGTTCACAAAAAATTAATTTATTATTTAAATAAATATTATGTCAGAAGTTATTTTGTCAGATCAAAATTTTGAAGTAGAGGTACTCAAGTCAGATGTACCTGTTTTGGTAGATTTTTGGGCTCCTTGGTGTGGTCCTTGTCAGATGATGGGTCCAGTAATTGAAAAAATTGCTGAGGAATTAGCTGGAAAAGCAAAAATTGGGAAATTGAATGTTGACGAAAATGGTGTTACAGCTGGTCACTACAAAGTGATGAGTATCCCAACCTTTTTGGTTTTCAAAGGTGGAGAACTGGTAGATCAGATGGTTGGTGGTGTACCAAAAGAAAGATTGAAAGAAATGCTTGAAAAACATATTTCATAAAATAAAAATATTAAAACATTCCGCCCAAGGCGGATCCGCCTTGGGCGGAAAAAAATTAAAACAATCCTATTTGGGATTGTTTTGTTTTAGAAATTGTATTGATTAGTTGAGAATGTAGTAAAAAGTTTGTGAACTTGCACTTTTCTTTATTTTTCGCTAAACTAAAAGAACTAATGATAAAAAAAATTTTATGAACAAGTATAATCCTCAAAAAATAGAATCAAAATGGCAAAAATATTGGGAAGACAATAATTCTTTTTGTGCAGAAGATTCTTCCAAAAAACCAAAATTTTATCCACTTGTTGAGTTTCCTTATCCATCTGGAGCTGGTTTGCATGTTGGTCATCCTCGTCCTTATACAGGTATGGATATTATTGCTCGTAAAAAACGAATGGAAGGGTACAATGTATTGTATCCAATCGGGTTTGATGCTTTTGGTTTGCCAACAGAAAATTATGCTATCAAGACTGGTCGACCTCCGGCTGAAGTTACTGCTGAAAATATTGCCAATTTTACAAGACAAATAAAAAGTTTGGGTATTAGTTTTGACTGGTCTCGTGTTGTGGATACTACTGATCCAAAATATTACAAATGGACACAATGGATTTTTTTGCAACTTTTCAAACACGGTTTAGCCTACAAGAAAAACATGCCAATCAATTGGTGTTCTTCTTGCAAAATTGGTCTAGCTAATGAGGAGGTAGTGGATGGTAAATGTGAACGTTGTGGTAATGGTGTTGAAAAAAGAGACAAATATCAGTGGATGCTGGCTATCACCAAATATGCTGACAAGCTTTTGAAAGGATTAGAAGATGTTGATTATATAGAACGTGCCAAAGTTCAACAACAAAATTGGTTAGGCAAGAGTGAAGGTGCTAGTGTCTTTTTTGACATCAAAGATTCTGATGAAAAAATAGAAGTATTTACTACTCGTCTTGATACTCTTTTTGGTGCGACTTATATGGTCTTGTCGCCAGAACATGTTTTGATCCAAAAAATGCAGGATAAAATTAGTAATTTTACAAAAGTAACAGATTACATCAACAAGGCTAGATTGAAATCAGATTTGGAACGTACAGAATTGCAAAAAGAAAAAACTGGTGTAGAATTACAAGGTATCAAAGCAATCAATCCTGTCAACAATGAAGAAATTCCAGTTTTTGTAGCAGACTATGTTTTGGCTACTTATGGTACAGGAGCTATTATGGCAGTACCTGCTCATGATGAAAGAGATTTTGAGTTTGCGAAGAAGTATAGTTTGGAAATAAAAGAAGTTTTGCAAGGTGGAAATGTATTAGAAGAAGCTTTTGTGGAAGATGGCAAACATATCAATTCTGACTTTTTGAATGGTTTGTCAACCAAAGAAGCTAAAGAAAAAATGATTGTTTGGTTAGAAGAAAAAAATATTGGTAAAAAACAAATCAATTTCAAACTTCGTGATTGGGTTTTTTCTCGACAAAGATATTGGGGTGAACCTATACCTCTAGTTTACTGTGAAAAATGTGCAAAGAAAAATAAATCTGACAATGAACAAAATCCAGGTTGGTTTGCTATTGCTGAAAATGAATTGCCATTAGAATTACCAAAAGTAGAAAAGTATGAACCAACTGATACTGGAGAATCTCCTTTATCACAGATGACTGATTGGGTAGAAACCACTTGTCCAAATTGCGGAGGAAAAGCAAAAAGAGAAACAGATACTATGCCAAACTGGGCTGGAAGTTCTTGGTATTTTTTACGTTTTGTTGATCCAAACAATAATCAAGAATTTGCTAGCCAAGAAAAACTCAGATATTGGATGCCAGTTGATTGGTACAATGGTGGTATGGAACATACAGTCTTGCATTTGCTTTATTCTCGTTTTTGGAATGAATTTCTCTATGATATTGGACTTGTGCCAACTAGCGAACCATATATGAAACGTACTTCTCATGGTATGATCCTTGCCAAAGGCGGTGAAAAGATGAGTAAGTCAAAAGGTAATGTAGTAAATCCAGATGATGTTGTATCTGAGTTTGGTGCTGATACTTTGCGTACTTATATTATGTTTATAGGACCTTTTGATCAAGCGGCTGAATGGGATACTAATGGTCTAATTGGTGTACGAAGATTTTTGGAAAGAGTCTGGAATTTGCAAAATAAAATAGGTGATAGTACAGATGAAACAACAACTAGAATACTTCATACTGTTATCAAAAAAGTCACAGATGATATTGATAATATGCGTTTCAATACAGCTGTTGCCAAACTTATGGAATTGAGTAATGAAATCTCCAAAACTTCTTCTGTTTCCAAAGAAGATTATTTGTCTATGATAAAATTACTTTCACCATTTGCTCCACATATGGCTGAAGAACTTTGGGAAAGTCTTGGAAATACCAATAGTATCTCAACAGAAAAATGGCCAGAGTATGATGAAACTAAAATAAAAGAAGACATTATTACTATTGTTGTTCAAGTCAATGGTAAAGTTCGTGATAGTATTGATGTCCCTGCTGAAATTTATGAGGAAGATATCAAAATCAAAGTTCTTGCACTTGAAAATGTACAGAAGTGGTTGGGAGACAAAGAACCAAAGAAAGTAATTTATGTGAAGGGAAAATTGGTGAGTGTGGTAGTGTAGTCATAAAATATATTTTGAATAAAAGACAACTTATACACAGAGTTGTCTTTTTAATTGGTAGTAAATATATTGTACTATTTTTATATTATTTGTTATAATTAATCAAATTTAATTTATGTTTTTAATATTTATATGTTTAAAAAGTTTTATAGTGTATTGTTTATAAATTTTTTTGTTTTTGGATTATTTTTTGTTTGTAATAATGTATTTGCTGTGAGTAATGTACTTACAAATCATGGTGCTGAATCTGGTGATGCATCTGGATGGTCAAATATTGTAAATGGTGGTGATGGTTGGGAATTTGATTGGGGGAGTCATACTGGAAGTTATGGTTTTGATTCTTCCTATTTGTGGGATTCTATGGATCAGACTGTAGATTTGTTGGATGCTGGTTATAGTCAAGAAGAGTTGGATGCTATTCCAGATATTGCCTTTAGTTCTTGGATTACACAAAGAGGTGATAAAACTGGTGAATATTATATGATCTATAGTTTGTTAGACGTGGATCATAATGTTATAGAAACACATACCTATGGGTCAGAAGGTAGTCCTGTTCAATTGTCTGCTGGTACTTCTTGGTTTGAAAATACTTATACTTTTAGTGATTATACTACTAGTACTCGCTTTGTTTATATCAAATTTGCAGGAGAAGATACAGGTCCAAATTGGGCTGGTTCTTATGGACCTTATTTTGATGATTTTATTATTTTGGTAAATGATAGTAGTGGGCCTGATGGTTTAGTTTTCACACCATTAGACAATGCTGTTAGTGTTGGTACTACTTCTAGTTTGGAAATTGATTTTGGTCAAGATGTGACGACTAGTACAGGAAATATCGTAATTTATAATGCTAATGATAATAGTGTATTTGAGACAATCGATGTTAATAGTGATTTGGTAACTGCAGATGGTACTACTGCTTTTATTATAAATCCTGTTTCAGATTTTTCTAGTTTGTCAGATTATTATATTTTGATTGATAGTGGTACATTTAATGATGTTTTTGGTAATGACTTTTCAGGTATTTCCTCTAGTAGTGTGTGGAATTTTACTACTATTGATAATGAAGCACCTGTTATTTCTAGTTTATTTCCTTCTGGTGAGCAATCAGCTGATACTACTAGTGTGACTTTGTCTGTGGTTACAGATGAAAATGCTACTTGCAAATATAGCAGAACTTCTGGTACAGATTTTGGAGATATGGTATTTTTCTCTACAACAGGAGTCACTAATCATGTAACAAATATCTCTGGTTTAAAAAGTGGAACTAGCTATAATTATTTTGTGATTTGTCAAGATACTCTTGGTTATACTAGTAGTCAAAGTAATATATCATTTTCTATATCTAATCCAACTGCTATATTTATACTGCCATCTAAGCCAAAAATTTTATTGGAGCCTGTGTTTACTAATGATTCATTTAGTTATCAGGTGGAGGATGGATATCAAATGGCTGTTTCTGAATCTAAAGATTTTAGTAATGTAAGTTGGGAACCTTACTCTAGTTCTTATAAAACACGAAATAAGATATTATACATAAAATTTAGAAATAAGGAAGGTGGAGTTAGTGATGTGTATGTATTAAATTCAATTGTTAATACAAAAGATCAACAAAATGAATTTGTTTTTACTGTTACAAGTAACGTCATCCAAAATATTGATTATACATTTGTCCGTGATTTGAAAATAAATATGAAAGGAAAAGATGTAAAGGAATTACAAAAATATTTGAATAAAAATGGATTTATTTTGGCAGATAGTGGATTTGGTTCCCTTGGTAATGAAACAGATTATTTTGGAAAAATGACTCAAAATGCTCTAATAAAATTTCAACAGTCAAAAAATCTTCCAGCATATGGTTACTTTGGAAAAATGACCAAGAGCGTGCTTAAATAAAAAATGTTTTAAAAACATCCTTACAAAGAAGGATGTTTTTTTATAATCTTTTTTAGATTTTATTAGTAATTTTAGTATCTTTTTCTACTTTCAAATATTTGATAGATAATTCTGCAACTCCAACAAAAATACTTACATAAAATAAATCACCAAGTAAACTATTACGGAAAAATGGTAAAGCCATAAAATAACTTTGCATTAGTCCTGCAAAATTGTGAGTGTACATTGTTCCAAAAGCCCAGACACTAAAATTTGTAGTCAAAAAGAAAAGAAATGAACCAAAAAAAGTAGCTAATATTACATTTGCTATTTTTTTGTGTTTTTTTAGCCAAGTGCCAAGTAGAGTAGCTAAAATGAAACTACCATAGACACTAAACATAATAGGAAGACTATAAAAACCAAGAAAAATATCGCTTATAAACATGGCAACTATTGGAATGATAACATTGAATTTCTTTGGTAAATAAAGCCCAGAAAAGATTGCCAAAGCCATAATAGGAGCAAAATTAGCTGGATGGGGAAGTAATCTTAGAGTGAAGCCAACGATTATGAGAGTAATAATGAGAAGTGTGTATTTTTGTTTCATAGAGTATAAAGGCTTGAAATGCCCAAAAAGTTTGAAAGGCTTAAAAGGCTTTTTAAAGTATAAATATTATAACAATGTTTGGTGAATTAAACAAATATTTTTAAAATTAGAAATAAACCATAAAGTAGGGAAGTGATGCCAAGTCCGAGAGCGACTTTTTTGTTTACAGGTAGTGGTATTTTTTGATTTTCGTCTGTTTTATTTAAGTTTTCTTTTTGATCGGAAATTGTACTTGTACTTTTTTCTTCAACAATTTTTTCACTACGAATTTCTTTTGGTTTATTTTTGGTAATAATATTTTTTGGTTTGATTGGTGGATTTGGTTCTTTTTTGTCTACTGAAGTTGTGGTTATTATGTCTGTTATTGGTAATTTTGTGGTACTTGTCGGTTCTATTTCGGGAGTTGAAGTATTTATATTATTTTCTATTATTTCTAGTGTGGAGGTAATTATTTGTTTGGTTGTTGTGGTAAAAATAATATCCTCTTCAATTGATTTTCCACCTGTATTATTTGTTGGTTGAATTATTGTATTTAAAATTATTGGCCAAGTTTTTCCTAGTAGAGATGGCACAGTATGTTTCAAGCCAAACCAATCTACAGTTCCAGGAGACCAAGAAGTGTCATAAGTCCCATCATCTTGTAGTGTATCAATTAAAGGGTTTAGTGGTGTGTAATTATTGGCAGTTTTCCAATTAGACATATTTTCATTTTCAGAATTTAAACCAAGTATTACCCAGCTAGTTGTCAAAATATCAGAAGCTTCATAACCCCAACCACCATCTGTCAATTGATTTGCTTTCAAATAATTTTTGGCATTGTTTATTACATTTTCTTCAATAATCAAATTTTTACTTTTTCCATAATTAAGAGCGTTGATAACTGCACCTGTTACATCTGCTCCAGCATAACCAGTCCAAGTGAAAGCTCCTTCCGGAGTTTGATCTTCCAAAATAGTATTTTTTATGTCCGTAATGATATTGGAGTTAATATCATAATCAAGTGCTAATAGACTTATCAGTGCAAAAATATCATCATTGATTCCAGCTTGTCCATATTGATTGTTTTGATAACAATCTACACTAAGTATTTTATTTTTTAGTTCAATTATTTTATTATCATCTTTGGATACTCCAGAAGCTAAGAGAGCCATAATATGTCTTGGGTAAGATGCGCAAAGATTCAAATCACTTGGATCACTAAAATTATAACTATAAATATAATCATAAAGTGAAATATCGGAATTAGTATTTTTTATATCTTTAGTATATTGATTATTAGCAGCAAAAGACATAGCTACCCAATCACTTGTACTACCATCTACAATACTACCATTTTCATTTTGTTGAGTTTTGAAATAATTTAATATTTTATTTACAGCTTCAGTAATTTGGGTGGAAGTAGGGGAATTGTCAGGTATTGTTGGGGAACTTCCACCACCTTGAGAATTGTCATTCTCTTCTATTGGATCGCTTTCTTCTACAGAAATAGTACTAGTAACAGTAATAGTAACACCAGGCCAATAATCATTTGGTAAAGTGATGTAGTAAGTCCCAGTTGTTGTTTGATTGAAATAAACTTCACCTAGTTCATTGGTAGTGCTTGAAGCAAAAATTTGTGGTGGCCAATTGGAATAATCAGAAGCTATTGGTTCGGTAAGCAAAATTTTTTGATCAATTGCATTTTGCCAAGTATTGTCTATAAAATCATATTCTTGAAAAGTGGAGGTAATTGTTTCGTCTGTAGTATACTCAGTTTTTGGAGTATTTAGTTTGTATCTATCACCAAAATAAATATAAACATTTTCATTGCCTATCAATTCGTAGCTATCCATACTGTTGTAAGGATATTGTCCATTTACAGTATATTGCCAATTATCACAAGCATCAGTAGTTGTGGAAGTTTCTAAAGTGATACATCGTAAGTAAAAACTTTGGTAATAAGTATTGTATTGATCATCAGCGATATCAAAATTTGTGCTTGTAGTGTCAGCATTTACTAGAGCAGAGAAGACAGTGGTGGTAGATAATTCGTAATCAATATTGTTTATGTCGTCGTGATAAGTAGTTGTTGTAAGTGGTAATGTATCATTGAAAATAATTTGGTCGTTGTAGCGAATAGTTAAGTTTATTGTAGGATATACAATATCTTCTGTAGAAGTAGGACTAATATTGTCTTCTGTACTCGTAGTGTCAGCATAGACAAGATTAAACAATGATAGACTAAAAATTGCTACCATAATAATAAAAGTTATTTTAGAAAGTGCTGTTTTCATATTTCCATTCTATTTTATCTTGTGAATTAATTTTTTGGACAGAGATACCAGCTTTGGCACTAACACCGTTTACATAGTAAATCCAATATTTGTTTTCTTGAGTTTTGTTTTTTATACCATTTATCTCTGTGACAAAAAACCCCATACTTGGATAATCTACACCAGAGAAAGTGAAATTATTTTCAGCTTGTAATTTGTCCATCAATTGTTTTAAAGTAATAACTTGTTCTGCAAAACCTACTGTATAAGATTTATTATTTATAATTATGGTAGCATAGTAGGGTAGTGATGTTTTTGGTTTGTCTGGTTCTATTATTGTAAAAGTTTCTTTTGTAACAATGTTTGTGCTAGTTGTATCATTTGATATTTCGTTTGTGATAGATAAATTTTGTAGAGTAGATAACGATTTTTCTTCTTTTGGAGAATTTACTTGCTCTGTTTGTTCTATATTTTTTGTATTTTGTACAACTTCATTTTTTTGTAGTTCTTTGTCAATATTTTGTTTTGTAAAAAATGATTGATAAATAAAAAAAATAGTAGTAGAAATTAAAATTAAAAATAATATAAGATGAAAAGATAAATATTTTTTTTTCATAAAAAAAATCTGCCCTTAAGCAGAAAATATTTTTCTAAATAATTATTATTTTAAATTAAAAATAAGAATTATTCCTGCTCGGGATAAATTATATCTGAAGACCGGACTCAACTTTTGAAAAAGTATTACCGTTGCGGCACAGTGGAGGGATTTGACCTCACTTCCAACAGACATAAGTTAATTTGTAATACGGCTATATTATCTTTTTTGTTTCATTATGTCAAATTGGAAGTGTTAATATTTTTTAGTTTTTTTGTATGTTGTGTAAGAAGTGTTTTATTTATATTGACAAATGTAGTATAGTTTGCTATAGTTTCATGTCCTATATCAAGGAGAATTGCTTAGACAAAAAACATATAGGATCTTTGCTTTGAAAATTTACCACAACCTCTAAACGCGGAGAAAGTTAATGCTATGGAAGAATAAGTCTCTCCAGTCCTGTTCAGCAATTTATAATATTCTCAGTAAAATTGAGAATGTTGGATTGACTCTACCAGACAACAAGAGTGCTGATGATCTACTTAGTTTGTCCTCAAAAAAATTGCTGGATTACGGACAACAAGTTTATGATGATACAGTACTCTGGAATTCTCACGGTACTATTATTGGTCTGGAAAATAGCAATTCTTTACGAATGGAATTGCTATACGTTCTTACCAAGAGTAGGTAAGTGCAAATAAGGAGGGGGCATGGTATTTTCATTGTTAGATTTTTGGGGAGTTTGAATTATATTAAACTCCCACCCCTTCTTTTTTATTATGTGGTACAAACAAAACAAAAAACCAATTTTGGCACTTGCTCCTATGGCTGATATGACAGATTGGCCTTTTTGTCAAATTTGTCGAAAAGTTAGTGGCGAAGATTTTGTAATATTTCGTGAAATGGTTAGTTCAGAAGCAATTGTACGTACAAATGAAAAAACATTAAAAATGTGTGAATTTGATTCAAACGAACGTCCTATCATTCAGCAAATATTTGGAGCCTATCCAGAGGTAGTGCTCAAAGCTGCTGAACTTATTGTAAAAAATTATAAACCAGATGGGATAGATGTTAATATGGGTTGTCCTGTTCCAAAAATCGCTGGTAAGGCTGATTGTGGCGCTGCTTTGCTCAAAGACCCAGAAAGGGCTGTAAACATTGTTAAAGCTCTTAAAAAAGCAAATTTGGGAGTTACTATAAGTGTTAAGACTAGACTTGGCTGGACTGATAATGATGATATACTAAAGTTTGCTCCCATGTTGGAAGAGGCTGGTATTGATTTTATTTCTATACATGGGCGTACTAGACAAGAGGGTTATACTGGCATAGCAGATTGGGTAAAAATTGCTCAAGTCAAAAAGTTAGTTTCTATTCCTGTTTTTGCTAATGGCGATATCAAAAATCAGTCAGATATTAAGCGTTGTCTTGAAATTACTGGAGCAGATGGTGTGATGATTGGCAGAGGTGCTCTTGGTAATCCTTGGATTTTTGCGGGGATTGATAAAGAAGATATACCTCTAGAAGAATTGAAAAAGATTGTAATAGAACATGCCAAACTTCATATAGAACATTATGGTGAAAAGGCTATTACTACTTTTCGTAAACATTTGGCCTATTATTTCAAGGGTATACCAGGTATGAAAGATATACGAAGTGAGTTGGTAAGAGTGGTGAATATAGAAGAGCTTGAAAATATCATAAAAAAAATCCCTAACTAATAGGGATTTTTTGTTTTCATTTTTTTATTCAGTCTTAATGCTTTCAATTTTTGTTTTTAGTTCTTCGAATGTTGTTCCTGATAATGTCTGGTAAAATTTCATTTTTCCTAGAGTTGTTTCTAGAAAAAGTCCTTCTGCTGTTTTTATAATTTTTTGGTTTGTGACTGGTATTGTAAATGTTTCTAGTATCTCTTCTTCTACAATCTTTGTTGTCTCTCTAGGATTTTTTGGAAGGTGTGATTGTAAAATTTCTCTAATAGTACTGCTCAAATCAGCTGTCTCTTGTTGTTCGGGATTTAATTCCATACTTTCTAAAATAGTTTTTTTGATGTTTTCTGGATTTCCAGAACCTAATTTTTCTGCCATATATTTATAATTAATTTTTTTAAATTATTTTTTATTTGGTAATATTATCTTTTATTTGGTTTAATTTGAAATAAGTTTGTACTTTATCCAATGTCTCACTAGATTTTAATGGAAATAGTTTTTGTTCTTCATCTTCATCTTCTGAAAATATTACCCAATAAGTTTGTCCTTTTGTAGATTCTACCAGTGATCCTGGCACACCAAATTCTTGAAGATCAATTCTTCTAGCAAGTCCTCCAAATTCTTTGTTAGACCAAGTGTCTCCTTCTTTTGAAAAATCAACCATTATTGGAGATTTAGTAATATCCAATCTCTCTAAGAGATTTTTTTCGTAAAAATTTGTAGGTTCATGACCTAGTATTTCTGTAAATGGTATGTATTGTTGTGAGTCTGGTTTTCTAAGCATATTGATTTTATATATTTTTTCCTCTGTAAATAAATGTAACAATAATTTTTTTATTTGTAAAGTAAGTCTGTGAATTTTTAGTATTTTTTCTTCGCACAAACCAACAAATTTCTCAAAAGTAATGAAACAGTAATTGGACCAACTCCACCAGGAGTAGGTGTAATATAACTTGCTTTTTTAACAGCTTCGTCAAAATTGACGTCCCCGTACATTTTTTTGTTGGTAAAAGCAATACCAGTATCAATGATTATTACACCTTTTTTCAGCATGGTTTTTCTGATCAAATCTTTTTTACCTACAGCACTGATAATGATATCTGATTTTTTCAAAGTTTTGACTAAATTTTTGGTATGTTCATTGCAAGTTGTGATAGTTGCTTCTTTGTTTAATAGTATTATTGACAATGGTTTACCAACCAGTGCTCCGGCACCAACAATAGTAATATTTTTTCCTTTGATATTCAATCCAATATTTTTGAAAATTTCCAATACAGCTTGTGGAGTTGGGGGAGTGAAGTCAGCTGTTTTCATTACCAGCTTACCAATATTGGTATCTGTGAGACAATCTACATCTATACTTGGATCAACAGAATTTAGTACATCAGAAGTGTAGAGAGGTTCTGGTAGTGGTAATTGTACAATCATACCAGAAATATTTTTGTCTTTTTGGATTTTTTTTATTTTGTCTACCAATTCTTCTTTTGGTATTTTGGCAGGGAAATTATAAATTTCAAAATTTACACCAGCGTATTTTGCAGCTTCTTCCTTTTTTCTTATATATGTTTGAGAAGGTTTGTCATTGCCAACAAAAATAACAGCTAGTTTCGGTTTGAAATTTAGTTTGCTTATCTCTAGCTTGACTTCGTCTAGTATTTTTTGAGCAATTTTTTTGCCGTCTATTATTATTGCCATAATATGTATAAAAATTAACCAAGAGAAAATTTTTCAAAATAAATTTTATTTTTTGGTACATTTAATTCATCCAAAATTTTGATAGCCAACTTTACCATTGGTCTTGGACCACAAATATAAAAATCTCTTTCTAAATAATCTGGTACAAATTTTTTTATTTTGTCCATATCTATATAGCCGTATTCATTTATATTATTTTGTTCTTTACTCAAGATATGAATTATTTTTATTTGTTTTTCAGGAAATTGTTTTTGTTCTTGTTTGAAAATAGTATCTTGACTAGTCTGATGACAATAAAACATTATTGATTGGTAATTTTCATCCAGTGAAGCTAATATTGATTTTATAGGAGTAATACCTATACCACCAGCAATAAAAGCTAATTTTTTGTTTGTAGTTCTTTTGGCAGTGAATATTCCGTGAGGACCGTCTATTATTACTCTGGTCTTTGGTTTTATATTGGAAATATCTGAGGTAAAATCACCTAAGTTTTTGATAGTAATTCGTAAATATTTGTCTTGAGGACTAGAAGAGAAAGAAAAAGGATGTGCTTGTAAAAATCTTTTTTTGTCCAAAAATCTCCAAATAGCAAATTGTCCAGCAGTATATTTGAATTTGTCTAAATTTTTTCCAGAGATATAAATAGAGATCGCACCACCATCGTCTTTTTCTACTTTTTCTACAAAAAATTGATGTTTGTAAAAAGAATAAGTTGGTAAGAAGAATCTGTAAAAAAATAAATTTGTAAAAGTAAAGAAATATAATAACCACCAATAAGTTTGGAAATAAATATTTCCTACAAAATCTCCACCAAGTTCCATTTGGTGACTAAATGCTAACAAAATTGCTAGATAAGAAAAAAAATGTATGAAATACCAAGTTTCGTATTTCATTTTTTTGATGACAATGATTAAAGAGGATACAAAAACAAAAATAAAAATAAAGATAGATATGATAGCTGGTAATAATTCCCAATATTTTATAAAGTACATTGTCTGTGTAAAAAAAGATATTTGACTACCTATAGCATAACCAAAAGTGACAAATAGACCATGAGAAATAACAAAAAATAATGTCAAAAAAGCAGTCAGGTGGTGGGCGTGTGATAATTTGTCCAAACCATAAACGCGCTCTATCCATTTGACACGACCTATCAAAATCAATTGTAATAATACAAAAAATACTGATAGTAAACCAGTAATTCTAGCAATAGAAATAAAAACATCGGATTTTGTAGCAAAAAGCATGGAGCCTGAGTGTCTCCACCAAAAAAAGCAAATAATACCAAGATTTAATAAGAGAAAAATATTTAGTAAGGTTTTTTTCATAATTTTATTTTTATTTATTTTCTAGAATATTATATACTTTTTTAGCTAGAATATCAAGTTTGTTAAAAAACATCATTGGTAAAATGATGTTTTTGTAATTTTGGTTTTTTATAGCTTTGTTTTGTCTAATTCTGTGCCAACTGGTGTTGGTTCAGTACTATTTTTGTACAAATCAGGATCAATAGTTCTTTCGAAACATGATTGACCTTTTTCATGTGTCCAATTTTGAGGAGCATAAGTAGCTGGGTAAGTATAGTCATACATACCAAGTCTTTTTGATTCCTCTTGGTTTAGTGTGGTAGTAAAGTTAGCACACAGTTCGAAACTGAGATCAGATTTGACAGTATATTCATAAGCTTGTTTTGTCTCTGGATCTACTGGTACTATAAAACCAGAGATATCACTTTGTGTAGTTTCCAAATTTTCTGGTAGTTTATTTTTTTGTTGCCAGTAAGAAATTATTTGATTTTGAATCATGCTCAAGTCTTGGATTCTTTGGTTGTCAAATTTTCTATTTCTTTGTTCTTTTGGTGTACCAACAATAAAAAATCCAGCTACGACACTTCCCAAAATAATAACCGACAAAATTGTTGCCAAAAATTTTAGAATATTTGTTTTTTCCATTGTTCTTTTTAGATCCCACATATAGTAAGCAAAGACTACTCCAGCAACTACTAAAACAACAAGTATTTTCAAGAAAAATCTCATGGTAATTTCACCTTGCAAAAAATTGTAAACAAAAATCATGAGATCAACGATAAAAGTAATAGCAGCCAAGAAAAGTGTGAAGTAGAGAAGCCATTTGCGTAATTTGAAATCTTTTTTTTCTGGTACTAGTCTAATATCTTTTTCCAATAACCAAGAAGTAAATATAAAAGCAGGAATAGAAATTAGCAAGATAGATGAAGACCAAGTTACACCACTAGATATTCTGTCAAAGTAATAGTTTAAAGCATCAGGAAAAAGCTTGTCTATGTATTGTATAAGTAGAGTAATGAAAGCGATGATACTAAGATAAAAGGTAAAGATATTGAAAAGATGTAAAAAAACATCTTTTGGTGTGTTTTTGTTTGTTTGATTCATAAATTTGTATATTATGTTAATTACCTAGTTTTATTTATTATAGCATTTTGGCTAAAAAAAGATATATCTGCCCCAAAAATAGGTGAGAGTGATGTGGTATTATTTTTCTGTTTAAATTTTTTTAGGAAATATTATAGATAATATAATAGAAGTAAACAAGGCTATAATAATTATAACAAAGGAAGCAAGTGATGAAATGTGTATGTCAAATATACCAGAAAGCATTTTTACACCAATAAATAACAAAATGAAAGCTAAACCTTTTTGTAAATGATGAAAACGGTGTAAAATATTTTCAATCAAAAAGAATAAAGCCCGTAGACCCATTATAGCAAAAATATTTGAAGTAAAAACAATGAACGGATTTTGTGAAATAGCAAAAACAGCAGGTATAGAATCAACAGCAAAAACTATGTCAGTTGCTTCTATCAGAAGCATTATCAAAAAAAGTGAGGTAAAAACAAACTTGCCATGTTCTTTGTAAACAAATTTACCATTGTGATGATTGTCAGTAAAAGGTAAATATTTTTTGGCAAATTTAATAATTTTGTTATTATTGAAGTCTACGTGTTCTTCTTTTTTATCATTCAATAATTTTATACCAGTATAAAGTAATACTACTCCAAAGATATATAAAACCCAATGAAATTGATTGACCAAATATGAACCTGCTCCAATAAAAATTCCTCTAAAAATTACCGCTCCCATGATACCCCAAAACAAAACTTTGTGATGATATTTTTCTTCCAATTTGAAAAAACTAAAGATTAACATCATTACAAATAGATTATCTACGGACAACATTTTTTCGGTTATATAAGCACTAAGAAATTCAGCAGCAAGATCCCTGCTTAAAAATACTAATATCAAAAATCCGAAAATCAAAGAAATTGCTACCCAAAATAAAGATTGATATAGGGCTGATTTGAATTCAACTTTATGATTTCTTCTATTTAAATAGCCTAAATCAACAACCAAAAAACCGACAATAATAAAAGCAAATAATATTATTAAATTTGTTTGTGCATCCATATTTTAATTTATTTATACAAAAAACCGGCTAATACCAGTTTTAAATGAACTACCTCGCAGCAAGCTGACGAGGTATCAATTGGATTATTTCGTAGTAAACTGTGAGGAATTAAACCTTGTCCGCCTTGGGCGGATTAATGTTGGATCTTAGCTTCGAAGTGCTTTCTTGTGGAAAGACCTATCACTTTTTGGCTCCACAACATTCAAGGTAAGATTATTTTAGCAAAATTTTTATTATTGTACAAGTAGCTAAATTTTATATACAAAAAATCAGCTATTTAGCTGATTTTTGCTCTCTATGTGGGACGATGTTGGAATTTTTTTGAAATCAAAAACTACTTAATCAAAACATTGAACAAATTGTTTTTTATGGCAAATTTGGGATAACAAAAAACCAGCTTAGAAAGCTGGTTTTGTTTGTATTTTATATGAATCAAATTATCATATATTAGATTACTATCTATAATTATATTTATTTTAATATAATTAGTTTTGTATTAGTACGTGGGCAGCACCACCACCATCACAGGTAATTATAAAATCACCAACCTTTTGAATATTTACAATCGCAAAATCATATGCCTCAAGTTTGTATATATTTGTGCCTATAGCAATTTGATGACTTGAATTGTCCCGATTATCAATCATAAATTTAACACCAAGTTTCATGGTTAAAGACCCTGGATTTCCGGAACAATTTACAAATTGGAAACGGTAGTCATATTTGGCAATAGCTTCTCCATAATCTTCTGTCTCAACAGTTGTCGTATTTATTTTTTTTGCGACTCCTGTTGTAACCTCTGTTGTAACAATTTTTACCCCAGGCATAATAACAGCGCTGATATACATCTGATTATTTCTTTCAGTAAAAGACAATATATCTTCATTAGAATTATTGGTATCAGTTTTTGTACATCCGGTGTTAATCATTAAAATGGAAAAAACGAAAATAAACAGAATTAGGATATTTTTTTTCATACTATAATATTTTTTCACCTTTAATTAATCTGATGAGCACAACGATAATAGCTAGTACAAGTAGGAGATGGATAAATGATCCTAAAACGTGAAAGGCTACGAAACCTAGCAACCAAAGAACAATTAGAATTACAGCGATAGTCCACAACATATAATTAGGGTTAAGATTAAGATTTATATTCCTCTTCCATTTCATGCCACTTTGATTGTAATATGGTTGTAAGTGTTTTTTTGACATCACTTGCCAATTCCTTCTTTTCGGTATACTCCGCAACTGCAGTATCAACTAATTTGTCAAAGTTTTCTTTTGTTACATCTTCTAATTGGTGTAGCTTTCTCTTCAACTGTTCGGCTAGAGTTTTAAGATCTTTTTGTAATTCCTCGCTGAGTTTTTGCCCCTTTTTGCTTATAGCAAATCCAACTGTAGCCCCAACTGCTAACAATCCACCAAGTATAAGACCTTTTCTTAATTTGTTTTCCATATTTTTTTGTTTAATGATTAAATTGATTAATTTACGTTTGGGTCTTGCCTAGCAAATTATGATATAACAGCTAGGTATGATGATTAAATAATTTATTTAGTTCGTAGTTTATAAGCATGTTTAATTGTTTTTAGTATTGCTGGGACAAATGGATTGTCCTGTTTAATTTTGGGAAAAATTTTTTTTCCATCACGTTCCTTTTGGATCAGATTGACATGAGCTAAAATTTTGATATGTTGTGATGCTAATGGGAGAGAGATATCTAAAATTTGAGCAATGGTGCTTACTGAAAGTTTTGGTTGCTCAACTAAGATACGAAAAATTCGATAACGATTTACATCGCTTAACACCTTAAAAGTGGCTGCCATATTTTTGTCAGTTTCACCAAGAATTTGACGATTTTTCTGGATTTCTTTTTCACTGAGCATATTATGAATTTAAATTAAATAGTTGTTTAACTACTTAACTGTATACCTTATTCAATAATTTGTATATAGCACTGCCATCTACCAAAGGTGTATAACTTTTGTTTTAACAAGACAATCATTTATCTTAGCCAAAATATCGAAAAATGGTTTATACCACTTTACTTAATGACAAAAAACATAACGACGAAATGACAAGGTTAGAATCAGACAAGTTTGGCTTTGATTACAACAAAAACGAAGCCTTAAATAGGCTTCGTCTCTCTTGGCTCGGCGAGTGGGGCTCGAACCCACGACCCACTGGTTACAGTTTACTCTTCCTTTCGAAAAAGACTGGACTATTTCATCACCCATGCAAGAAACTCGATCAAGTCGAGAGCATTACGGGTGCGGAGCGCTTCGAATCCGTTTCTACGAATCCTACTCCCACAAAGGGGATAGTCTCTGAACCTTCCGATTGCTTCTAGAGTATCTGTTTAAGGACAAACCTTGAATAAACAAGGACCCATAATTTATTACTCTATTTTTTTAGAAAAAATTGAAACAAAAGGCTTGGCTGCAGGTTACCATTCTCTAAAATAGAAAAACAGGTTTCCTGTCTACCAGATCAGCGATCTCGTAGTTTCTGCTATTACACATAAGTAAGACAGAACAGTTCACTCCGTTGGCACTGTAGTGTTTCCACTACAGGCTGCAACATATTTTTTACAGCCAGTTGCTCTACCGCTGAGCTACCGCCGAATATAAATTTTACTGATTTTATTATAGCATATATTTTATTTTATTGCTACAAAAAAGTCACCAATATAATAACACGTAGTTTTTAAATTGTCAATAAATTAGTCAAAATTAGTCAAAAGTACTTAAAGTCCAAAGTCTATAAAGTCTTAATCCTGAAGATACTACATTTTTATTTAATGACTTTAGACTTTCTTGTCCGCCTTGAGCGGAATGAACTTTATAGACTTTTGACTTTTTGACTATTATGCATAGACAAAAAATAAAAAAAGTTGTAAAATATATCCACTATGTTTTTTTTACTTTATATTTTTATAAACATTATTAACTTTTAATTATTAAGAAATATGCAAGACATACAAGAAATTTTTAACAAAATAGAAGAATCAAAAAAACAAATGAAAGAAATCAAAGCCTCGTTCAAAGAAGCTTTGGAAGGTGTCCAAGAATATCAAGGAATACAGGAGCAAATGAAAACAATGCGTGAAAAAAGAAAACAAGTAGAACAGACAATCAAAGAACAATTTGCTAGTGAAATTACCAAACTTGAAGATTTGAAAATTGATATTGAATCTGATATGGAAGTTCTTACAGATATTGCCATCTCCAAAATTTCAAAAGGGGAGAGTATCGGTATTACAGATAAATATAGTAATGAATATGAACCTATCTTCAAAGTGAAATTCAAAAAAGTCACCTAAAAATGAAATACCTCGTAGCAAGCTGACGAGGTATCAATTGGATTATTTCGTCCCACCTCTCGCGAGAAGGGGGACGAGGAATTAAACCTTGTCCGCCTTGCCTAGCCCGCCTAGGGTAGGGGTGGATTAAATTTTTAACAAAAATATTTTATGTCAAAAGAAATAGTATTGGATATTGAAACTATCGGAGATATTCGTGAATTTGATAAGTTGGAAGTCACGGTTGTATCTATTTATGAATATGAAAATAACAAATATACTTCTTTTGAAAAACATGAGCTTGGACAACTTTGGCCAATTTTAGAGAAAGCTGAAAGAATTATTGGCTTCAATAGTGAACATTTTGATATACCAATATTAAACAAATATTATACTGGAAATTTATTAGTTTTTCCACAATTGGATATGCTAAAAGTTGTAAAAGATAATAGTGGTAAAAGATATAAATTAAATGACCTTGCCAAAGCAACTTTACAAATAGAAAAGAGTGCAGATGGTTTGCAAGCTATGGAGTGGTTCAAAGAAGGTAAAATGGACGAAATAAAAAAATATTGTGAACAAGATGTAAAAGTTACCAAAGAACTTTATGAATATGGTAAAAAAAATAAAATGATTTATTTTCCAACTTTGACAGGAGAGATCCAACCAATTGGTGTGGATTTCGATTTACCTGTTGCTTTTGCAAATACACATGGACAAGTGACTGGCAGTAACATCAATTTGACATTACCAATCTAATTAGTATAAATATCAATGTTTAAAAAAACAACCTTGTAAATAAGGTTGTTTTTTCTTCTTATAAAAAACATACTGTGCTTTTCATAAGAAGGGGTGGAATGTAGACTAGAGTTAGCACATTCCATATAATCCGTTGACAATTTGGTCTGTTGACCTTTTGGTCAAAGAAATCATTTGCCCCTTGTCTGAGATTATTTCTTGAGCAGGAAGGTTGTACTGGCATTTGGTGTTTTGTCCGTTTGTTTGTTGGCTTCTGTGCTTATGAAAATAACGCCATTAAGGGTTTCAAATCTCCAAGAATGGTAATGTAAAATCATTTTTTGGATGATTTTTTTGTCACCATCCTCTTTGTACCAGAGAATTTCAATGTCATCGTAATTGATCATTCGTGCGCGTTTGAGAGTCCCGATAATGTCACCATGATTTATGGTAACATACTTGGATTTTATGACCATCTCCATCTCCTAGTTTTGATTGTCAACGAATTCCACTTCGAGGACTTTTTACTTTTGGTAATCAATCCTACTTAGTGATATATTTACTTTATTATTATTTCAACCAAAAGTCAAGTTTTTTTATTTCCCTTTTCTAATATTTCTAGTTTTATATTCAGCTACAATCTTATCCATATCTCCATTTGTCATATCTGGTAAAAATTTATTATAAAAAATAAATTCACTATAAGCTGCTTGCCAGAGACAAAAATTTGAGAGTCTTTGTTCGCCACTTGTTCGAACTATCAAATCTAATGGTGGTACTTCTAAATATTTTTCAAAATTATTTCCACCTTTTTTGACAGCTCGTCTAATTTCATCATGACTGCCATAATCTAGACAGAGTATAACAGTAAATTTTTTAAATTTTTTTGTTTTTTCTTCAAGATTTGAAATTATTTTTGCTAGAGATTTTGGAATGCGATTTTTTCTACCAGCGTGGATTACTTTTATTTTTTTCTTAATTAAATCGTCTTTCCAAGAATCAAAAGACTCTTCGTAAAGATTCATAATATTTTTTATTTCTAGAGGATTTCGGTTCCAATTTTCTGTAGAAAAGGCATAGAGAATGAGAGTATCAAAATCTTTGTTATTGTATAGATATTCTAGGACAACCTCTTTGATAACGTCTACACCTTTTTGATGTCCTGAAAGAACTGGTAGATTTTTACTCTTAGCCCAACGTCTATTGCCATCGGCAATCAAACCAAATTTTTGTTTAGACATAAATGTATTAAAAAATTTCAAATTTAATATTTTTCACTTCAACTTTATGTTCTATTAGTAAGTTACGAACATCTTTGACCATTTCTGGACTACCACAAAGATAAAAAAGATTATTTTTTCTTGTTATTATTTTTTTTGGCAAATGTACACTCACTCTACCACTCACTCCAGACCAATTTTCTGTTGGTTGTGACAAAGTAATATTAAAAGTAAAGTTTGGATATTTACTAGCAAGTTCTTCCAATTCTGTTTGATAAAAAATATTTTCTTTATGACGTAAACCAAATAATAGATACATCTTACTTTTGTGTCCGTATTCTTCTAGGGCGGTACGAAGCATAGAAATTATTGGTGCTAGGCCACTACCTGTAGCTACATAAGTTCTTTCAATATCATTTTCATCAATGATGAAATGCCCCAAAGATTTTGAGATAATTATTTTTTCTCCTACTTTAATATTTCGAAAAATTTCTGAAGCTTGTCCACCTTCAAATAATTTGATACACAAATCTATTGTTTTATCAGTTGGTTTGGAGAATATAGAGTAAGATCTCTTGATATCACCAAAAATGATTTGCAAAAATTGACCAGGTAGAAATTGGTAGCCAACAGGTTTTTCCATTTGGATATAGATTGTATCAGTATTCAAATATTCTTTTTTGATAATTTTACTTTGATAGGTTGTTATTTTCATATTATGCACAGTTTGACAAAAATTTTAAAATAATATATCATACCGTGTAGGTATAATATATAAAAGAGAGTATTTTTTAATTTTATTATTAATTTGTATGATCAGTATAAATAGACAAAGTGATTATGCTATTCAGTTGATAGTTGCTTTATCCAAATTTACTAGAGAAAATCCTTTGAGTCTCAAGAAATTCTCTATAGAGAGTAACATATCTTTTCTCTTTTTGCAACGTATTGTACGTTCGTTGAAGAACGGAGGTTTGGTTGATTCGAATAGGGGAATGTATGGTGGTTATTTTTTGAAAAGAGATATTGAAAAAATTACTGTCAAACAAATTATGGAGGCAGTGGATGGACCTTTGGGTGTAGCTGCATGTTTTCGTGGACATATTTGTCCACGTGCAAAAACTTGTTCTTCTAAACAAGTTTTGAACAACATCAATCTTCAGTTGAATAAAATTTTGTCGACTATGGTTGTTGCTGATTATATTGTTAAAACTGTATAAATTATGTCTTTTCCAAAAAAACCTAAAAATAAAAAAGTAGTTTATTTTGATCATGCTGCAACTACTTATGTTGTTCCAGAAGTTACCAAAGAAATGCAACTATATTTTTCTGATTTTTATGCTAATCCTTCTGGTCTGTACGCGATTGGTAGGGAAGTAAACGGCGCTCTTGAAAATTCTCGACGTATAGTTGCTCAGACTTTGCACACATTACCAGACACAATATTTTTTACTGGTGGTGGTACTGAATCTGATAATATGGCTATCTTGGGTATAGCACGCAAACATGAAAAAAATGGTAAACATATAATTACTACAAAAATAGAACATCATGCTGTGTTGAATCCTTGTGAATATTTAGAAAAGCATGGTTTTGAAATTACTTATTTGACTCCAGATGAATTTGGTTTTGTGAGTCCAAAACAAATTAAAGAGGCTTTACGTCTTGATACAATTCTTGTTTCTGTTATGTATGCTAACAATGAGATTGGTACAGTAGAGCCTTTGGCTAATATTGGTCGGGAGATTCTAAAATGGCGTAAAGAAAAAAATACCAAATATCCTTATTTTCACTCTGATGCTTGTCAGGCTGCCGGAGCTTTTGTACTTGATGTGGAGAAACTCCATGTAGATTTGATGACTATAAATGCTAGCAAAATTTATGGTCCAAAAGGTGTTGGTATTCTTTTTAAAAGACGAGAAATTGCTATTGAGCCAATTATTTTTGGTGGAGGTCAAGAACGTGGTTTACGTTCGGGTACTGAAAATGTTCCGGGAATTGTTGGTTTTGCTAAAGCTTTGGAAATGGCGCAAGAAAATAGGGAAGTGGAAAATAATAGATTGATAGAATTGCGTAATTATTTTTGGGAAAGATTGGAAAAAGAAATTCCAAAAGTAAAATTGAATGGTCCCCGACTTCATCCTTCGGGTTACGTCGGGCAAGCCGGTATTGATAATTTGGACAGATTACCTAATAATCTAAATGTTTCAATTTTGGATATTGAAGGGGAAGCTTTACTTTTGTATTTGGATGAATATGGAATTGTTTGCTCGACTGGTTCTGCTTGTACTTCTGAATCTCTTGATCCTTCTCATGTTTTATTGGCAATCGGATTACCTTATGAATATGCCCATGGCAGTTTGCGTTTTACTCTTGGTAAAAAAAATACAAAAGAAGATGTGGATTATACTATGAAGTATTTGCCAGAGATTGTAAATATTTTGAGAAAAATTTCTCCGGTAAATTTACAAATAGACACTAAGAAAAATACTCATCCGAAATATCATCAGCGTTGAGTGTGTTAATCCCGAACCGCCGAAGGACGGAGAGGGATCTGTAGGCCCTGTGAATTTTCAAAATATAATAAAATATTTTTATGACAAGTATAAAGGGCAAGGGCAAAGGCTATTATGCTTACCTTTTAAGTAGTCTTAGTGGCGTGTTTTATATAGGTTATACTGACAGTTTGACAAAGAGAATAAGACAACTATATGAATGATCTATTTAAGGATGTGGAGTTGCTGGAAAAATTAAATTTTTATAAATAATTTTTTGAAAACTTTCAGAATCAATTAACGTTAATTTTTTCTAGAAAGTTTCATTTAAGAAAGATCCCTCTCCGTCCTTCGGCGGTTCGGGATGAGGATATTATATGACAAATACAACAGGAGCCAAAATAAGAGACAAACAAGGTAATACTTGGCTTTATTCAGATACTGTCAAAGATCATTTTTTCAATCCACGTAATATATTATTTTCTGGTGAAGAAGATAAATATGATGCAGATGCTGTAGGACGTGTAGGTTCACCAGCTTGTGGTGATGAGATGGTTCTCTGGCTCAAAATTGATCCAAAAACAGAAAAAATCACTGATTGCAAGTGGCAAACTTTTGGTTGTGGTAGTGCTATTGCTTCTACTTCTATGCTTTCAGTTATGTTAAGTGAAAATGATGGTAAAACATTGGAAGAAGCTTTGAAAATAAGACCTCAAGATATTATGGAACGTCTTGGTGGTTTGCCAAACAGAAAAATTCATTGTTCTGTTTTGGGAGACAAAGCTTTGCAAGCTGCTATCAACGATTGGTACAGAAAGACTGGTCAACATAACAAAATTATTACTAGTGGCGCAAAAGTAATTGATGAAATTTTGAAAATCACAGATCATGATATAGAAGAAGCTGTACTTGAAGGTGCAAAAACTTTGGAAGACGTACAGAAAAAATTGAAAGTTGGTGTGGCCACACCAGAAGCTATCCCTGAGATTGAACAGTTGATCAGGTTTTATTCAGAAAAATATTATGGAGCGGAGTAAATAATTTAGGAATTTTTAATTTTGAATTTTAGACTAGTCTATGAAACTAACCAAAGATTTAATAATAAAACAACTCGAGCAAATCATAGATCCCCACATTGGTATTGATATTTGGACACTTGGTTTTATTTATGAAATAAACATCAAAGATGAAAAGAGTGTTCATATATTAATGACACTTACAACACCTATGTGTCCTTTAGACGGTGATATCCAAGACATGATAAAGGATGCTTTGTTGGAAATTGGTGTTGAAAATGTTGAAGTTGAAAAAACTTTCAATCCACCATGGACACCACCAGAAGCTGTACGAAGAATGATGGGTATATAATTTACAAAAAATCCCGAACACGAGGAACGAGTGGAGGGATCTGTGGACCCTGTTGATTTCAATATAAGAATGATTTTTAGAGTCATCCAAAAATTTATTAATTAAAAAGTTTTATTTTAAGAAAGATCTCTCGTTGTATTCTCAACTCGGGATGACAGAAACATATGCCAAAGAAAATAGAAGTCTGCTGTGGCTCCACTTGTTTACCAAGGGGATCTGAAAAAATTTTTGACTATTTGCAAGATGAATACAAAGATACTGATGTGGCTGTACATATGTGTAGTTGTTTGGGTCGTTGTAAAAAAGGACCTAATATACTAGTAGATGAAACAAAAGTTTATCACTATAGTAAACTAAGAACAATAAAAGATCGTATTGAAAATAATGAAGGAATTGATTATACTAGATATGATGATGAAGATAAGTTGGATCTAGGAAATGATTTTTTGGGGGATTTGTAAAATATTTTAGTTATAAATTAAATAATAAATTTTACTTAATTACTAAAAAATAATTAATTATGTCAAAAAAAGGAAAGTCCACTGTCCATCATTCTACAGATAAAAAAAACGATGAACCAAAAATGCCAATAAACTTTGATACCTTACCCGAAGATATTTCTATGAAAATTAGAAAAGGTGGTAAAATTCGTCGTATTGTTGTGGATAGGGAAGCATGTATTGGTGCTCAGTCTTGTGTTGTAGTAGCTCCTGGAGTATTTCAAATGGATGATGGTAATCTTGCTTATGTAACTGACCCAGAAGGAGAAGATGAGGATACTATAATGCTTGGGGCACAATCTTGTCCAGTATTGGCAATTCATTTGTATGATAAGGATGGGAATCAGATTTTTCCAGATGAATAAAAAATAAAAAACTAATCTATTCAAGATTAGTTTTTTATTTTTTGAAGATTTTTAAATTTTTATTTCAATTTGGTTTTTTGTTACGTCTATTTTTACCTCTTGTCCTTCTATAATCTTTTTTTCTACTATATTCATAGCAAGTTTATCTAAGAGTTCTGTTTGTATTACACGTTTTAGTGGGCGAGCACCAAGATTTTCATCATATCCTTTTTTAGCGAGCCAATCTTTTGCTTTGTCTGATACTTTGATAAGTATTTTTTGTTTTTTTAGACGTTTTTCAATAGCTATAATTTGTAAATTTGTAATCTGACGGATTTGTTGTTCGTTTAGAGAATGAAAGATGATAATGTCATCTATTCTATTCAAGAATTCTGGTTTAAATTGTTCTTTTAGAGCTGACATGACTAAGTTATCTATCTTGGTATTTTTTTCTTCAGATTTTTTGTTTTTTGTGAAAGTGTCAAAACCAAATTCTCCTTTTTTACCTATATTCATAATGATATCACTAGCAATATTACTAGTCATAATAATAACTGTATTTTTGAAATTAACTTTACGGCCTTTGGCATCAGTCAAGTGTCCATCTTCAAGAATTTGTAATAATATATTGAAAGTATCTGGATGAGCTTTTTCTATTTCATCAAAAAGAATTACTGAATATGGTTTTCGTCTAACAAGTTCAGTCAATTGTCCACCTTCATCAAAACCAACATAGCCGGGAGGGGAGCCAATCATCTTACTGACTGAATGTTTTTCCATATATTCAGTCATATCTACACGAATGAGAGAGTCTTCATCGTTGAACAAGAATTCTGACAAGGCTTTGGCTAATTCTGTTTTACCAACACCAGTTGGACCCATGAAAATAAATGAGCCTATTGGACGTTTTTCTTCAGAAATGCCAGCACGGCTACGACGTATAGCATTGGAAACTGAAATAATAGCTTCTTTTTGACCTACAACACGTTTTTCTAATTCTAATTCCATCTTAGCTAATTTGATTATCTCATCTTCAAGCATTTTGTTTAGTGGTATACCTGTCCACTTGGAAACAACTTTAGCAATATCTTCTTCAGTAACTTCTTCTTTAAGAATGCTATTTGTTTTTTGTAAATCAGCTAATTTGTTTTCATATTTTTTGATAGCTTTTTCAATCATTGGAATTTTACCATAACGAAGTTCAGCTACTTTTTGTAAGTCACCTTTGCGCTCTTCTATTTCTGATTGTTGTTTTAGTTTATCTATCTCTTTTTTGTGTTCACGAATTTTGGTAATAATTTCTTTTTCATTTGTCCACTGCATTTCTATTTCTTTACTTTGATCTTTTAGATTAGCCAGTTCTTCTTTTAGTTTTTTTTCACGTTCTTTGCTATCCTCATCAGTTTCTTTTTTGAGAGCTTTGAGTTCGATTTCTATTTTTATAATTTGGCGTTTCATTTTGTCCAAATTATCTGGCATAGAATCTATTTGCATCTTAAGAGCACTAGCAGCCTCATCTATCAGATCAATTGCTTTGTCTGGAAGTTGTCTATCACTAATATAGCGACTAGAAAGTTGGACAGCTGATACGATGGCTGGATCAGTGATACGAACACCGTGATGTATTTCATATTTTTCTTTTATACCACGTAATATAGCTATAGCATCTTCTATTTTTGGTTCAAGAACTAATACTGGTTGAAAACGACGTTCGAATGCTGGATCTTTTTCTATGTGTTTTTGATATTCTTTGATAGTTGTAGCACCAACAACATGCATTTCTCCACGAGCAAGACCTGGCTTAAGCATGTTGGAAGCATCCACCGCTCCTTCAGAACTCCCAGCTCCTACAATAGTGTGTAATTCATCTATAAATAATATTATTTTACCTTGTGCTTCTGTTACTTCTTTGATAACCGCTTTTAAACGTTCTTCAAATTCACCGCGAAATTTGGTCCCAGCCAACAAAGAACCAATATCTAGTGATACTACTTCTTTATTTTTTAAATTTTCTGGAACATCACCATTGACAATTCTTTGAGCTAGGCCTTCGACAACAGCTGTTTTTCCAACACCAGGTTCACCTATCAAGACCGGATTATTCTTGGTTCTACGAGTCAAGACTTGCATAACACGTCGTATTTCATCATCACGTCCGATGACCGGATCAAGTTTTTCTTTACGAGCTCTTTCTGTAAGATTGATACTATATTTTTCTAATGCTTGATATCTACTTTCTGGTTCTGGACTATCTACACGTTGGTTGCCACGAATATCTTTTAGTACATTTAAGATATCTTGATACTGTACTTTTTGTCTAGACAAAGCGTCGCTGATAGGATTTTTGTTGGTCAAAAAAGCTAAAAGTAAATGTTCAACACTAATAAATTCGTCATGCATTTTTTTGGCTTCATTATTAGCATTTTGTAAAATAAAAATCATGGCTTGTCCCAATGTAACTTGTCCAATATTATTATTTTCTGTAATATTTTGTTTTGGAATAGTATTGATCATTTCTTGTACATCAGTTTTGAGTTGTTCAATATTAACATTTAGTTTTTTGAAAATAGAGATTACTACACCTTCATTTTGATTTAGTAAACTCAAAAATAAATGAGGTGGTTCTATTTGTATTTGACCATTTTGGATAGCAATATTTTGGGCATTTTGGATAGCCTCCTGTGATTTGTGGGTAAAATTTTGTGGGAACATATTAAAAGGCTTGAAAAGCCTAAAAAAGCTTGAAATGCTTAAAAGGCTACTAGTTTATAATTGTCACTCTAATAGAGTGAGTGATAATACTATAACATGCTGGAAAAATTTGTCAATATGTGCTAAACTTACACGAGTTAAAAGTTCATAAAGTCAAAAGTCAATCAAATTATATTATACAATATTTTCAACTTTTTAGCTTTTTTTATAAAATTATGTTTGATAGTGTCAAAATTTTAGGGATACAAATAAGTAAATTGGATTTAGATGCTAGTCAGCTTTTTGTATCCAATCTTTTGTCATCTAGTGGGCAATACAAAGTTTTTACACCAAATCCAGAAATGCTAGTAGATGCTAGAAAGGATAGTTATTTTCGCAAAGTTTTGAACAGTTCTGATCTAAATATTTGTGATGGACATGGCATCAAATTTTTGTCAAAAGAAAAACTAACAGTTATTCATGGTGTTGACTTTATGTTGGACGTCTGCAAAATAGCTGAACAAAAAAAGTATTCAGTTTTTTTGTTGGGTTCTGGTAGTGAATTGGTATTAAAAAAAATAGAAAAAAAATTAAAAAACAAATTTTCAAGGTTGAAAATTGTTGGCTCAGATCCAGGTCTAGAAATAAAATTGATTCAAAAAGAAATAGATAAAGTAGAGTTAGCTTTCAATGAAAAAGAAAATGCAAAAATTCTTGAAAAGATAGAGATTAGTAAAGCTCAAATCCTTTTTGTAGCTTTTGGACACAACAAACAAGAAAAGTGGATTTATGAAAATTTATCAAAACTAACAAATATAAAGTTAGCTATGGGTGTGGGAGGTTCTTTTGATTTTTTATCAGGAAAAACAAAACGCGCTCCAAAAATATTGAGAAATTTTGGTCTAGAATGGTTGTACAGATTATTAACTCAACCAAAAAGATTTGTAAGAATTTTCAAGGCTACTGTGATATTCACTTGGTTGAAAATTTTTAGAAATAATTAAGAAAAATATTTTTCTTTTGGCAGGAAGATATATAATTAAAAAATATGTTAGAAAAATCAGTTTTAAAACATTTGACTAAACTCAAATTAAAGAAATTTCGCAAAGAAGAATTAGAATTTGTTGTGGAGGGAATAAAGGGAGTTAATGACGCACTTGCATCTGATATGGAAGTAATTTTGGTAGTGGTAGATGGTAAATTACGTGATGAAAAAGATTTTGCTGATATTATCAAAAAAGCTGAAAACAAAGATGTGGTCGTTACTTATTGTGGTAGGCAAGATATCGATAAAATAAAAGATACAGACACTTTTCCGGGTATTTTGGCTGTAGTATCTCAGAAAGATAGTAGCTTAGATAGTTTTGATGGTGGGCCAATTATTTGTTTAGAAGATATCAAAGATCCTGGTAATTTGGGTACAATTATTCGTACGGCTGATTGGTTTGGATTCAAAAATATTTTATTATCATCTGATACTGTGGACGTCTATAATCCAAAAACTGTTCGTAGTACTATGGGTTCTGTTTTTCACTTGAACTTTTTTAGAACTAATAATCTAGTTCAAACATTGGAAAAAATTAAAAAAGATTATGGATACAAATTGTACTCTTTGGATCTAAAAGGTGAGGATTACAAAAAAATAAAACCAACAGAAAAAGTAGTTTATATCTTTGGTAGCGAATCACAAGGTATTAGTCAGGAACTTGAAAAAATTATAGATAAGAGTTATAGTATAGTAGGTCATGGTCAGGCCGAATCATTAAATGTGGCTGTATCAGTGGCTATTGTAATGTCTCAATTGTCATCTTGAAATGACGAAGAACGTCAAAATATCTACAGAACTAGATAATTTTGCTGTATTTATAGACTTTTAAGAGTCATCCAGAAATTTGTTAGATTAAATATTTATTTTTTAAGAAAGATCCCTCGTTGTATTTTCAACTCAGGATGATAGATTTTATGATAAAAACACGTTTTGCACCAAGTCCAACTGGCTATCTACATATAGGCGGTTTGCGTACTGCTCTTTTTGCTTATCTTTTTGCCAAGAAAAATAATGGAAAATTTTTGCTTCGTATTGAAGATACAGATAGAGAGCGTTTTGTAGAAGGGTCTCTAAAAAATATTTTAGATTCTTTTGCTTGGGCTAATATTAATATTGATGAAGGTGTAATGTTAGAAAATAATAATATTACTCAAAAAGGCCAAAACGGTCCTTATATACAATCAGAAAGATTGGAAATTTATCAAAAATTTATCAAAGAATTATTGACTAAAAATCATGCGTATTATTGTTTTTGTAGTAAAGAAAGATTGGATGAAATGCGCCTAAAACAAGAAGCTGAAAAAAAAGCCACAGGTTATGATGGGCATTGTCGTAATTTGAAGGCAGAAGAAGTACAAACAAAATTGCAGTCAGGTGAAAAATTTGTTATTCGTATGAAAATGCCAAGAGAAGGAAATACTATAATTGAAGATATGGTGAGGGGTAAAATAGAATTCAAAAACGAACTTTTTGATGATCAGGTATTGATAAAATCTGATGGATTTCCAACATACCATTTTGCTGTTGTAGTAGATGATCATCTAATGGAAATAACACATGCTATTCGAGCAGAAGAGTGGTTACCAAGCACACCAAAGCATGTGGCGCTTTATAAAATGTTTGGTTGGGAAGCACCACAATTTGCTCATTTATCATTATTAATAAATGAAAAAAAACAAAAATTATCCAAAAGAAATGGTGATGTCTCAGTTGTAGATTTTGTAAACAAAGGTTATTTACCAGAAGCATTTATCAATTTTATTGCTTTTTTGGGTTGGAATCCAGGGGACGATAGAGAATTTTTTACATTAGCAGAATTAGAAAAAGAATTTGATTTTTCAAAAGTTGGTAAAACAGCGGCTGTGTTTAATATTGAAAAATTGAATTGGTATAATAAACAATATATCATGAAAATGTCTGCAAAAGATTTGGCAGAAAAATGCAAAGTTTTTTATGCAGAAAAAAATATAAATACTGGTGATTTTGATTTGGAAAAAGTTGTAGCCTTAGAGCAGGGGAGAGCAAATACTCTTTTGGAAATTGTGGAAAATACTGGTTTTATTTTCTCTGAAAAAGATTATGATCCAGATTTGTTGGTTTGGAAAAAGTCTGACAAAGAAAAAACTAAAAAAAATCTACAATTAACTTTGGATTTTTTACAACAATTCTCAGGTATATGGAATAGGGAAGATCTAGAAAGTACTATATTAGCTTGGATCAAAGATAATGCTTTTGGTAATGGCGATATTTTGTGGCCAATGCGAGTAGCTTTGTCTGGTTTGCAAAATTCTCCAGGACCTTTGGAAATTGCTAGTGTACTTGGAAAAGAAGAAACTTTGAGTAGAATTCACAAGGCTGTAGATAAAATTTAGAATTTTTTCGAAAAACATGATATAATAGTTTTATTATGAAAAAACGTGTTTTTTTATTTATTTCCATTTTAACAGCAGTTTTCTTATTGAAACCTTTTTTTGTTTTTACAACTAATACTGGTGAAGTTGCTGGTAATAAAATTGAAATAGATGATTTGAATAGTCAAATAAACCAAAAAAAGGAAAAAATTGCTGAATTGGAAAAAACTATTGCTGATTACAAAGCCAAAATAGCAGCTACCAAATCACAAGCTACATCTTTGGCTAATCAACTTACTATTTTGGATAATTACATTGCTCAAGTAGATTTGGATATTTTAGCCACACAAGAAAAAATAGATGCCACTGGTTTGGAAATACAGAGTCTGGATTTATCAATAGTAGACAAAGAAACTACAATTACCAAACAACAAAAATTATTAGCAGGTCTTATTAGGACTATTTATTATGAAAATAATAAAAAATATATTGAAGTCATGGCTGCTTATGCAAATTTTTCTGATTTTTATAATCGTGTTCATTATGTCCAAAATTTAGAAGGGGATTTGGGTAAAAGTGCCAAAACTATAAGAATTGCCAAAGAGGAATTACAAACAAAAAAACAACAGCGAGAAGATCAACAAAAAAGTTATCAAACTTTAAAAGTTTCTTTGGATAATAAGAAAAAAGATTTGGAAGAACAAACTCAATACAAAGAAGATCTTTTGGTGCAGACCAAATATTCTGAGTCTAAATACAATACTTTAGTACAAAATTTAAAAAAAGAATATAGTAAGATTGAAAATGATATTACCAGTATTGAAAGTCAAGTAAGAAAAAAATTAGAAGCACAGAAAAAAATTACCGAAGGTGGAAATCCTCAACAAAATGGTTTGTTGCCTTTGTCTTGGCCAACACAAAGTCGTTATGTTACTGCTTATTTTCATGATCAAAATTATCCATATAGAAATATTTTTGAACATCCTGCTATAGACATTAGAGCTTCCCATGGGACTCCGATCCGGGCTGTTGCTGCGGGATATATTGCTCGCGCTAGGACTTGTACTGTAGCTAGTTGTTATGCTTATGTTATGATTATTCATTCTGATGGATTCTCCACTGTCTATGGTCACTTGAGTCAGATTACTGTTTCTGCTGATCAATTTGTAAATAGGGGAGATACAATTGGTTATTCTGGGGCCACACCAAATACTGTTGGTGCTGGACCTTTTACTACAGGTCCTCATTTACATTTGGAAGTTCGTAAAGATGGTATCCCAGTAAATGCACTCAATTATTTGGCTCAAGATTACTAATTTTGTTAGATATGAAATTTGATAAAAAAAGTTTGTTTTTTAGTGATAATATTATTTTTTTTGACACAGAGTTTACTAATTTTGATACAGAAATTGGAGAATTGATATCTATTGGTCTTATCAAACAAACAGGGGAAGAATTATATTTAGAATTAAATTATGATGATAAGACTGTCCATCCTTGGGTGACAGAAAATGTTGTTCCTTTTTTATCAGGTGATAAAATTTCAAAAGAAAATGCTATTAAAAAAATTTGGGAGTTTATAGGTAGGGGAGAGAGTAAACCTTTTCTTATGGCTTATGTCAACCAATTTGACAGTATCTATTGGTACAAACTTTTTACTGACCCAAAAGATCATCCAGTATTTTGGATACCTATTGATTTTGCTTCCATTCTTTTTTCTCTTGGGTTTGATCCAGAAATAATGAGAATTCATGATTTCTTTGATTGGCTTGGCGTTGATCAAAAAAAATTCAAAAAACATAATGCGTTAGATGATGCTAGAATGCTAAAAGCAGTTTATGAAAAGTTCAAAGAAAAAGTACTAGTGTCGCACAATGTAGAATAGTATTTTTACTAAATTAACAAAAAGGGGAGCACACTTCCCTTTTTATTTTTTTACAAAAGTTGTTTGAACATTCTTTTATTGTTACAAAATATGCAAAAATTTTTAAAATAAATTTTATCTAAAATACCTAGCTTAATTTATAAAAAAAATAAAACAAAATTAGAAAAATAAAAATTTATAAAAATATTTGATTGCTAGCTAGTACTTAAAGTCATTATATGACAAAGTAAAACACTCACTGTAAAAAGTTATAGAAAAAGTCGATACTCTATACCTTTGGTTTTGAAACCACTTTTTGTGGTGTCGTAAAATATAGAGAATCGTGGCTTAAATTAGCCAAAAAAGAGAATAAATAGTATTAGTGTTTTATTGTAAAAAAACCCGATGGACAGGCAGTAGAAAGGTAAAAAGTGTGGTATGTATATTTTTTGAAATAATTTGAAGTGTATAACGAGTATAATAGGTAAGTACTTATATTGATAAGGTAATTTCTGTGTTTATAAGACTGTGTGTCGCATAAGGTACATTGTGCGACATTGTATTAATATAGTGTTTTAGTCAAAGAATACTACCCTCTTTTTTTATTTTACACTTTAGTTTATTTTTTTATAAAACAAAAAAACAAACCATACTAATAAAAGTTTATGGTTTGTTTAAAATAAAATTGCAATGGTGGTCAGACACAATTTGACTGTTATGTCTTGTTGTGTCTGACCACCTTAGCGTCTCCCCTATCTAAGTAGAAACGCATTGCTTATAATTTAATCACTTTTGGACAATTATGTCAATTGTAATAGTTTAAGGTAAAAAATTATTTCCAGTATATTCGATCTGGGTATCTTAAATCTATATATTCAAGAAATTTATTTTCATCTATTTTTTCTTTGTACAAAGAATTCAATTTATTTATTTGATCAGTGACTTCCCTATCAAAACGTGTTTTGATATAAAATCCTTTGTAAGTTTTTATTGTAAGATCTTGGCTATTGTCCTCAAAAACAAAATATTTTAAAGGAATTTTTTCATTATTATCAAGTTGTTTGAACCAATCTATCAGTATATTTACTTTAGTTTTGTCCAAAACATCTAAATTTAGACTAACGTCATTTAGATTATTTTTATCATAGATAATTGGATAACTACCTAAGTCTTTTTTTATAGTATTCACATCTGGCTCGTATATTCTAGCTACCACAACTGTTGAAGTAACACTCTCGCCTGATTCTGTGGTTGTAGCTACTTCTGCTGTGATATCTTTCCAATCATATTCACTTGTTTTACCCATTATTTCTACTATTTTACCTTCCAAATCTACATAGCTATATTCTAATCCATTGTCATAAATAATAGTAGAAATTTTTTCTTGAATAATTATAGATAGTTTGTTTGGGAAACTTTTTTTGACAATTATTTTTTCAATTGGGTATCTTTCTTTTAGAATATCTTTTATCTCATTTACATTGGAAAGAATATAACTATTTTCTTTTATTAATCCAAATTTTCTGTAATTTAAAATACCATTTACTGTGTCTAGTAAATCAACTTTACTTATTCTTTGTAATCCATCTATTTTTACATCTTCTATAATGAAGAAAGGGTGAAAAAGAAAAATTGAAAAAGTAATTAAAACACTGGCTATAAGTAAAAGAATTTTGAAATATAGCAGTTTCTTGCTAATTTTTTCGTGTATAAAAGGATTTTCTACTTCCCTGCCCTCCCAAGAAAAATCTCTCCTAGTTTTTTTTGGATTAAAAAAATAATTAAAAATTTTTTTTGTACTTTTTATTTTGTTGTTTATCTTTCTTTGTAATCTATGATGATTGATGATTTTTTTGATTGGCACAGGCTTTTTTTACACAATCCTGAAGCCGGCGAAGCACGGCATAGGATAAATTAAAATCCACGTTTTTTACTACGAATTGTTTCTATAATCCAAGTAAAGAAATATTTTGGTGAAATAACAAAATCTTGACAAGGTAACAAATTTTTTTGAAAACCACCAAAACCTTTTTTGAAATGTGTAATACCTTTGAAAGGATGATTGGTGGGTGCATTGTCTGGGGCTATACCCCAAAAATTATAATATTTCAGACCTCTTTTTTTTGCTTCCTGAATAGCTGACCATTGTAAGATATAAGAAGTTGGTATTTTTTTATCTTGGACTAGTGAAGCACCATGGCGATAAGCAGCTGAATTACCATAAAAATAAACAACAGCTGAAGAATCTAATTTGGGATTATTTTGTAAATAAGCTTTTAATACAGACACTTCATCATCTTTTTGGAAAGCTAAGAATTCTTTTTCCACATAAGAATTGGAAAAACGTGTGAAATTATGTTTTTTGGATGTATAGTCATGCAAGATATTGAATTCTTCCAAAGCTTTTTTATCATTGGAAAATATTACTTTTACTTTTTCTCTTAGACATCTATTGATTAGATTACGATGATTTTTGTTCATGTTGGCCAAAATTTCTTCTTCGCTTTTTGTCAAATCTAGAAGCCAAGTTGTTTCAGCCAAAGCATGGATAGGAGATTTTTTAAAGCCAAGTTTTTGGTAAATATCTTTGTTTGTATCCAAATCATCTATAAAAGGTGAAACTCTAACAAAAACATAATGTTCTTTTTTGGCTTTTTCTTTCAAAAAGTCTATAAATAATTTCAAAATATTTTCATAATCTTGATTAATGATTGGTCCATATGGTGCAAAAAGAAAATTACCACGTTTGGCATGGACACTTACAATCAAACTACCAGCTACTAACTTTCCAGAATCATAGACACCAAATAACCAATGTTTTTCATTCATTGAACTATAAAATTCTCCATACTTGGTAGACTGGGTCATGAGAACAAATTTTTGCTTGGAAAGAAAAAATTCCCATTCTTCTTTGTTTTGTATTTCTTTTATTTCGTACATAATTATTCTTTGGTACTATGACCAACAATGGTCCTTTTTCTTAATTTTTCTATAAATAGAAATATATTATATTTGAAAGAATTCAAAACTATTTCTAAAGGTTTTGGATAACATTCTAATTTACCATTGAAACCTGCTTTGAATTTGGCCACGCCATCTAGAGGATGGTTTTTTTGCCAAGAGTAATTGTGATGAGAATTTTCTTCTCCGCTTCCCTTTTCTGCAGGTGGAGCCATGCCCCAAAAATCATAAACTTTGCAATCTAATTTTTTGGCTAGCTTTATAATTTCAAATTGATTCAAATATGGTCCCATAAGATTGCGATGGCTATTGGAAGATGCTCCAAATAGATAGTACATAATATCATTATATTTGAAAACTATAGCTGAAGACAATACTTCGTTTGCAAAATAAGTAGTCAACTGATAGACATTGTCTAAATTTAATAATTTTTCTATATAATTTTTGTCATGGCTTTTGATACTATTTCTTTCTGTAGTCATTTCATTTAGTTTCCAATATATGTTTAGATCTTTTTCAATTTTACATACGACACCTTTTTTGATCGCTAAGTTTATGTTGTATCTAGTTTTACTGTGCATTTCAGACAAAATTTCTTCTTCGCTTTTTGTCAAATCTAGAAGCCATGTACATTCTGGCTGTCTATTTTTTATTAATTTGTAATTAAATTTTTTGGGAGTTTCATCACTCAATCTTTCAATACGCCAAAATACAAAATTATTTTGTTTGAAATAAGTACTTATCTCATCTAATAATTCTTGACTAAAAGAAACTCTAGGTACATAGATAAATTTGAACCCGAAAGCATTGGATGATACTATACCTTGAAATTGAATTTTTTCTTTATCATTGGTAAGATATTCAAAACGTAACAACTTTCTTCCTGTATTTTTCAAAAATTCACCATATTCCCAAGATTGCAAAAATTCTTTTTTGGTAGTCCAATCTTCTTTTTTTGTAATTTCTTTCATCATAAATTAGTATTTATTAATTCTGCTATCATTTTTGCTTGAACAAAAGTAATACTTTTATTTGTTGGTAAATTTACAGTTGTTTGTGCTAATTTTTCTGCATTAGGACAACTACTATTTATATAACCAGTTCTTAACATATCTACATCTTTATCTTTTGGAGCGATTACTGAGTCATACCAGTTTCCTAAAATAATTTTGTGTTGTTTGGCTATTTTGATTATTTTTTCTGGATTATTAACTAAAATAGTATAGCGTAAAAATATATTGTCTTTGGTTATTTTTGGTTTTTTCATTTTTGTGTTATCCAACAACTTATCATAAATATTGGCAATTTCTTGGCGGTGTTCATTCATTTCAGTCAATCTTGGTAATTGATTCAACAAAATTTTAGCCAAAGAATTCGGATATCTAGCTGGATAAAATTTTAATCGGTTACAAGCTTTTTCTTCTTTG
>JBAYUH010000008.1:0-40130 GCA_041675185.1 Candidatus Magasanikiibacteriota bacterium | reverse complement strand
GAACTTGTTTCGGCATCTTTCTTATGAAAAACGTCTTATTTGGGAAAGATCCTGAAATAAATTCAGGATGACGTCTTGTTTATTTTTAAGTAAGTTGATTATAGCATAGTTTTTTATTTTGTGAAAGTTTTGTGGATATGTTTTTTCCGCCCAAGGCGGATCCGCCTTGGGCGGAATATTTTAATATTTTCATGCTCTAGTGCTTTTATGTTTTAATGTTTTCATGTTTTCATGTTTTTTGTATCTATGAACTATTCCAAAAATATGTTATAATTATTTTGCACTAAAATAACAAATATGATAAACAAATCTCTACTAGAAAATATCTTGAAAAATTATTCCAAGTTGGATGATGAAAAAATAAACCAATACACCCAATTGGCCAAAGAAAAAAAGCTCTCTCTAGAAGAATACCTAATAACTGAAGAAATAATAACTGAAGAAAGCCTTTACAAATCATTGGCTCAAAATTCTCAAAATGATTTCATAGAACTAAAAGGCATAGATATTAATCTAGAAATTTTGAATATCATCCCTGAAGAATTTGCTCACGAACGTCAAGTAGTGGCTTTCAAAAAAACAGAAAATGAATTGGACATTGCCATGATTGATCCAAACGATATCCAAACTATTGAATTTTTGAGACGAAAAACAGGACTTTCTCAAAAAGTTTTTATCACTACTCCAAGTACCATAAAAGATACTCTCCAAAAATATCATGCCACTATTGAAAACGATGAAGTCATCACCAAATTGAACAAGGATATAAATACTGATACCCAAAAAAAAGATCTAAAGAAAATAGCCGAAGAATTACCTATTATAAATATTGTCAATTCTATTTTGGAGCATGCTGTATTAGAAGGGACTAGTGATATTCATATTGAACCGACTGAAAAAGAAGTAATCGTACGCTACCGTGTGGATGGCTTATTGCGACAAGTGATGTCACTACCAAAATTAGTCCAAAATGGTATCATCGCTCGTATCAAAATCTTGTCACAATTGAAAATAGACGAACACATGTTGCCACAAGACGGTCGTTTCAAAATAAAATTAAACGATGAACAACTTTCTTTCCGTGTTTCTGTCATACCAGTATATGATGGCGAGAAAATAGTCATGCGTCTTTTGCACGAAGGACAAAGAGCTTTGAGCTTGGAAAATTTGGGTTTCTTACCAAAAATTCAAAAGCTGGTAGAATATGCCATCAGAAAACCACATGGCATGATACTAGTTACCGGTCCTACTGGAAGTGGCAAAACTACGACATTATATTCTATACTTGGTATTTTGAATAATCCTACTGTCAATATTTGTACTATAGAAGATCCTATTGAATACCACGTCTCTGGTATAAACCAAAGTCAAATCAATCCCAAAGCTGGCTTTTCTTTTGCCTCTGGTCTTAGAGCTTTCTTGCGTCAAGATCCAGATATTATTATGGTCGGAGAAATTCGTGACCAAGAGACAGCTGAAGTAGCTATACACGCAGCTATGACTGGGCATCTAGTGCTCTCTACACTCCATACCAATGACGCACCTACTACTCTACCACGTCTTGTCGATATGGATATTCCACCTTTTCTAGTAGGATTTACTACGAATATTATTATTGCTCAGCGTCTTGTCCGAAAAATTTGTAAAAATTGCAAAAAAGCTTATACAATTTCCCCAGAAGAAATAAAAGAATTAGAAAAAATGCTCCACAAAAAAACTATCAAAGATTTATTACTTGACCAAGAAATAAAAGATGATGACATCCAAAAAAATATTTCTGAAATGACTTTTTATCGTGGAGAAGGCTGTGCCAAATGTGGTAGCTCTGGCTACAAAGGACGTATGGGAATTTACGAAGTACTAGTCGTAGATGATGAGCTTACTAGACTAATAAATGAGAGATCCACTGCTCAAGATATCAAAGAATTTGCAGAAAGCCACGGCATGATAAATTTATTTGAAAATGGAATTATCAAAGCAAAAGAAGGTGTCACTACTCTAGAAGAAGTTTTGAGAGTAACAAAAGAATAAACTTTAAAAAAATAAATTAGTTTGTATATGTCTGACAAAAAACCAAAAAAAGAATTATCTCCTTTTGAAAAAAAGCTAAACGATTTTATTACTAACCATTTTGTCAAAGTAAAAGTTATTGATAAAATATTTTTTTTGGAGCACCTAAAAACAATGTTATCAGCTGGCCTCTCTTTGATAGAAGGTCTAGATGTCTTGAGTAAAGAAATACAAAATAAAAAATTAAACAACGTCGTACATGGCATCAAAACTGGTGTAGAAAATGGTAGTCAATTTAGTGAGATACTAATCCAGTATCCAAAAATATTCCCACCGATTTATGTCAAAATGATTGCTTCTGGAGAAATTTCTGGAAAACTAGAAGGATCTCTAGAACAAGTTGTTACTCAAATGAAAAAAAATTATGAACTTACTTCTACTATTCGCGGAGCAATGATTTATCCTGCTGTCATCCTCGTGGCTATTTCTGCTGTTGGTATTTTGATGGTCACATTTGTACTCCCAAAATTGCTGGTCATGTTCAAAGACGTAGATGCTGAATTACCTTTGCCAACAAAAATTCTCGTAGCTATTACTGATTTCATGAGTAAACCACTAAATATCATTGTAATATTTTCCACTTTGTTTATTACTATTAGTTTTTTCATATACTCCTTAAAAAAATATCCAAAATTCAAAAAAATTATCCACAAAATAAATATCAATTTACCAATAGTCGGAAAAATTATCAAACAAATCAATTTGGCTAGATTTTCTCTCACCATGTCTTCTTTATTGAAGAGTACTATACCGATTATTGAAGCAGTCGACATCAGCTCTGAGATCTGTAGCAATGTAAGCTATCAGTATGCACTCAAAATTGCCACAGAAAAAATAAAAAAAGGTATAAACCTTTCTCAAGTTCTTCGTGAATTCGAAAAACTTTTTCCACCAATGGTTACTGAGATGATTATGGTTGGCGAACGAACTGGAGAAATAGACAAACTACTAGACGAACTTTCCAAATTTTATTCCAACGAAGTCGATAAAACCATGAAAAATTTTTCTACAATCATAGAACCTGTTATAATAATCTTGCTTGGTCTAGGTGTCGGTGGTATTGCTGTGGCTGTAGTCATGCCAATATATAGTTTGACACAAAATTTCTAACAAAAAAACAACTGAACTAAAAAATAAATTTGTATATTTGTAAATTATGTTTAATAGTGTACCTTTCCCAGGAGCTTTTGGACTGGATATAAGTGATTTATCCATCAAGCTCATACAATTAGAAAATATTTCCAATATCAAAGATGGTCCTTCTTTTAATTTGAAAAATATAAGAAGTATTTCTCTACCTCTGGGAATAATTGTCAATGGTGAAATAATACAAGAAGCACAAGTAATACACTATATCCAAAAACTTTTACAAGGAAATATTGCAACAGACAAAAAAATAAAAAGTCCGTGGGTAGTAATCAATTTACCAGAATCACATACCTTTACCAAACTTATTACACTCAACAAAAATATCAATGAAATCATCCAAGATGACGTGGAGATAGAAGCTCAAAAATATATTCCTTTTACAGAAAAAGACGGCCACTACCTTGATTGGGAAGCCATACCTTCAACCACTGAACCAAACAAAACCAAAATAATCATGGCGGCTGCTCCAAAAGCAATTACTGAAAGTTATGTAGCCCTTATGGAAAAATCAGGTTTACATCTTATAGCTATAGATATTGAATCATTGTCTATTGCCAGAGCTATGGTAACAGCCAACAAACAATACCAAAACGAAGCCCGTGCTCTATTGGATATTGGAGGAACAAAATCAAACATCATCATCTATGACAACAATACTGTACAATTTAGTGCTACTCTACCTTTTTCTGGTGAGTTGTTGACAACAGCTATAGAACAAAAATTTGCTATCAGCCACGAAAAAGCTGAACAAGCCAAATGCCAGTATGGATTAAAATACCAAGATCAAACCAAAATTTGGACTGTACTCATGGAGCAAACAAAAAAATTTGTAGAACAAATCCAAAAAAATATTTACTTTTATTATAGTCACTTCCCTCATACCAATATCATAAACCATATTACTATGTGTGGAGGTAGTTCTATTTTACAAGATCTTGACAAAGTTTTGACAAATGAACTGAAAATAGAATGCAAACCAGGTAGAGTTTGGAAAAATCTCAATAGTGTCAAAGTCATACACATACCTTATGAAGAATCTATCAAATATGCCACAGCTATTGGTTTAGCACTAAGAGCTGCTGACAATCCTTTTACCAAAAGTGATTCAATCTAATTATGTACCCACTGAGAATAAACTTACTAAACGAAACCAAAAAAAATGAACTCATCCACATGGCTCAGTTTAAGTTTGTCCAAAATATTTTACAAGTAGTTTTACTGGCTATTAGTTTTATTGCTATTTCTTTGATGTTATCTGAAATTTTACTACAAAATTATTTTAGTGCCATAGCCCAAAATACTGTCAATATAAGTAGCAAATATACCAACCAAACGCAAGAAATCATAACGATAAACAAAGTAATCCAAAAAGTAAATTCTGTACAAAAACAATATCACCAAACAACTCCTGACATTTTGTCTATCACTTCTTCTACACCAGAAGGAATAGTTTTGACTTCTATAAACATAAAATATTCCAAAAAAACTGTAACTTTTTCTGGCATAGCTGATACTAGACAAAATTTCTTAGATTTTCAAGAAATACTAAACAACAATCCTCTATTTGTCCATGTAGAATCTCCAGTTTCTGATCTTACCAAAAGAGAAAATATTGCTTTCAACATCAATGCCAATCTAAAATAATATGAAAAAGAAAAATCCTATTTACAAAATTATTTTTTCTACACTTGGCATTATTGTAATTGCGATAATTATCACCATAACCATAATTTTGCCAAGTATTACTTATATAAAAAATCTTAAAATAGATATACAAAGTACTGAAAAAACTTTGACTGATCAATATGAAAAAATAAGATTACTAAAAAAATCAATTTCAGAATTAGACACTATTACAGAGAATACCAAATCATTGGAACAAAGTTTGATAAACAAAAATGACGATGCTACAGTAAAACTTATTCAAGAATTAGAAAATTTGGCTACATCCCAAAGCATTGAACAAACACTAAGTCTTGGTCCTGTACAAGAAAAAAATTTTACAATTTTTTTCAAAACCAAAGCCAATTTTTACAAAACTTTGCAATATCTAAATTCCTTAGAACATTTGCCAATTTATCTTACAATAGACAACCTCAGCTGGACCAAAATTGATTCAGAAAATGTTTCACTAAGTTTTGAGGCCACTATTTATACCAAATAACTATGATGCTTTTCACCAAAAAAACAGACTATAAAACAACGACTATAAAACAGTCTCGTGATTATACTCGCCTAAAAAAAATAAAAATCTTCAATGTTTTATTATTTATTATCGTCATTAGTACTTTAAGCACCACCTTTTGGTTTATCTATATGAATGTTTACAAAACTTTAGGCCAAATAGAAGATATCGCTCTAATAAAAGATATAAAAAAATTTGAAACCATAAATTTCAAAATATACGAAGAAACAATTTCTGCTTGGAAAGAAAAAAATATTGCTCCAAAAACATTGGTACCTCAAAGAGATCCCTTCAACAAAATACTTATTATCTCAACTTTTACCTCCAGTACTGAGTCCAACACTAGCTCATCTGTATCCTCTCTAGCAAAATCAATCCAATAAACACCAGTCTTTACAAATTGACTTCTCTTTCAAATTAGAGTAGTCTTTTCAAATCATCTAATCCGAATAAACTAGCATATTATGCAATATATCTTCGAACTAGGACACCAACCTCATATTTCTACTGCTGAAGTCTTGTCAATTTTAAAACGTGAAAAAATAAAATACAAAACAATAGACACCAAAAATGATTATTTTATTTTGGATGTAGACAGTACTGAAGAAAAAATTGAAAAAATATCCCAAGACTTTGGTGGTATTATTCAAGTCGGAGTCAAATTCGAAAGTCTAGAATTCCCACAAAAAATAATTGTAGATTATCTACAAACAAAAGAAAATGGCAAAATAAATTTTTCAATCTCTCCAACCAATAGTAAACTAGCTATCAATATCAAAAAGGAATTAAAATCTCTTGGCAAATCTGTCCGCTATGTGGAAACCAAAAATACAGCCAGCATTTTGCACAACAAGCTAATAGAAAGCAAAAGTCATTTTACAGTTTTTCAAAATAATGTTTACAAAACTATTTATATCCAAGACATCGAAGGATTTACAGAGAGAGATTACTATAGACCTGTTAGTGACAATATCTCTGGTATGCTTCCTCCAAAATTATCCAGAACAATGATCAATTTGTCAGGATGCAAAAAAAAATCTACAATATTTGACCCATTTTGTGGATCTGGTACTATTTTAAATGAAGCAATTTCTCTTGGTTTCAAAGATATTATTGGTAGTGACAACAGCCAAAAAGCAATAGATGATAGTAAAAAAAATATTGATTGGTTGATAGAAAAAAATAATTTGAAAAATATCAAAACAAATATTTTTCTAGCCAAAACTACAGATCTCACAAACCACCTAAAACCACAAAGTATTGATCTGATAGTTGCTGAACCATATATGGGAAAACCTTTGTATGGGAAAGAACCTCGTGGTTTCTTGGAAGCACAAGCTCAAAATTTGGCTCAACTTTATATAGATAGTTTCCAAACTTTTCACCAAATTCTCAAAGCTGATGCTACTGTTATTTTCATTATTCCAAAATTCAAATTTGATAACATCTGGATCTCTGTTAGATGTCTGGATGAAATAAAAAAACTAGGTTTTGAGATTACTAATTTTGAAAATGGCGAACGCTCACTTCTCTATCACCGCCCTGCCCAATTTGTCGGTAGAGAAATTTGGAAGTTCAAGAAAGTGTAATAATATAACCAAAAATCAGCTATCTTAGAGATAGCTGATTTTGTTTTTGACATGGTTGTAATTTTATTTCACAGTAAGAACATTGTCATGCCAAAATTATCATCGTCATTCTGTCCCGATAAAATCGGGATCAAAATCTTTCTTATAAAAAACGTCTTATATATAAAAATACCATGAAATAAATTCAGGGTGACGAATCTGGGTTTTTTCATTCACCAAGACTATCCGCTCAACGCGCGACGACATACAAAAATATTTTAAAAAACAAAATACTAGCCAAGCTAGTATTTTTTATTTTGTTTAGACAAATAATTTTCAATCAACTCGACATCTATTTTATCTTTTTCTCTATTTAATTTTTTCTTAAACTGTAAAATATATTCCAAACTTACAAATGGTATACCCTCTATAATTTCTGCGGTCTCAATCAACTTTTCAATTTTTTCTGTCAGTGGTTCGCAACTCTTACACAATTCTATATTTCCAATTACCACATTTCCATTATGATCATTTATCGGATAATTTTTGGCAAACTCAATTAAAATATCAGGAAAAACAAGTACATCAATATCTTTAGCTTCCCTTATTTTTCGCACCGCCATCGGACCACTTCCAAAAATTGCAAATTTGTTTGTAGGCAAATTTAGTTGTTTCAATTCTTCCAAAAGCTTATTAAATTCCATATTTTTATTTTACAAAAAATTTCAATAACTTTTCTTTCAGTTCTATTGGTACAATTTTCAAATTTTTTATATCCTCAAAATTATGCCATTCCAAAATAAATTTGTCATCCTCTGAATTCCTTTCAGCTTCTGGACCACCAAGTTTTACTTCTCCAGAAAATTTTGTAACCAAGAAAAAAATATTTTGCCTTTTATCAAATTCATTATAAAATTCACAAAATTTATTTCCCAAAATTACATCCAAACTTGTTTCTTCTTTTGCTTCCCTAATAGCAGCACCTTCCACAGTTTCTCCATCTTCTACTTTTCCACCAGGTAAAACAAAATATTCACGTCCTTGCCAAAAACGATGAATCAAAATTATTTGATTATTATTTATAATAATTGTTCCTGCTCGCATAAAAAATAAATAAATAACATTCCCCATTCCCCATTCCTCGTCCCTCATTCCCCTAAGTCGCCACATGAAAATAAACAGTATCCCCATCTTTTACAACATATTCTTTACCTTCCAAACGCAATTTTCCTGTTCCTTTTATTCCACCCCAACCATTATATTCTACAAAATCTTTCCAGTCTACAACATCAGCCTTGATGTAACCTTTAATAAAGTCAGTATGTATGACTCCGGCAGCTTCAGGACCTTTTGTACCTTGCTTAACAGTCCAAGCTCTAGTTTCTGGTTCACCAGAAGTAAAGTAAGTAATAAGATCAAGTAACTTGTAACCCGCAATAACCAACTTATCTAAACCAGATTGTGTCATTCCAAACTCAGCCATAAACTCTTTAATTTCCTGTTCACTTAACCCTATCATCTCTTCTTCTAATTTTGCACATACCTCTATATATGGAGCGTCCAAACCATAATCTCGTTCCCCATTCCCCATTCCACCTTCCTCCACATTAACCACATAAAGCATAGGCTTTTGTGAAAGCAAATGTAATTCTTTGACCATTTCTATTTCATCTTCATCATATTCCAAAGTTCTAGCTGGTTTACCAGCTTGAAGTTGTACTTCCAGTTTTTCAAGCAAAGCTAATTCTTTGACAAACTCTTTCGCTTGTATACCTTTGGCACCTTTGCGAGTTTTGTCCAATCTTTTACTGACTGTTTGCCAATCAGCCATTATCAATTCCAAATTTATGACTTCACTATCGTCTTTTGGATCTACTTTACCATGAACATGAGTAACATTTTTATCTGTAAAACCACGTACAACTTGGACAATTGCATCAGTCTCACGAATATGCGATAAGAATTTATTTCCAAGACCTTCACCTTCTGACGCACCTTTGACAAGTCCAGCAACATCGACAAATTCAATCGCGGTTGGCACAGTTTTGAGTGATTTGGATACTTTTGACAACTTAGCCAGTCTTTCATCAGGCACTTCTACCACTCCGACATTTGGTTCAATAGTACAAAAAGGATAATTGGCAGCATCAGCCTGTTTACTTTTGGTAAGAGCATTGAAAAGTGTAGATTTTCCCACATTTGGTAAACCAACAATAGCGAGTGATAACATAATAAAATGATTAATTTAATACGTGAAGATAATAATATAAAAAAGGCTTTTAGTCAATGATACCTGTTAAAAGAAAACAGTAAACTGTAAATAGTAAATAGAATTTTTCAATCCAGAAACTATTTACTATTTACTTATAGTTTTTATCTTCTCCACACTATGCTGTCCAAACTGCCCACGTAAAGCAGAAACCACCTGTCCTGCATAGTCTGGACTTTCTTGTGATTGTTTACGGAATTCCAGAGCTTCTTCTATTACTTTAGCTTTTAGACTCATTGCTTTGGCAGTATTGATTGTCCATGCACCTTCACCAGTATGATCTACTTTACCACTAATTTTATTTAGGCCAGTTCCATAAATTTCAAAAGCATCATAAAGCCAACCAATTAGTCTTGATTCAATTACACTACCATTATTGTAGACACTAGCAACTTTTTGTAAGTCCAATTTATATGAAGATTTTTTCATAATATTGAATCCTTCCCCAATTGCTTGCATCATTCCATACTCAATTCCATTGTGAACCATTTTTACAAAGTGTCCCGCACCAGAGCCAGAAAAAAATTCATAACCATTGGTAAGAGACATATCTTTGAAAAGTGGTTCTATGTATTTGAAAACTTTTTTGTCTCCACCGACCATTACACAAGCACCTTTGCGAGCACCACTTGGGCCACCAGACACACCAGCATCCAAAAAGTGTATCCCATATTTGGACAAAGCCTTCTCTCTTTTTATAGAATCTTGAAAAAAAGAATTTCCACCATCCACAATAATATCTCCTTTTTCCAAAAAATTTACTAATCCAGTTTTCTTATCAAAAATTGTATCGTCTACCGGTTTGCCATTTGGCAACATCAGCCAGACAATTCTAGGTTGAGTCAATTTTTCCACCATTTCTTTTACATTTACTGTACCAATTAGACCGACACTTTCCAAATTTTTAGTAACTTCCGAAGTTTTATTATAACCGACGACTTTCCAACCTTTTTCCAACAAATTTTGTGCCAACCCTCCACCCATACGACCCAATCCTACAATCGCAATTTCTTTTTTGAAATTCTTTTCATTGGTCAAGAAAAAATCATCAGCAATATTTATAATTTCTTTATCATCTGGTTTATAATTATGCAAACTCACTTCTCTATCTCGCCAAGCTTTGACAATTGGATCTACGATTTCCCATTGACTAAAAACTTCCTGTTTGGTCAAAAACCATCGTTGTTGACCTTGAATAGCATCAAAAAAAAGTTTGGCATATTCTTCCACATAAGGAAACTTTGATTTTCTTTTATAAAGTAAAAAATTAAAATTTCTTTTTTCCAAAACATCAACAAAACCAGGAGTTCTTTGCCAAAATTCTATATTGATCTCTTGTTTTGGTGCAAAAGAAAATACAACTTTATTTTTGGCTGGACCGGTAGGTTGACACCAGATACAAGGTTTTCTATCTTTGAAAGTTACCACTACTTCTTTTTTTGCTGGTCCAACTCTTTTACCACTTTCTATAAAAATTGGCACATCACTCCATCGCAAAGATTCAATATTAAGTTTCAATTTGAAATAAGTTTCTGTCTCAGAAGATTTTTCCACCCCAACAATTTTATCATATTCTTCGTACTGTGCCCGAAAAGTATTTTGCTTTATTTCTTCCGTATTCATGATAGTAATCTGTGACAACAATTTTTCTCTCATTTCTCTCACACTTTCAGCATTAGCATCTTTAGGATCATCCATCGTGAGCAAAGCCAATACTGAAAGCAGATGATTTTGTCCCACATCACGAAGTGCTCCGACTTTGTCATAAAAATTCCCCCTATTTTCTGCACCAACACTTTCCAAAAGTTTTATTTCAATTTTTTCAATATGCTTATTATTCCAATCTTCTTCCAAAAAATTATTAGAAAAACGAAAATTGAAAATTCCTTGCACCATTTCTTTTCCAAAATAATGATCAATGCGATAGATTTGTTCATCTTTGAGAATACTCAAAATTTTCTCCAATTCCAAAGCACTTTTTTTGTCATAACCAATTGGTTTTTCTACAATGATCCTAGCCCAACCAAAATTTCCACCACAAGGATCACTCAATTTTGTTTTTTTCAAATTACTTACAATGTCATGAATAAAATTTGGTGGCGTAGCCAAATAATAAAGTTTATTAACACAAATTTTCCATTCATTTTCTATTTCCTTTACTTTATCTCCCAATTTTTCAAAACTTTTACTATCTGCAAAATCACCTTTTATATATTCAAACAATTCCAAAAATTTTTGAGCTTGTTTTTCTTGTTTTACAAAATTCATCTCTTGTAAAATTGTAAATACTTTTTTACGAAAATCTTTGTTACTAATTTCACGACGTGCAAAACCAAAAATTTTCAAATGTTTTGGCAATCTTTTTTGTTTGTATAGAAAAAATAATGATGGGACAATTTTGTGTTCCATCAAATCACCAGTCGCACCAAAAATAGTAAAAATAGTTGGTATCTCTGGAATAAAAAATTGTGTTTGTTTTTTCATATATAAAAAATTGTTAAATGGCTAAATTGTTAAATTGTTTTTACACTAACCTTGCAACAATGCAAAAACTTAACAATAAAATAGTTTTGTTTTAATATTTTTATGTTTTAATATTTTCATGAATTACTCTACGATAGGTCTAATCTCATACCCAAAAATCTTTGAAGAATTTTTACAATAACGAACAATGCCGTTTTGAAAATATGGAGGATTTTTTTCTTGCACCTTACCGAGAACATAATAAACAATAGCCATAAATCCAGCATAATCAACATTTTTTGGCAGAGTAATGTTTAGTCTATTTTTTGCCAAACCAAAAATTTTATTTTCATAACCAAAACTTATAAAAAGTTCATTATCATTTTTTACCACACTTTTGGCATGTTTGCTTTGTTCTATAGTAAAAACTCTACCTGAGACAATCGGCTGAAACATCTCATCAAATTTTGTCATAAACATTTCACTCATAGCTGAAAAATGCTCTGGTATCAATAAGTAGTACGCACTATACTTACCAAAATCTTTCTTTATTTCTTTTTTTGTCTTCTTTAGCAAAAAATTATAGATATGTTCTGGTTCTTCATGAGTCTTTCCAAAAATCATACCCATATAAGTGGATGTATTATATGTATAAGGTTCACGATTTTTCGGAAAAACAAACAAATTTTCTTTACTAATAAATTTTTTAGCAAGCGCATTATCATTATTAGTAAGTAAAATTGTTTTTATTCCCCTTTTCTTTAATTCTCTAGAAATTGGTATAGCATGCTTACTACCAGAAGCTGATATCAACACAGCGCCGTCAATTCCCTTTATACTAGCCAACTTTTCAAGATAATCACTTTCATTAGCCAAAACAGCTTCTTTATCAGCAAACAATACTCTACCAGTCACCGCAGCATTACCACTACCTACAACCAATGGTTTTTTGAATTGTATATCAAACTTTGGTAATTTAGCACTTATAAACAATTCCAAAGCTCCCAAAACAGCCACATCCAGGTTAGGAATGTTTTTCAAAGTGAATTTCTGTAAAATCTCAATATTTGACTGTTGTTTCATATGTGCAAGTTAATTTTTATAAATATAGAATAAGTATAGCATTTTTTATATACAATGTGCAGGTGTTGATAAAACATCAAAGCATAAAAACAAATAATTTGAATTTGTCTGTATAAAACAGTTAACACTATTTTACTAAACGTCTTAGTAGATTTGTTTTTATGTTCTAGTGTTTTAATGCTTTGGTGTTTCCATGTTTTTATACTATTTGTCTACAAAAACGTATACAAATGTGGACAAACCTGTGGAAAAGATACTAAAATTGGGGATAAAGTCATTATTTAACACACAAAAATGATACACAACCTCTCCAACACAAATTAATGCTAAACAAAATTTCAATTAATAACAATTAATCCACCACTTTTAAACAACTGATTATGTATATTTGTATACAATATTCTATACATTGTGGATAAGTCTGTGGAAAAATACACTATTTTGTGGATAACAAATGCACAAATCACTATTGTATATACTAGTTTATACATTTTTTTAGCTAAAATATCATATTTTTACGCTAAGATAAGCCAATAAACCATGACTATTGACAATATACGAAAAACATGCTATACTATATTTGTGAACATTACAAAAGAGTTTTTCAAATGTCATCTAATAAGTATCAGAGATACTTAAACCAAGACACGTGAGAATCTCCTCACAGCTTAGCTACTGCTTGCACCAATTATAGTCCCTTCGGAGACTATACAAAAATAAACATCAAATGTTTAACAGGTGCCCTCTTCTATGGTAAGTTTTCCCAAAAAGATACTTACTTGAGGTCTACACCAGCGAGCGGTCGAAGCTTAAAAGTCCCAGGTTTTTCCTGGCATTTTCCAAGTTATTTAAGTATTTTAACACTAAAATATTCAAACAACTTGGACAATACCGGTTCCTAGGATATTTAGAGGCTCCAGCCACCTAAATTTACTAGGGCTACGGATGCCTCTTTTTTTTGTTTAAAATCAAAAAATAAGAATATAGAGAAAAAAATCTTTCATAAATAAAAAACGTTATAAGTATATTCGTTCCTCACATACTTACTTTCTAAATTACTTATCTCTTGCATTTTTGACCAACCTATTATATAATTTGTCTATAAAAACAAGCTAACTTATATATGAAAACTACAAAAACAACAAAAGAATCAAATTTTTTAAAAGAAATGAATACTTTATTATTAGAACAAAGAACAAAATTAGTATCTGATTTAGAAAAATTTGCCAAAAAAGATCCTCATATTGCTGATGAATATAATACTTCTTTCTCAGAATATGGTGATGATGTGGATGAAAACACTCTAGAAGTTACTGAATACTTGGCTAACAAACCGGTAGAAATGCAACTTGAAAAAGAATTAAAAGACGTTGATAAAGCTTTGAAAAGTATCAAAACTGGTACTTATGGTATTTGTAAATATTGTAAACAACCAATAGAACCAAAAAGATTACTTGCTCGTCCTACTTCTGGCGCTTGTGTAAGCTGTAAAAAGACTATTACACAAGAGCTTTAATCCACAAAATTTTAATATGCAAAAAAACCACTTAAGATTATACTTTCTTTTAAGTGGTTTTTTATTTACACTAGACCAGATTCTAAAATATTTTGCTCAAAACAACCAAACTTTTCATTTTTATATTATAAAACCTTGGCTTGGTTGGGAATATTTTCCCAATCTTGGTATTGCTTTTGGTTTACCTATACCACAAATCATTATTCTTATTTTAACTCCAATTATACTCTTGACACTAGGCTTCTGGTGGTCAAAAAACAAACACAAAACTAATATTTTTTACCTTGGAATTTGTCTTGTCTTTGCTGGGGCAATTTCCAATCTTATTGATAGGATAGTTTTTTCTATTACTATTGATTACTTTCGTGTATTTACCTCTGTGATGAATTTGGCAGATATTATTATTGTAGTAGGAGCAATTTTACTACTAAGTAAAACAACAAAAAATAAAGACTGACTTTTTTAGATGAGATTATTAGTTGATTAGTCTAATGGTTTATTAGTACTTCAAAAAAACAACTAATACATACAACAATTTATTGATGGAGGGCGTTGAATAATTTTTAAATAAAGTCTTCCGGTGATTGATTACTTTTATTTTTATAATTTGGTATCCATATAAATAATCTACTAAACCAATAAACTAAACAACCACTCTATGTTTGTAAAAATAAATTCTGTTGCTATTTTAGGCTTGGATTGTATTCCTATTGAAGTAGAAGTAGATATTGCTGGTAGTTGGCCAGGATTCCAAATTGTTGGCTTACCAGATACAGCTATTCAAGAAGCCAAAGAACGTATCCGTACTGCTTGGAAAAATACACAACTATCTTTCCCCAACAATAGTAGAATTATAATCAATCTGGCACCAGCCGACGTCCGCAAAGAAGGAACGTCTTATGATTTACCAATCGCTATTGGTATGTATCTCTCCTACCAAAAATTAACCAACATAGATGTAACAGACAGTATCTTCGTCGGAGAATTGGCTCTTGATGGTAGTTTGCGACAAACTACTGGTGTGCTACCCTTAGCTATTTTTGCTAGCCAACATGGCTTCAAAAATATTTTTGTACCAGAAACAAATGCCAAAGAAGCAGCAATTATTGGTGGTATAAATATCTTCCCTGTCAAAACTTTTCAAGAAGTAATCAACCACCTAAACGGTATTGAAAAAATTACCAAAATGGATCCTATACCTTTGTCAGATTGGTTTGAAAATAATATTTACGAAATGGACATGGCTTATATCAAAGGTCAAGAATTTGCCAAAAGAGGTCTAGAAATAGCAGCTAGTGGCGCCCACAACATTCTACTCTCTGGTCCACCAGGCTCAGGAAAAACATTACTCGCTAGAACACTACCTTCCATACTACCAAGTATGACAACCAAAGAAGCAATTGAAGTTACTAAAATATATTCTGTTGCTGGTATATTACCACCAGACAAACCAATCATCAGTACCAGACCATTTCGCACACCTCACCACTCTGCTTCAGCAGTAGCACTTGTCGGAGGTGGCAAATTTCCAAGACCTGGTGAAATCTCTCTAGCTCATCGTGGAATATTATTTCTTGATGAATTTCCAGAATTTCCTAGATTGGTCTTAGAAAATTTACGCCAACCACTAGAAGATGGCATCATTACTATTTCTCGTGCCCAAGGCACTATTAGTTTTCCAGCTAGCTTCACACTAGTAGCTAGTCAAAATCCTTGTCCTTGTGGCTATGCCAGTGACCCAGACAAAAATTGTACCTGCAGTCCTATGCAAATAGAAAAATACCGCAAAAAAATTAGCGGACCATTACTTGATAGAATAGATTTACATGTAGAAGTACCACGAGTACCTTTTGAAAAACTATCACAAGATACAATGTCAGAAAGTTCAACAATTATCAAAGCTCGTGTTGAAAAAGCTCGTGAAATCCAAAATCAACGTTTCAAAAATAGTCCTTATACATCCAACAGTGAAATGAAAAATAAAGATATCAAAAATTTTTGCAAATTAAATGACACCTCCATAGATCTGCTGAGACAGGCTGTTACACATATGAATTTGTCAGCACGCAGTTATCATCGTATTTTGAAACTTTCTAGAACCATTGCTGATTTGGCAGGAATAGAAAATATTGCTACTGAGCATGTGGCTGAAGCTTTGCAGTACCGGACTAAAGTTGAATAAAAAACAAAAACTTTCTAATTACAATTAGAAAGTTTTTGTTTTTGTCGGAGTGAAAGGACTTGAACCTTCGACCCTCTGGTCCCAAACCAGATGCTCTAGCCAACTGAGCTACACTCCGAAATACTATTTACTATTTACTTTTTCACTTCTCTCTGTGCCGAGGGGGAGAATTGAACTCCCGACACGAGGATTTTCAGTCCACTGCTCTACCACTGAGCTACCTCGGCTTAAAAATAAGCGCCCAACAATGGACGAAAACTAGTGGACCAGACAGGACTCGAACCTGCCACATCCGCCTTGCAAAGGCGGCGCTCTACCAGATGAGCTACTGGCCCATTATTATTAAGACTTGAATTTTATCTATTTGAAAATAACCCAAAACAAATCTTACAACAAAACTTTTAACCTATTATTTTAGACGAGAAAATTATATCAATAATACCACAAAAAGTCAATACTTGTATCTTACTTTTCCACAAGACTAACTAAAATGGTTAGCTCCAGACGTAAATCTTAATTTCATCTCTTCTTTTTGACTCTTACGTAATTCCAAAAACGTCTTTTCTGTCCAAGGACTATTTTTGAGAACATCTGAAATCCACTGTCCACCAAGCAAATGTGTCATCATTACATAGTTGGCTCCAGCTTCATACAAATCATCCAAGTAAGTATTGTGATACAAATTACCAATGACAATAGCTTTCTTATTGTATTTTCGAATATATTTGAAAAGTATCAATTCATCTTCATGCTCTGGCATTGTGGAAATAATTATTTTTGCTTTGTCCAAAGACAAAGACTCCAAAAATTCAATATCTGTACCATCTCCAAAAAAAGCTGTAATACCTCGTTCTTTCAATCTTTTGATAGCATCTGGATTATAGTCTACTACAGCATATTTGATATTTTTTTCAGCCAAGGCTTCACAAATTTTCCAACCAATACGATGATATCCAAAAACAAAAGCGTCGTACAATTCTTCTTTTTCTTCTATCTGCTTACACTTGTCTGGACCAAACAAAGCAAAAAAAGGTTTTAGAAAATCAAAAACTTGATCATTGTATGTAATAATATAAGAAGATGTAAAAATAGTAATAAGAGCAACTAATGTAAAAATTTCTAATTCTGTACCAACAATATGATTGGCATTTCTTCCGACAATAAGTAATACAAAACCAAACTCACTTACTTGAGCAGCAGTTACTCCAGACAAGAAACTATTACGACGAGTAAACTTGAGCATGCGAAAGACCAAATACAAAATAAAAGGATTTCCAACCAAAATAAAAACAGACAAGACAACACCAATACCCCAAATATTGGAAATATTAGTTAGAGACATTTCACTACCAAGAATTATAAAAAAAATTACAATGAAAAAATCTCGCAAAGGCTTGATACGACTAGCTATCTCTGAATGATAAGGTGAGGAGCCTAGTGAAAGACCTGCCATAATGGCCCCAATTTCTAGAGAAAAACCTAGCCAATAAAGTAGACTGGCTATACCAAAACACCAAGTCACTGTAAAAATAAATAAAAATTCCCCTGACTTAGCTACTGGTTCTAATATTTTTGGCACAATATAACGAGCTACAATTCCTACAAAACCAATCAAAATAAAAATCTTTCCTACTAGAGTACCTATTTCCATCCACAAATCATTTCCTTTGCCAAGAGAAGTCACAACCATCATAATAAAAATAGCCACAATGTCTTGAACCACCATAACCCCAATAGTATAACGCCCGTAGACACTATCTGTATCTTTCTTTTCACTCAAAAGCTTTACTATCACAATGGTGCTAGAAAATGTAAGTGCCATGGCCAAATAAATTGCCGAAGAAAAAGGAAATTTCATTGCCAACAATAACAAAAATCCTATAGTAGTTGTAAAAGTAATTTGAGTCAATCCACTTATTATAGCCACCTTGCCAATATTTCTAATGTGATGGATATTTAGACTAAGACCAACTACAAACAAAAGCAAGACAACACCAAATTCTGCTAAAGTGTCAAAAGTCTGTCCACCACTTTGTAATAAATTCAAAAACATTGGACCAGCAATAATACCTGCCAACAAATAAGCAATGAGAAGTGGTTGGCGCAAAGCACGCATCAAAAAAGCTACGGAAACTGTAATTCCAAGTAACACTGAAATTTGGATAAAAATATTGTTGATCACATTTTTTTCTTAAGAAGAATTTTGTTATAAATATATTATACCAAAAAATTGATAAACTTTCTATATGAATTTTACACACCTAAAAAGAAAACTTATCTTTTAAAGATCTTCATTATTATTTTTTTAATTTTAATCAAAACAGCCCCTCCACTACTCTTAACAAAAAGACCAAAAAATATAGCTGTAACCCCACCAGCTGTAGCTGTTAAATATTTTTCAGCCATGTCTGCGTTGTTCTGTTCTTTGGCTTGTTCTTGTTTGGTAACGAAATCTTGTGTTACACCAGTTTTGGTTATATCGTTTTGCATACGTGGCAAAAGCTGATACTCAGTTTTTGCTTGATGCAACAAACCAGTAACATTCACTAAATCTCCTTCTTGAAAAATATCTTTTTTTATACCAGCACCAGCCTTGAAATAAACTTTTATTTCTTCAGTTCCGTCATCCACATACATATAAGAACTTTTCAATTCAGTAATCTCACCACTCACTTTTATCAAATTTCCTTCGTAGACTTCTCCGACATTTTCTAATTCCAAAATTTTTCCTTGTGGCAAATCACTATGACCCAATATTTTTATATCCTTTTTTTCTTTTAGTTTAATTCTAGTTTCACCAGATGTTTCAGTAATTTCTCCAGCCACTTCCACCTCATCGCCTATTTGTAATTTTGGAAAATCTTTGTTGAACATATATACTTGTACACCAGAATTTTTATTTATAATATAAAAAAACTGTGTTCCCAATACTCCTGGTTCGACTGCCACAGTCCCAGTCACAGTTATCAAATCTCCAATATCTTCATCTCGAATTTTTTCCAAAGTGGTATCAATAATCTGTTTGATAGAATTACTTTTGGCACTTTTGATCTTTATCCCTTTTACTTCTGTGTTTTCATCAACTATATTAACTTGGCCTGGTGTAACTAAGCTAGTCCAAACCCAAATACCTTCGCTATCACGAATATAAGAAGCACCTTCTACCACATCATCAAATCTAATTTCTGTCAAAATTGTTCCGTCTGGATACAAAATACGCGTTGAATCACTCGTATTATTGAAGGCTAATTTAGTGTCTTGTCTTCCAAATACTTTGTATTCTTTTGCTTTGATAACTGTGTTATCTGGAAAAGTGTAGGCTTTTGAACCACCCTCTTCATCATCCAATTTTAAACCAGAGATATCCACATCTTCGTCACTAGGATTATACAACTCAACAAATTCAGTCGTGTCCGAACCAACAGGGTTTGGCAAAATTTCAGAAATATTCAAGACTGAAACATTACTGACACCATTATAACCACCGACAAAATCACTACTTAATTTTACAGTTACTACTATTTCTTTTTGGCTCTTATTCTTACCATCGTCTACTGCCAAAACCACACTATAAACACCTTCTTGTCCAAACTTATGCTCTATACTAGCACCACTATCATCAGTACCATCAGCAAAATCCCAAACAAAATTCAACTTTTTTCCGTCTGGACTAACAGTATCAGAAGCATCGAAGGTTATCCACTCATTGACGGCTACTTCTGTGTCAGCGTCAATGGCAATAATTGGATCAGCACTTTTTCCTTCTACAATATTTTTTGTTCCGGGTGTAATTTTGGTTGTCCAAACCCAAGTACTATCTTCCTGTTTAGCATAACTCAGTTTTTCTGAAGCACTTCCAGGATAACTTACCAAATCCACAACCGAACCATTTGGCGCATATAATTTTACTTCATCTCCACCAGTATTATTCAAAGCAATATCTGTCATTGATCTTTTCAAAACTAAATAATCTCCTGATTTCAAGACACCTTGTTTAATAGTATATTTCTTCTTTGTTGAATCAGACAATTGCCAATCTTTCAAATCTATTGTTTCTTTTCCTTGATTAAAAATTTCTACAAATTCATCTTCTGTGTCGCTCCCTGGTGGATTAGGATATACTTCATTGATAACAATTCCTGTTTGCAAAGAAAAATTATCATTTGTATTTTTATCTTCACCACTCATTGAAAAAATATTTTTACTACCTTTGGTAATTGTATTTGTAATTACAAAATCATAATAATCATTATCAGCATCTTGACCATCTACTTTTCTAATAAGCGAATATGGATCATTAGCTACCAAAGCATTATCAAAAATATTTCCATCATCCCAAGTACCATAAACTACTTTATCAATTTCCTTACCACTAGGGTCAGACAACAAAACCAAATCCCCAGCATTATTGAGACTGCCTTTTGGTTTTTCTACGATATAAAAATTTTTTGCACTGATTTCTCCATCCAAAACCGTCTCAGCCTCGCTACCATCAGACAATTTCCACCCAGTCAAATCAATTTTTTCAGATGTATTATTGAAAAATTCTACAAATTCATCTTCATTATCGCTTGGATCTGATACTAACTCATTGATAACAACATCGCGAGGATTATAAATTTTAATTGGTGTTTGTGATGAGCTACCACTACCTCCACCAGAACTTGACTCTGATGTGACCACAGCTTTGATAATATTTGGTTCTCCTGGTGTTGATTGTGTTGTTATAGCAAAATCATTTTTGCTATTACCTGTATTTTGTCCGTCTACAATTCTAGCAACTGAGTTTGGATCAGAAGTTGCAGGAGCATTGTCAGCTGTATTTTCATCATCATTATCTACCCAATTACCATAACGAACAATGTCAACCAAACTTCCAAAATTATCATAAAGAGCAATCAGATCACCATCATTATTCAATTTACTTGAACTCAAAGTTATAACCAAAAAACTATTTGCTTCCAAAATATTATTTAAAGATAAAATCTTTTTAGTTGTGGTGCTAGTTTTATCACCTTCATGCAATTCCCAATTTTGCAAATCCACAGTAGAAGTAGAATTATTGTAAATTTCTATCCATTCTTTTTCATCCAAAATAGGATCACTCACAAATTCATTTATCACAATACCCAAATAATCTTTTGTTGTTTGGTCTACAATATTTAAGGCTAGATTATCAATTCCAATTTCACCTTTATCATCTGTCACTTGTAATTTGATTTTATATTGCCCAATATTTTGAAATGTATAGTCAAAATGTGAACTAGTAGAAAACATGTTATCATCCAAAAACCAAACAAAGCTTACTATTTGTCCATCACTATCATTTGACTGACTACCATCAAAATTTATACTTCCTCCAACACCAAATTCCGTGTCACTGACAACTATTTTGGCAACTGGTTTATTATTCTGATTTTCATCGCCAGCCACTGACCAATAATTTTTTTGTCCGACACTATTGCCATTTGGATTTTCTTGCCAATTACTTCCTTCTGTAGCAGAAACTTCCAAATCTTTTCTTTCCAAAGAATTATTATTTTGTATTCCAATATAACTAAATTTTTCTATAAAATCACTAGAGCCACTACTTGTTTTCAAACCAATTTCTTCACCACTTTTATTCAAAACACTCCATGAGCTGTCCAAAACCAAAGCAGAAAAATCAGGATAAATTTCAAAAAAAATCAAATCATTTTGTGTGATTACAGCATAAGTATGAGAAGCTAAGACAAAAGTTTGTTGGATACTTTTGGAACTAATATCTAAACTATGATTAGTACTTCCTTCCCAAAATTTCCAACCAGACAAATCTATATCTTCACTACCTTTATTATAAATTTCTACCCATTGATATCCACTATCAGCACAACCAGTCGGACAAATTTCTGTGATAACAATGTCTTCATTAGCACTGTGTGCAAAATTTTTAAACAAAAAAACACTCATAAAGAGTGCTGTTACAAAAAAAACAAAAGATCCTAAACTCAGAAAATATATTCTTTTCATATCTGCCTTTTTAAAAAAATAATTTATAAATTTGAAATTATTATAACATAAAAAAATTAAAAATAAAATAAATAAATTGTTTTTCTGCACTATTATGTTATACTAAATTTATATTTTTAAACTTATATATATGTCCATTGTAAATGTCGTCTGCTCAAATATAATTATAAAAGATAATAAAATTCTACTTGCCAAAGAAGCAAAAGATATAGCCAAAAATAGATATAGTTTTCCAGGTGGAAAATTAGAATTTGGCGAAAGTCTAATAGAAGGCGCCATGAGAGAAGCCCAAGAAGAAACAGGATTAAATGTAAAACCAACAAAATTAATTGGTATTTATCAAAGACCAGCTTCTTCTGAAGATTCCAACACAACAGTATTTTGTTTTTTATCAGAAATTATTTCAGGAAAAATAGAAATTAGTGTACAACACCCTGAAGTAATATTTCTTTCAGCAGAAGAAATAAAAAAACTAGAAGAACTTCACAAACTAAGAAGTCATTATATGTTATTAGCAATAAATGATTACTTGAATAATAAAGGTATTAGTCTAGATTTTTTAACAATACTAAGATAAACTTTTAAAAAAATCACTCTTAAATAAGAGTGATTTTTGTTTTCTATGAAATAAAAACTCCGAACTGTGAACTATTAAGGTTTTCTCACATAAGAAAGTGGGTTTACATTCTTACCATTTACACGTATTTCAAAATGAACATGAGGACCAGTAGAATGTCCAGTAGAACCCATAAGAGAAATATTTTGTCCTTGTACTACATAATCCCCAACATTAACTAATAATTTTGAGTTATGTCCATACAAAGAAATAATACCATTACCATGATCAATCTTTATATAACAACCATAACCACCATTCCAACCACATTGTGCAGTAATCACTGTGCCAGCTTTGATAGCATAAATTCTAGTACCGATTGGAGCAGCAATATCGAGTGCATTGTGAGTCAAACCAAAATATTGTGTGATAATTTTGGCATCAGTCGGCCACAAATAACCTGATCCAGCCGGAGCTAAAACCGAAGATACTGGCACAACTTTATTAAATGATGAAGGGCGAGTAGCTATCAAATTTGGCACTACTTTTGGAGTTGGCTTTTCTCCATCTGGAATTATAAGTGTCTCCCCGACTACAATATCTGCACCGTCTTCTTCTAATTTATTAAATTTTACTATTTGTGTAGCATCAGCATCATACAATTTAGCAATTTTTGAAACAGTATCACCTTTAGCCACTTTGTGTGCTACACCATCTAGCGGTAAAATCACCAAAGTTTGGTTTGGTTTGATATATGAATGTGCTGTCAAATCGTTTGCCCACAAAATTGTATTGATATTAATATTAAATCGTTTGGCAATCTCCCCTATTACATCTCCAACTTGGACAGTATAGTTTATAATTTCTGTGCTATTTGTTTTTACTGTTTGTGTTCCGCCTGAACTTGGTATTATAGTAGGTTTGGTAACAGCAGTACCACCTACGGAAACACTACTCAAATCACCAGAGGTATTGTTCTGATTAGCAGACCCTTTCAAATCTTCTAATGAAACACTTCCTGCTTTCCAATCTTTATTATTTGTAATATTTGGTGTTACTGTATTTAATGTCAAAACATCTTCTTCTGTAAAATCTTGATTGCCATGTCCTATCACTTGATACAACAAAGACTTTTTACCAGAAACCTCTCCAAAAGTTTTCGTATACAATTGAGTATGTGGAATCATGATAATAAAAAACACCACAAAAAATAAAATTTGCAATGTTCCTCTTCTACCAAAAAATTCTATTTTACTTTCTTGTTGAAAAAACTTTAGTTTATTCAAATATTTTTTAATATAAAAAAATGCCCTAAAAAGAACAAACCCTAGACTAGATTTGTAAATATTATTGATAAATAATAAAAATTTCCACACAAAACCAAGCAACCAAAAAATAGCTCTTTTAAAATAAATCAAGCCTTTCAAGAAATACAAAAAAATTTTGTAAAACTTCTTATCCATAAGTAAGATTTATTATATGACAAAACGTCTTTTTTTTCAATGTATAACCCTTGAAAATAATAAAAAGATGTGTTATTATGGCTAAGTACTACAAATTAAAAGATTTTGGCTCAGCTTACACTGCTTTGCTAAAAAGAATAAACATGGTACCGTAGCCAAGCGGTAAGGCAGGGGTCTGCAAAACCTCTATCGTGAGTTCGATTCTCGCCGGTACCTCAATAAAAAAACCAAACATCATATAAAAAGAATAAACATGGTACCGTAGCCAAGCGGTAAGGCAGTGGTGTCTCAATTGAAAATATACAAAAGCAACCTCACAAAGGTTGCTTTTTTAGCCTTTCTGGCCTTTCCAGCCTTTCAAGCCTTTTTATCTATAAAATATCTCCATCTTTACTCTTTTTACACCAAAAATTTTTGCTTCGGCTTTGGTAGGCATCCAAATATCACCTCTTCCATTACCATATCTAGCATTCATACGATCACGAACCACAAAGACTTTGTCACCATATAAGTCTGGAAAACGAACTTTGGTACCCATAGGCAAAAAGTTGGTAGCTATAGTATTTTGTTCACCATCTTGTTCATAATGTTCACATAAATTATAGCTAAAGTCAGCAGGAATACAAGGTGTATTATCAGTTTGAGCTGCTTCACTAGAATAGGCTGTCATAACAGAAAACACTACACGTCTAGGTTCAGCTTCATCCATATCAGGAAAGCCACTATTTACATTTTCAGACAAAATAACACTTTCTTGTGCAAAAATATTAGAAATAGTAGAAAAATAGCTAGGTTGAGCCTCTGCAATCTGTGGTAATAGCGTATTTACAAAGAAAGATAAGATAACAACCAAAGTGATAGATACCTCAAAAACCTGTCTATTTAGCCTTTTTTGAAAGAAAATCTTCATATATTTTTTTCTCGGTAAGGTTATTATTTATTAAAATCTAAGTTTTGCCAAAATAAAAAGATACTTAGATAGTATCTTGATTTTACCGATGCCCTATTGTAGCACAATATAGCATTTTTGTCAATAGTTTGATACAATAAACTAATTGATAGTTATCTATAATTTTAACATTAAACTTTACTAAGTTTAGTAACTTTATGCCAATATCTCAGTTGAAAAAACGTTCTTATGGCTATGTAGGCAGTCATAATAAGAACAAAAAAGATAGTGATCTTAAGAAAAAAATAAAAAAAATATTTATTTATAGTTTCTTATTTTTGACTATTTTTGTATTTTTATTTATTACAATTCTAACAGCTTGGGTAAGCAAAGATCTACCAGATCCAAACAAATTGACTGATCGTCAAGTAGCTCAGAGTACCAAAATATATGATAGAACTGGTACACACCTCTTGTATGAAATTTTTGGAGATGAAAAAAGAACTCTTGTAGAATTAGATCAAATACCAAAAAATTTGATAGATGGTCTTGTAGCTACAGAGGATACAACATTTTATCAACACAATGGTATCAGACCTCTTTCTATAATCAGATCTATTATTGTGGGAATATTTACTTCACAAAAAATTGGTAGTGGTGCTTCTACTTTGACTCAACAATTAGTAAAAAATGCCATCCTCACAAATGAACATTCTTTGTTACGCAAAATAAAAGAAGCTATCATGACTTTGCGTCTAGAACAAAAATACACCAAAGACCAAATCTTAAAAATTTATTTTAATGAAATACCATATGGCTCTAGCAATTATGGTGTTGAATCAGCTGCTCAAAGTTATTTTGGCAAACACACCAGTGAACTTGATCTTGCTCAATCCGCTACTTTGGCAGGGCTTCCAAAAGCACCGTCTACTTATTTGAACAATCTAGAAGCTTTGAAACAAAGAAGAAATTTCGTTTTGAAAAGAATGTTTGAAGAAGGTTATATTACTGAGGATGAAAAAAATAAAGCTCAAGCAGAGGATCTAAATATAAAACCAACTTACAATAATATAGAAGCTCCACATTTTGTCCTTTATGTAAAAGAACAATTGGTAACCAAATACGGAGAAACCATGGTTGATACTGGTGGACTAAAAGTAATTACCACATTAGACTGGAACAAACAAGAAATAGCCCAAAAAATAATGGATGATGAAGCAGATGCAATCTTGAAATCAGCTGACGCCAACAATACTTCTTTGGTAGCTATTGATCCAAAGACTGGTCAAATTCTTTCTATGATTGGTTCTCGTAATTTTTTTGATGATTCTATAGATGGACAATTCAATGTAGCTACTCTTGGAAAAAGACAACCAGGATCATCTTTCAAACCTATCATCTATGCTGCTGGTTTCCAAAAAGGATACACAGCAGACACTGTTTTGTTTGACACTATTACTAACTTTGCTGTTTCAGGAAAACCTTATATACCAAAAAATTACGATTTACAAGAGAGAGGTCCTCTGACTGTTCGACAAGCTTTGCAAGGCTCTCTAAATATACCGGCTGTAAAAATGATGTATCTAGTTGGTGACAAATACGCCAAAGATCTAGCTCAAAAAATGGGCTATACCACATTAAGTGATGGAAATTTTGGTTTATCATTGGTACTTGGTGGAGGAGAAGTAAAACTTATAGAACACACCAATGCTTTTGCTATATTCGCAGATAGAGGCTATCGTCACAATCTGACTAGTATCCTAAAAGTAGAAGATAGTAATGGAAAAATCATTGAAGAATGGAGAAAACAAAAAGGTGAACAAATACTAGATACTAAAATTGCAGACACTATGTCGAATATACTTAGTGATGATCCTGCTCGTGCTTATGTCTTCGGATCAAATGGAATCTTGACTCTACCGGGCAGACCAGTAGCTGTAAAAACAGGTACTACAAATAGTTATGTAGATGCTTGGACAGTAGGTTATACACCATCTCTAGTTACTGGAGTTTGGGCTGGAAATACTGACAATAGTCCAATGACACAAGGCTACGGTGGCAGTATGGTTGCAGCCAAAATTTGGAACAGTTTCATGCAAAAAGCCTTAAAAGATACTCCTGTTGAGCAATTTGCACCACTACCTATCAATGATGCTACTAAGCCAGTTCTAAGAGGTTCAGATGGTGGAAAAATAACTCTGCAAATAGACAAAGCTACAGGTAATCTGGCTACAAGCTCTACTCCACCAGAATATATTGAAGAAAAAACTTTTATCCAACCACACTCTATACTTTTTTATGTAAAAAAAGATGATCCTCGTGGTGATCCACCTGAAAATCCTGAAGATGATCCTCAATTTTCTGGTTGGGAAAAAGGTATTCAAGATTGGATAACTAGAAACAAAGAAAAAAATCCAGACTGGAATTTTAGTTTTGACGAACCACCAACACAATATGATACAGCTCACAATCTAGAGCTCATACCTAGCTTGGAAGTGATCTATCCTGCAGAAGGAGAAACTGTTACAAATAGACAACTAGATACTGATGTTCGTGTGAGTGCTCCTAGAGGTGTTGCTAAAGTGAGTTACAAGCTAGATGGTGTCTATGTTGGTGTAGAAAATACACACCCTTTCAACTTACACTATTTTATGCAAGAACAAAGCTCTGGTGAACACATACTAAATATAACAGTTGAAGATGATATCGGAAACAAATTTCAAAAAGACGTAAAATTCATTTTGGAAGCTGGTGAAGTAAAAGCCACGGCAACTTTTTTGGAAGACTACAGTACTATAGACTCTTTCCCAAAAACAATTATTTTAAGACCAATAAAATTGGCTAGTATAAAAAATGTAAGTTTATATTATGAAGGTAATGGTACAAAAAATTTGATTGACAGTATAAATGATTTTTCCAATTTGTTTAATGGTCAAATAATTATGTCTTGGAAAGATGCTCCGCCAGCTGGACAATACAAGCTTATTGCTGAAACAACAGATGCAGCAAATAATAAAAATGTAGAGAGTATAAATGTGGAAGTGAAATAATATTTAAAAGGCTGGAAAGGCTTAAAAAGCTAGAAAGGCCAGAAAAATAAACACCCCGCTCTTCGAGAAGAGCGGGGTGTTTTTTGATAAATTTTTTGTAGTAACTAAAATATAATATTTACCCTGAATCAAAAATTTCAAGGTCTGCATCAGCCAACATCAGTACTCTCAGGGTGCGTAATTTCAAAGAGAGAGTTTCGAAATCAGCGTATACTGAGAGGAGATATTGGCTTATGTAGTGCGACAATTCACCGTTGACTTTTAACAATTGACTTTTGTATTTTAACATCTCTCACGGATTTCGTCCTCTGTATTTTGAATTCATCTGTGTTATCAGTGTTTCAAAATCGGTGGTAGGACTCATCAGTTCCGATTTCATCGGAAGATCCTTTGGAGCCAGTGTGATGTGCAATCACGACTGGCTCCGGTTTGAGTGTTGTTCGAAAAAAGAACTATGTGCGGATATGTCTAGAATTATCCGTGTGTGTGAGAATGCGTCTAGAACGCATGGAATGGACATGAACTATCCGATGTGCCACGACACCCTCCTCGGCCTCGTAGAGTTAGAGGGTTATCTCGACCACCCCAGCGGGGAGGCCTTTCCAAAAGACTGGCTTCGACACGCTCGGCTGCCAGCCGAGACGCAGTGCTGCCTTGCAGGTCGCGGTGCGTACGGAGCCAATAATCCGGCTCACGTCCTCATGAACGCCGAGTGCACAGAGCACTTCAACCCACGCCCTGCGACGCTGGTCGTGCGGGGCATAGCTGTGCGCCACGCCCGACGCGAAAGCCAGCGAATGGAGCACTTTTTTGTCCGCCGCCGCCGACAACAGGTACTTGTAAGCTTCGGTCTTTGTTTTTTCAGCCCACAGAGCATAGGCTGACCCATAATCTAATACTGGTACCTCCTCACCAGCGAGCTGTACGACGTAGTCGCCGCCGCTGTACTGGCAGCCGGTGGACGAACGCTTTGTGGCGTAGGCCACAAATCCACTACCCACTTTGTTCACCCGCACGTTGCGGTAGCTGGTCTCCCAGCTACTGTCCCAACGTGGGTCTCCACCACTTTCGATGGAAACCTCACCGAGGACGATAGATCGCGGCACGTTGGTGATCAAACGAGCCGGTCCCTCAAAGATGTCCTTGTACCGGTCGCTGCTGTGCGACTTAACCTGAAGCTTAATACTTCCGTCGTCTGCCCTTTGGCAGAACCCTGAAATAATTGCCCGCTCGATGCAGACACCAAGGGTGTCCATAATACTTCTCCTAAACTCTCACTCACCTGGAACGGTCGTGTGACCTTTGGACTTCTGGCAACATGCCATAATCCTATCCATCTGAGTTTGAGCTGGGAATGATTTCCCTCGCAATACTCTTTTAAAAAAATATTCTGAGGGACCGACGATCGAGTGCTAATCGTCATCGGGCCCGAGTGTTTTGTCCATAGAGCCGGAACCAGCTTCCAATGTTTCAAGCGTTACATTGGATCGCCCATCAGTGGTCTCGCCCCGTGTTCGCCACGGTCTCCCCACTCTAGTTATGATGATCACATTCCCAGTTTCTCCGCTGGGTACGGTTCACAGTGAGACTCACTTGACCTCGTCAAGAGTGAGCACCTCAATCTGAGGCGGGCCTGAATGCCCGTAGTCCTCATGAAAGTGGTACTCTCCCCGACGGAAGGCACGCTCATTTGCGCCTTCACGATCGGGAGCCTCGACCACGGCTTCAAATACGAAGTCGTGGTGCCCACCGTCCGGTGGCATATAGCCTGAGCACCGGACGGTGGCCTTCCATTTGGCCATTCTTTTTCCTTTTACCCTCAACCATTATTTTTGTGCTATCCCGTGCTTTGTAATTCCACAGGCAGTATTGTGGTTGAGAGTTTTACCAGAGATAAATGTCTACTTCATACGTGAGACATCATAACGTTCGAGAGCCTCGGGTTCTCTCCTCTGTGGTTTTTCCATGCAGTCGCGCATGAATTTCCACTCAAGCCTGAGTACGGCATCCCAGTGACCGACTGGTGACGGTGAAGGCGGGGGCGATCAACTCTCCGTGTACTCGTACACGAAGGTGATCTCACCTGTACTACGGTTTTTCCAAACCGAGTACCAGTGATCCCCGTCGCTCGTCATGTAACAGAACTCGAGTTCTGCGACGAGCTTCCCAGTTTCCATCTTTCTCCTTGCACTCTCAACTTTTTATTCTCCATGCTCCCATGGATATTTTGTTGAAAGTGTTATCAGTGGTGTCACACACTTCATTGCGGTGTGACGTAACGCTTGGGTTTAGTTTCCCTCGCAATACTCTTAAATGGTCTACAGACTACAGCTGACAGCGTACAGTATTTCTGTAGTCCGTTAGCTGTGAGCTGTAAGCTAAAAAGTATTCTGAGGGACCGACGATGAGTGCTAAATCGTCATCGGTTCCGAGTGTTTGTTACTGGTTTTGAAACTTGTACCAGAGCAAGGTGAGATTAACTTGAATCCTCTTTCTCACTAATCCCTAAGTGAGGAGAGGTTTGTCCGAAATGGACACTAGGAGGAGATCTCAAGCAACCGCTTGACGAGCTGATTTCTCGCCTCTTGTTGCTCCTCCCCTGACCCCCACACCTCCTCATGGGTGCAATTTGAATATCCGCAATCGCAGGGACCTGCGACTGCCTTGACGAAATCATTGACCAAGCCAATAGGAATGAGTGGACCAGCGCCCTCGATCTTCCCGCACCGGGCATAGAAGCCCGGAGCGTCGTGCCTTCGGCCACGATGAGCGAGAACCCACAGGTTCCCCTCCTCGTCACAGAGGACTTTCTCGACCGACGGGGCACGACGCCCCTCCTCGCCGAAGTCCACCCGCCGCTTCTGGCGGGTGAGATGGAAGGACGACTCCACTTTACCCCAACTTGGCAGGAGGCCTGCCTCGAGACAGGCCTCCTCCGCACTTTTTGACCAACCGCCTGACCAAGGCCGCGCAAGCGCAGCCGTGTATGCGATCAAGATCGTCATGAGAGTTGGGGTCACAATGAACACCTCAACGTCGTCGTATTTCGCTTCCACAGTAATTCCCCTTAAATATATTCGTATCAGTGTAGCTCCCGACCATCCCACCTTGTTGTGAGACCGGGCCTTAATACAAATATATTTTTCTGTTTTGGAAAATCCCTCGCATTTCACTACTGCTTATAAGCTTATTTTGCTTACTTGCTTAGTACTGCTTTGCGAGGGACCGACGATGAGTGCTAAATCGTCATCGGGCCCGAGTGTTTGAGTTTCTTCAACTCGTGGAGGATCTGCTTCCTCATGACTCACCACTTTGTTCTCTTACTTACTTCAGAGAAACATGCAGGTGACGCATACATTATTTTTACGAGAGATGATTTTCTCTCAACGCTACTGCGATATATCATCATGGCTGATGTAGGTAATGCTCAGACGCACTCTTGCCCTACACCAGCCGGAAGTGTGGGAATGCCGCTACCGTTGATTCTGGTTCGTAGTCACCAGTTCGATCGTCTCCGAAGAGCACGACCGATACACAACGGTACTTTTGGTATTCACCTCACGTTCCTTCCTTTTAATTTGAGGTTAGTTCACCCCCTACTCACGACCCCGTGCGTAAATAAAGGTTGCGACGAAATGTCGCTCAGCCTGCGAGCGCCGCGCGGGTCGCCTCGACGGCCTCGGTGAAGTCCACGAGGGACATCCGGCGGTCACGAGGACTGCCCGCGATGCCGGCGTGGCCCCCGGCGAGCTCGCCCCAGAGCGACTGCACGATCTCGCGCGCGGACTTACCCTTGGGGGGGGCGTCCGCGAAGCTCACGGTCACCGCACCGGTCGTCGTGGTGTAGGCCACGACCGCGAGGTGCGCCTTCCCGTCGGGGAGGCTGTACAGGTGGTTGGTGAACTGGGGCGAGATCCGCACCACCACACCGTCCTTCGCCTCCACGAGCGAGTCGGCGTTGAGCTTGCCCTCCGCGTCCTTGTAGACCGCTCCGGCCTTCATCAGGTCGGCGTCGCCATTCATGATCTTCTCGAGCGTGTTGCAGCCCTCGATGACCTTGTCGGTGACGTCGCTGACGCTGCCGTCGCGATTCGGGAAGACGCGGAAGTTGCGCGACCACGCCCAGAAGGCAAAAAGTTTTGCCACGTCGTCGGGCGTCGCGCCGATCTTCTCGATCCCCTCGTTGAGTTTGTGAGCTCCGTTGAGATCTATGAACTCGGCGAGCTGCCAAAACGTGGTGGCCTCGGGCTTCCGGCCGATGATTGCAGCGCAGCCTCCCAGCGTGTCGAGGTCGAAGTGGGAGATTCCCACTACCTCCACGCCGTCGACGCAACCGTTCTCGTATGAACACGGGCATTTCTGCCCGGCGCGCGGGCCGTGGTGAGCCATCGTGAGGATGGACCCGACCACGCAGGCGTCTCCGTACTCGGCCTCGACCGTCGCACTGTGTTTGCCCTCGAGGGCGGTGGCGAGCTTGGTGGGGTTGGAGGACAACAGGAACTTGATGACGGTCGCCATTTTCATTTTCCTTTGCTAATTCAACCCTCTCATCACCTGAGGGTCCCCTCCGAATCGGAGGGCTTGTTTTCCCGGGACTTTCCCGGATTGCTGTGCAGAGCATGTACGGCATGATGCCTCCGTACACGAGTGGATGTTTTATACTAGGAAGTTTTTCATTCCGTTCTTACTTCATCCATTCTAGAAACGTTATATCCTGATGAGTGATACGTCCTACGTATAGGATCGTCGATTCTCACCATGAACATTCCATTTCTCTCCACTCTCGCATGCGAAAGAGAATAATTTTCTCTGTCAGATGCGAGAGTGGAATTGAGTTAGTTTTAAAGAACAATTTTCCGCACTTTGCGGAACAGGATTATCCTCAGTATTGAGAATCTTCCTGTTCCGCCTCGGATCACATTGATCCGATTGGGAACGCACTCGGTACTACTGCATCTCGTAATGCGGTAGGGATGTCACGAGCGAGTGAGGATATCCTCTTTCGAGGATATTCACCACAATCTCTACATGCCTCTCCTTATTCAGGAGCAAACCCTTGGCAATCTTTCGATCACCAAGGTGGTACGAGAATGATTTCCTCGTATTACCACAGGTAGTCTCTCTCTACCTCTCTAAGGTAATATTTGGAAAATTCATCTATATGTCGCTATATGCTACAACCTGCTCGACCGATTCATCATACGACAAGCGTCGGACGAATCTGGGAACGGGGAGCTTATTTCGACCCGCCTTCACCCTAGAGGGCTATTGCGGGCAGGCCCGCATGCTATTGAACATAGTAATGTTATAGGGGGCTTGCCCGTCCGTAGCCAAAGGTGTAGGAGGGTTGAAATAAAAGAGGCTCTTTCCGAGATACCGTATGGTACCATCTAGGAGAGAGCCTCTATTTTATTTCTTATTGTTCTGCCTCACGCTCTCTCTTTCGTTTGGCAGATCTTAGGTTAAGTTGTAAGGTACTATCGTTTCTGTCTTTGTAACTTGTTTCAAGTTAACGAAATATAATACCATATCTAGATAAATATGTCAAGGTATAGGTGTAGTAATGAAAAATGGATATTAAAAAAAGGCTTAATTAAGCCTTTTATATTTTATATAATCTGTACATATTCAACTTGACAAATATATCGAAGTATGATATACTTTCTCTACAATAAGCCAAAAAATGTATCTTTTATAACAAACTGTTTTTTAGAACATAGCTTAAATAAGCCAAAAATATGTCAAAATCAACTTCTTTATCTTCACTTGGACTCGAACCGGCAGCTATCCTTGTCTATGAAACCCTAATCTCATTAGGCAAAACGCAAGTAGCTACTCTTATAGAAAAAACTAGTCTCTCCAGACAGGGGGTCTATGATGCCTTGACAATCCTTATGGTAAATGAGTTGGTCGATTACGAAAAACAGGGCAGAAATGCCTGGTATATCCCCGTCCACCCGAGCAAGCTCTATGGGCTGATCGAGGAGCAAAAGCAAATCAGTGCGCTCAAATTGAGAGAAGCTGAGGAAGGCATTCGACTTCTGACTGCAAGCTTTAACTTAACGGCACACAAGCCGGGGGTGAGGTATTTTGAAGGAAAAGAAGGAATGCTTGAAGTATTGGAAGACTCGCTCTCAAGCCCTGAAGCAATCTATACATTCGCTGATATTGAAGCGATTGTAAAATATATTGATACAGAAAACAAAACATACGTCACACAAAGGGATGTAAAAAAGATTGCAAAAAAAGCAATTATTGCGGATACACCTTTTGCACGCAACTATTTGAAAGACTATCATCAAGCAACAACTGACATTCGCTTTATCAGTGGAAACATCAAACCGTTTGGAAATGTAATGCAGATTTATGACAATAAAATTTCATATCTCACGCTTACCGATACAGTATTAAACGGAATCATTGTTCAAGATCCGCAGATTTATAAAATGCACAAAGCATTTTTTGAATATATGTGGAATACGTTGAATACAAGCAAAGACGAGCCTGATGACTCGTCAAATCCGCTTATTACAAATTTGTAATTTTGTGTTATTCTTTCTAATTAGAAATTGATATGATCTTTTGGAAGAAGGAAAAAAAATTAGACATCTGCAACAACTCCAAAAAACTCACCAGTACTCTTATCTTTATAATATCTCACGATTTTTTTTCCTTGATCTAAATATTTTTTCACATTCTCAACCACTTCTTTTTCATTGCCAAATGAAATTACAGTGCTTAAAACTTTTTTGTCTCTTGACGATCCTTTTTCACGTCTGATTTGAAACACCGTAATCCCTGTATCTTTGTAAAGTTGATACCCCACAATATCAAACCCTTGTTTTTCAACATAATTAATACACACCGAAGAGAGGGGATCAGTATCTGCAACTACCGCATTTTCCCGCGCATTCATTTCAAGTGTCTGTTCCATCATTGCAGTACCAATTGCTGATTTTTGATACGCAGGATCAGTATTAAACGACGCGAATTCTACTTCCCCGCTCGGATTTCCTGCTTCGTTCACTCTTTGTTCAAAACGATCAAACGATATAACTTTCCCATTATGTTTCAAAAGGTAAAATATATTATTGACACCCGACAACGCTTCATTGAATCCTTTCAACACACCTTCAAGCAATTTGGTCTTTCCATAATTCTTTGCGATGATTGATTCCATCTGATGTATTTCTTCTTCATTCGGAGATTCATGTTTTGATTCGAAGTCGAGTCCTTGTATATCCTCAAAATGAAGTCCTTTTTCTGAATGATAAAATGTTTTGAATATAGCGAGAAACACGGTTACTTCGTTCGTGATCCGTTCGATAATTTCTTTCAGATCTACTTCTCGCGTCTCGGCAAATTCAACCAACAATTTTTCTGCACGTTTCATGATTTCTTCGGTAATTCTTGCTTTTTCTATTTCTTCCGTTGTTGCAGAATCTTTGAAAAATTTACCAATTTCTTCATCTACTTTGTTGGCTTCTTTAACTAAGTTTGCATACTGCCTCAGAATGAGTGCTGCTTCGGCTGTACCGAAACGTTGATCAAGCTTGAAAATCAATGCGTCCGTATTACTTCCTTGATCCAGAGAAGATAATACCCGAAGTCCTTCTACTTTATATTTTTTGATAAAGTCATGTACTTTATTTTTCTCTGCATCACCAACTCCACGATAATACTCTACAAATGATCCTTGCTCACGCAGGGTTAATTGACTAGGATTGATTCCTGTTGCTTGGGCGATTTCATTTCTTACTCGTAATACCTCTGCCGCATCGAAATCCTTAATCCGTTCATGATGTTCTTCATCTGATTCTCCTGATTTCCGATCAGTAAAAATTTGGTGTTCATCCTCATGGTATGGAACAATCACGATTCCTTCCCATCCTGTTTTTGGATCAGCTCTTTTACCAATAGTTATCGTATTATTTCTCGGATCCACATTCCGTTTCTTTTGAATCAATTCATCTCGCGTAAAAAGACGAAAGGTATGTGTGAGCATTTCTGTACCATCGTCCTTTGTACGAATAATTCCTGCTAATTTCCCTGGTTCAAGATCCACTACTTTGTATTTCCCATCTGCAAATTCAGAACCAAGTCCATAAATTATACTATCATTAAGTGTCACATATCCTTTTTTGTGTTTGATCTCTCGACCTGGTCCATAATTTTTGCTAAATTCAGTCTGTTGCCCTCCTCGTGTAAATTTAATTTTAAAATCTTTTTGCATTAACAATCCTTTCTCTTGCAATGTAGAAAAATTGCCTTGTTTCAAAACTTCTTGTGGTGATTTTTGTCGCAATTCATAGAGTGAATTTGTTTTTTCTGATCTTTCACCACCCATTTTGAACTTTCTTCGTATCCATTCTTGTGTTATTGGCTTTCGTCTTCCATCTTCATACATCACAATCAATTGTCCTTTTTTATTTCTTTCTCCATTTCCATATTCTGGATGATAAATAACAACCGCGAGCGATGCTTCATTAAATTCTAAACCAGAAATTAATTGTGTGTAGCCTTGAGGTTTTTTACCTGCTATTTCCCATGGTCCAATATGAAATTCTGCTTTTTTTATCTGTTCAGGTTGAAAAGCAGCGCCCAAAGTTTCAGGTGTGTAGAAAAGTGACTTTGCAACTGGTTTTTGATTTTCTTGTGATCCATTCTTTTTCCATTCTTCCCATTCTTTTTTAGAAAGTACCTCTTTATCCTTGAATGTATTAGAGAGAAAGGTAATCAGATTAGAATGCAGTCCACCATTTTCACTTTCTTCAGTACAGTAGTCTGCAAAATGATTACTCTGATTAAAAATTTCTTCTAGTTTATCAGTGTGATACCCTCTTTTCTTTGCCTCGTAAGGTTCATTTTTACTTGCTAAGTTAAATGGATTGAAAAAAAACACACTTGGGAGAGAAATATGCGTCATTTTTTCGACATCAACAATGACTTCTCCTTCGTTATTTATTTCAACCATTCCATTGTCTTCTAAAAATTGAAGTCCGAGTTCTTGAAATTTTTGAAAATCAGGTGCATCTTCAAGTTCTTGCGAAAATTCTTGTACTGATAATTTACCCTCTGCAACTTTTTTGAGTAATTCTAATCCTATTGAACCTTTTTGTTTGAGCAATTCAGGAAGAAGTGCGACAAAACTTTTTGACAAAACTTTTTTTTCAGTATTTAATTCCGCATTATGGATGACCTCTTGAGGAAGCCCTTGTGTTTGCTCTCTAAAATTCATAAATATATTTTATTTAAATCTATAATGTTTTTACACAAAAAGTATACTAAATAAAATTCTAAACTACTGCCTAATAGGCATAACAATATACAAATAATCATCTTTTCCTTGTGGACGAAAAAGACAAGGAGCATCAGCACTATTTACTCCAAACTCTATGTTGTCACTTTCCATATGAGAAAGACCGTCTAAGACATAACTATGATTGAGTAGTATTGAATTTTCTTCTCCAGTTATGTCAGCTTCAATTTCTGAAGTATGTTCACCTGCTTGAGTACTAGAAGAAGAAACACCAATATTTTTTTCTGAAACATTGAGATCAAATGACACCGCATTGACACCAGTAGAAGTAAACAAACTTGCTGCTTTTATTTTGTTGACCATGATATCCAAAGGAAAAACAGCTGTAGTTTTGAAATTGGCAGGAATTATTTGAGTATAGTCTGGATATTTTCCTTCTATCAAACGACTTGTCATTTCAAAATTATCATAACGAATAGCAATTTGATTTTCACTTACCCAAACTCTTACAATATCTTCACCACCATGACCTTTGGCAATTTGCAAAAGTCTAGTGATTTCATAAGCTACACGAGCAGGAACAATACAACTAATATTTTTTTCTTCACCTTGTTTGATTGGAATTTTGGCTTCTGACAGACGATAAGAATCAGTCGCTGCCAAGACTAAACCATTGTATTTTTCTGATAAAAATGAAAAATAAATTCCAGAAAGCTCTGGACGAATTTCATTTTTAGCTACCGCAATTATTACTTTGGAAATTGCATTTCGAAAATCTTCTATTTGCAAAACATAAGAATTTATTTCTTCAACTTCTGGTAAAATTGGATAATCTTCATCAGAAGATCCTTTTATTTTTGTACTAGAATTACCACAAGAAACTAGAAGTTCATTGTCTTTTTGACTTACTTCCACTTGTTCATTGGTCAGAAGTCTGACATAATCCGTCAATGTCTTAGCAGGAACTGTAAAAGAACCAACACTTTCTACCTTAGCACGTAGTTGAGTTTTTACAGCTATTTCCAAGTTGGTAGCACTCACTTCGATACCTGATTCCGTAGCTTTGATAAGCACGTTACCGAGGATAGGAAGATTGGTGTGTTTACTAGCTAGAGAGCTTACCAAACTTAATGAATACTCTAAATTTTCTCGTGTACATGTGAACATCATAGGTGTCGTTTACTGTATTATATATTTATATAACTAGTTGATAACTATAGGGCCTGTGGACAGTGTGGAAAAGTCAATTTTTTATTTTTGTTTAGCTAAATTTTTGTATGTGCTGTTGTTATTAAGTTGTGTTTGTAAATGTTGGTTTGAAAGGGATAACTTTTTGTGTTGATTTTTTCTGTGTATGAACTGTGTGTTTTGATTTTTTTTATTAACAATTTTTTGTTTGTTTATGAACAGGTTTGTGTATGTTTTTTTGAAATGTTGTGGAAAATTTTTCCTAATTTTTTAAGAAATACTTTTCACAACATTTCTTTTTTTGTTTAAACTGAGTTTGCGTACAATCTTTGTTTTATTCTTTCTAGATCTTGTTTCAATTTTAGGTTAATGTCTATATTTGTCGCAATTTTGGTATGAGCATGCATAGCTGTAGTGTGATCTCTACCTCCGAGTTCATCACCAATATTTGGATAAGATAATTTCAATTCTTCACGAAGTAAGAACATAATTATTTGACGAGGAAAAGCTAATTTTTTTTCACGACTTTTTCCTAGGACATCCTCGAGTGAAATATCAAAGTAACTTGAAACTGTGTTGATGACTTCACGAGGAGTAAGTGAACGTCTCATATTTTGTTCGGCAAAACTTGATAAAACTGATTTCAAAGTTTCTTCAGTAGGTGCAATATTTTTTAGTTCATGATAAGCAATAATTTTGTTTAGAGCACCTTCCAATTCACGAATATTATTTTGGACATTGGTAGCTATGAATTGGATGAGTTTTTCATCAATTTGGAAATCTTTTTCTTGAGCTTTCTTTTGTAAGATTGCTAGACGAGTTTCCAAATCTGGAGCTGAAATATCAGCTATCATTCCCCATTCGAATCTACTTCGCAAACGATCTTCAAGAGCAGGAATTGCTTTTGGAGGTCTATCACTTGTTAGGACTACTTGTTTACCTTGTTGATGTAGCTCATTGAAAGTGTGAAAGAATTCTTCTTGGGTTTGTTCTTTTCCACCGATGAATTGTATATCATCAATAAGTAATAAATCTACATTGCGATATCTATCTTTGAATTCTTTGGCACGACCTTCTTTGACAGAAGAGACAAACTCATTGGTAAATTTTTCTGAACTAACATAAAGTATTTTTGTTTGAGGATTGGACTCAAGCATGGTCTGACCAATTGCTTGTATCAAATGAGTCTTTCCTAAACCTACCCCACCATAAATAAATAATGGATTATAAG
>JBAYUH010000007.1:0-40557 GCA_041675185.1 Candidatus Magasanikiibacteriota bacterium | reverse complement strand
TCCAAAAATACTTCACTTTTTTATAAAGATACAAAAATAAATATCGTAGATACTCCAGGCCATGCTGACTTTGGTTCAGAAGTAGAGCGTGTTTTGCGTTCTATTGATTCTGTACTTTTGATTGTGGATGCTCAAGAAGGTCCTATGCCACAGACCAAATTTGTGTTGAAAAAATCATTGGAATTAGGATTGAAACCTTTGGTTGTTTTGAATAAGATTGATAAGCCAGCTGCTCGTCCACTAGAAGTTCATGACGAAGTATTGGAATTGTTTATGGATTTGGGTGCTACTGATGAACAGATGAATTTTCCTTTTTGTTATGCTATTGGTAAACAAGGTCTTGCAAAAAGAAAATTGGAAGATGATTCAAAAGATATTTTCCCTTTGCTTGATATGATTTTGGAATATGTTCCTGTTGCTAAACAAGATACTACTGCTCCACTTCGTATGCAACCATTCAATCTTGCTTATGATGATTTTGTCGGACGTCTAGCTATTGGTCGTATTTATGAAGGTACTGTAAAAGTTGCTGATAAAATAGTTATCAAAAATCCAGATGGTAATTCTCGTATGGCCACTGTTACCAAATTACAGCAATTTAAAGGTTTTGATACTTTGGAAGTAAAAGAAGCCTCTGCTGGAGATATTGTGATGCTTGCAGGTATTGCTGATATTGATATTGGTGAAACTATTTGTCATTCAATAGATCAAGAAGCCCTTCCTGCTATCAAGGTTGATGAACCTACAATTGAAATGGATTTTTTTGTAAACAATTCTCCTTTTGCTGGTAAAGAAGGTAAGTTTGTGACTACTCGTCAAATTCGTGAACGTCTAGAAAAAGAATTGCAAGTAAATGTAGGTTTGCAAGTAGATTTTTCTGATTCTGATAGATTCAAAGTTTATGGACGTGGAGAATTGCATATTGCTATTTTGCTTGAACAAATGAGTAGAGAGGGTTTTGAAATACAAGTAAGTCAACCACATGTTATTATCAAAAATATTGATGGTGTAAAATGTGAACCTTTCGAAGAAGTTACTGTAGATGTTCCAGCTGCTTTTTCTGGTACTGTTATTGAAAAAATGGGAAAGAGAAAAGGAAGCATGACTAATATGATGAATAATGATAATAATCAAACTAGAATGATTTTTGAAATCCCTTCTCGTGGTCTTCTTGGTTATCGTAGTCAATTTATTATGGATACCAAAGGTGAAGGTATTATGTCTAGTCAAACTACTGGTTTCAAACCTTATGTCGGTGTGATTGAAAAACGTGCTACAGGTTCTATGATTTCTATGGTTGGTGGCAAAGCTCTTGGTTTTTCTTTGGCTAATTTACAAATGAGAGGTAGTATGTATATTGGACCAAATGTGGAAGTTTATGAAGGTATGGTAATTGGTAATACGTCAAAAGGTGAAGACATGATGGTCAATCCAATAAAAGGTAAACAACTTACCAATATGCGTGCTAGTGGAACTGATGACGCTTTGAATCTTACTCCTCCGATTGAAGTTAATCTTGAGCGTGGTCTAGAAATGATTACTGAAGATGAATATCTTGAAATTACTCCAAAAAGTATCCGTATTCGTAAACAAGTTTTGAGTGAAACTGACAGAAAGAAGTTTGGTAGAAAGTAAAATAACAATCCTGATATTCGGATACCTGTCCGTCTAGGGTGGAATCCATATGATCCGGATGTTATTTTGAACAATATTTTTTCAATTTATTTGTTGATAATATTGTTGACATAAAGACAAGTATATACTATAATTCTACTCGTCTTTTACAATGCGCGCCTAGCTCAGTTGGTTAGAGCATCTCGTTTACACCGAGAGGGTCAGGGGTTCGAATCCCTTGGCGCGTACTTATACATAAACCCACTTTATATATAGTGGGTTTATAATATGTTGCCGTCATAGCTCAGTTGGTAGAGCGCATCCATGGTAAGGATGAGGTCTCCAGTTCAATCCTGGATGACGGCTCTAAGTATAGTTTGTGGTTTAATTTTACTTGAGAATAACTAATGAGAATAACTAGTGTTGACAAAAAAACTTAATTAAGGTATTATATATTAGTCTTTATTATTAGATAATCAATATGGCCTCAAAGTCAAAAGAAAGAAAAAATCGTAAGAAATTAAAATGTTCACAGTGTAGTACTGTAAATTATTTTACTAGAAAAAATAATGCTCTTCAGAACAGATTAGAATTGAACAAATTATGTAAACATTGTGGTAAACACACCTTGCATAAAGAAACAAAATAAGCTAAAATAAAACAGTCTATATTAGACTGTTTTTTTATTTATAAAAAATTTATGTATTATCTCAAAGCTTTTTTAAATAGTTTTTACAATTTTTCTTGGTTACGCACTCAAGTTAATAGTGGTAAAAAATCAGCCAATTATATTGTTTTATTTATTTTGGCGCTTTCTTTGGTTGCAGCATCTTTTATGAGTTATATGATACCAAAGAAATTGATAGATTTGCGTGATGGTTTGATGAATAATGTTCCAAATTTTTCAGCCACCATGACAGATAATCATTTGGCTGTAAATAATTTAGTACAGCCTTATACTTTTGAAAGCGATGATTTACTGGTGCGTGTAGACACTGCAGTAAGTAGTACAGATTTTAGTTTTGATAAATTTGTAAATGGTTTAAAAAAAGATGTTTTGTATTTTACTTCTACTTCAATGTATTCTTATGATAGTGCTTCTGGTTACACGAATTATACAATTTATCAGAGTATTCCAAATAAGACTTTTGATAAACAATTTATTTTGAATTATTCTAATAGTATTTTGCATAATACGAAATTGTTCTTTGGAATATTTTTGCTTATGTCATTTATAGGATTTTCAGTTTTTAAACTTCTCAATCTTTTGTTGATTTCTTTGGTAGTTTATTTAATCAACAAGAATTCACAAAGTGACAAACTAACCTTTGGACAGATCTATACTATGGGTTTATTTGCGCTTACTGGTCCAAGTGTTTTAGTAGCTGTATTACAATTGTTTAATTATAGTATTTCTTTTTTATATTCTATTTTGTTGGTTGTGATTTTGGTGATAGTTAGTAGTAAAAAATATAGTAATTTGAAATTAGAAGAAAAAACAGAAATAACTAGTATTAAATAATATAAAATATGAATATTGAAAACCAAAAAGAACCAAAAAAAGATTTTGCCAACTATACTGATATTGTAAATATAGACAGGTTGTTGGGAGGTGATGATTTGTTTGGGGAGTGTGAACATGGTAATTTATTTGGTAATTGTGATCAATGTACTGTAAAAGATGATTTAGGAAGCAAATGTAGTTGCTAGACTTGATTTTTTCTTCTTTTTGGTATATACTTTCTTGACATTAAAATTTAGTTGAAATTTCTTAAGTACTTTTGACTTTATAGACTTTATGGACTTTCGACTAATAAATGGGCGCGTCGTATAATGGTAGTACAGGGGTCTCCAAAACCTCTTGCGTGAGTTCGATTCTTACCGCGCCTGCAAATTATCAATTAGTTTTGAAAACTAGAAAAACTTGATAAGTCTACCTATAGACATTCTATAGTTATTTTTACTTGATTTTTTTTACTTTTTTTGCTATACTCCGCTTCAGGATATGCAATTCTTTTTAGTTTTTTGTATATCTCCAATATTGTAGAAAAATTAATTTTTTACAATGCTCCATAATTTAATTTTTTATGTTTAAAAAATCTTTTTTATTTTGTGTAATTGCATTATTTTCATTTACACCTTTTTTGGTTAGGGCTGAAGTGGATAACAATACTTCTAATACAAATAATTTTTCAGCAATAATTTTTTCTGATAATTATGTACAAGTTGGCAAAAAAATAATTTTTGACTCTAGTAAGTCTATTTTGCCAAACAATATTACTAACTTAGTTTCCTATTGGAAATTTGGTGATCAATCTTATGAGTATGGTATGGAAGTAGTCCATGATTTTTCCAAAGTTGGTACTTACAATGTAGAGTTGGGTCTTTCTTATACAGATGAAAACGGACAAAAGCAAACATTGAGTAGCACAAAAGAAATTTTTGTATATGACACCAGAGCTTTGATGATTGTTGATGAAAAAAATCAAGATGAAATAAATCTTATAGTTGACCAAGCCAAAGAGCAAGGTGTAGCATTGCAAGTTTTGTCGCCTAATGCTGAAGAAGAAACTTTTAATTCAGAAGATTCTCTTGTTAAATTGATTGGTGAAAATAGTCAGTATGTCAAAAATTCTGATATTATTTTGTTTTATACCAAGTCTTTGCGCGGTTTACAATCTTTTACTCAATATTTTCAGTCTTTGAATGATTCAGATAAAGAATTGATTCGTAATAAATTTTTTACAGTAATCACTAGCGGAAATATTTCTGTGGTTACTCATGGAGTATATCAAAATTACAAAATTATTAATCCAAAATATATTTTGTTGACCAGACCAGAAGCTCTTGTGCCAATTTTGAGTATCAAGAAAATAGAAGACGTGGAAACATCTCTTTTTGGTCGTAGTATAGAATTTGTTCATGTAGACAATTCTAGTAGTAAAAATAGTTGGTATGTTTTATCAACTCTAGTTAATTATTTTATTGAAAGAGGTGTCCCTGCTGATAGTGTTTATCTTATTTTGATTATTCCATTTTTATCTTTTTTGATTATATTTTTTCGTAATGTGGTTGGTATAAATACTTTTGGAGTGTTTACACCTATCATTGTTACTATTGCTTTTTATATTCTTGGTCTATCATTGGGTTTATTAACATTTTTTTTAGCTGTAATAGTTAGTCAATTGGTTAAATATACTTTTGATAAAGTAGAATTATTGAATTTATCAAAAGTTGGTTTGAATCTGTCTTTTATATCTATTTCTTTTTTATTCTTGATTGCTGTAGTGTTAAAATTTAACTTGGCACTGTCTTTGACTGGGGCAATATTTCCAATGTTGGTGATGACTACTTTGTCAGAAAAATTTATGGATGCAAAATTAGAAACTGGTTTTAAAATGGCTCTTTTTGGAGTTTTAGAAACTTTGTTTGTAGTATTATTATCTTACTATTTGATGGTTTGGTCAGCTTTCAATAATTTGCTTATTTCTTGGCCAGAAATAGTTTTGTTTCCAATTTTCTTTATGTTTTTGCTTGGCAAATTTACTGGTCTTCGTGTTAGTGAATATATTAGATTTAGAAGTTTATTTTTGAATCATACTGGTGAAGAAGAATAAAAAATATTTTTTAAAATTATGAAATTTTTTGAAAGAGCCAATGCTATTTTGGGGATGAATGCTCGCAATCTTCATTATGTTGGTCGTTACAATACCAAACAAAGTAAAAAATTTGCTGATGACAAGATTTATACCAAAAATTTTTTGATGACTAGAGGTGTTGGTGTAGCAAAAATTTACAATGTTATCAAAAGACACAAAGAATTGGCTGATATTAATCCAAAAAGTTTACCAGCTACTTTTGTTATAAAACCAAATCATGGATTTGGTGGGGAGGGGATTATTGTTATCAAAGAACACAAAGGTCTGATTTTCAAAGATGTAACTGGTACTCAATATCAATGGCGTGATTTGTATTTGCATATGATATCTATTTTGGATGGAAAATATGCTATTTCTGGACTTTCTGATCAAATAATTTTTGAAGAAATGCTTTTTCCACACAAAGAATTGTATCCGTTTACAGAAGTTGGTTTGCCAGATATTCGTGTGATTGTTTTCAACTATGTACCAGTTATGGCCATGCTTCGTTTGCCAACTTTTGAATCACACGGTAAAGCAAATTTGCATTTAGGTGGAGTTGGTGTGGGTATTAACATTGTTACTGGCAAAGCCAATTATGCTGTACATCATGATAAATTTATTAGAAAATTACCTAATGGTGAAAAAGTTCGTAATATCAAATTACCAATGTGGGATGAAATTTTGATAACAGCTTCAAAAGCTCAGCAGGCTAGTCAAGTGAAATTTTTGGCAGTAGATTTGGTATTGAGTAATACTGGTGTAAAAATACTTGAATTAAACGCGCGAGCTGGTTTGGGAATTCAAATTGCCAACCAAATACCTTTGAAACATCGTTTGGAAAAAGTAGAAGATTTAGAAGTTTCTAGTCCTGCAAAAGGTGTAGAGGTTAGTAAAGCTTTGTTTAGTGCTGTACCAAAAAAACCAGAGAAGAAAACGAAATCAAAATCTGACAAAAAAGTTATTGGTCTTTTTGAAGAAATAAACATATTGAATACTCGTAACAATGCTGTGTTGACTAAGATTGATCCACACAGTAATGAAGTTTTGTTTGATGAAAATTTGGAAGATCTAGACAAATTAAAGCGTTATGCTGATGTAGTAATTCGTGGTGAAAGAGTTAGATTTCCTTTCAAGAGAGCTGATTTGTCAGCTAGTCCTTACAAAGTAGTTATTGGTGGAAAAACACTGAACAATTTTTTGATTGATCCAAAACTAAAAGAAGATATTGATTCTACCAAAATAGCATCAACCACCAAAACTATTTCGGAAAAAATTATTAGAAATATAGATAAGAAATTGTCTATAACTGATAAACAACTAAAAATTTTGTTACACATAAAACCTCTTAATCTAAAAGAAGAAAAGAAAAAGTTTTTGGCTACTAAGGATTTTTCACCACAATTTATTTACAAAAAGCCAGATATCAATTTCACTTCTCTTTTGCGTGAAATAAGTTCTCTACCAAAAAATATTAATCATTCTTTGTATCCTTTGTTTGTAAAAAAGATAGACGAAATTATTTCCAAAATTCAATTTTTGGATTCTGTGGGTACTTCTGATTATTCAGATGCTTCACAAGAGTTGTATGGAATTGTGGATAACACACTTTTGGAGAAAGCTATACAATATCTTGTGGATAACCCTATTCAAGAAGATAATAGTAAGACACTTAGTTCAAAACAAATAATCAAATATTTTGAAATTGTTTTACAACAAAATAGACTAAGTAATTGGAAAATAAAAACTTCTGAAAATATAAGATCTATTTCTATTGACCCACGCAAAAGAAATATTTTTATTAGAAATACTTCCAAGCGTAGTAAAAATCATCTCAAAGCATTGTTGATTCATGAAATAGGTACTCATGTCTATCGTTATGAAAACGGTGCTTTGCAAGATTACAAAATTTTCAAACGTGGTACAGCCAATTATTTGGAAACAGAAGAAGGTCTAGCTATTTATAATCAGAAAAAATTAGGTCTAAATCTTGGACTAAAAGACGTTTGGCCAATTTATCTAGTGATTGCTATTTTTTATGCCCAAAACATGTCTTTTTTGGAATTATTCAATTTTTTACAAAAGGAATATGGTTTGAATAACCAAAAAGCTTGGTCAGCATGTTTCCGTGCCAAAAGAGGTATGTCAGACACCTCTTTACTTGGTGGATTGACCAGAGATGCTATTTATTTTAGAGGTTATTTGAAAGTTGTTGATTATTTGTCTGAAGATACCCAAAATCGTCTAAAAAATCTTTATGTTGGAAAAATAAGTATTGATGATATGAAATATTTAGAATATTTATCAGATCGCAAAGTTAAATATTTTGATTTTGTTGACTTGGATTTTTGATTTGATAGTACTTTTCTCTTCTATTTTAGTTTTATTTTGTACTTTGTGAAATATTATGTTATAATTATCTCTAATTAAGAGATAATTTTTTTTATGCCAGAAAAAGAAATATTCAAAAAAGCTTATATTGTCACAGTTGATATGGGTTATGGACACCAAAGAGCTGTTTATCCTTTACATGACATTGCACAACAAGTGCCAGAACTCTCTTTGTCAAATTATGGAATTATCAATGCTAATAATTATGGTGGTATAAATAAGAGAGATCAATTCAGATGGGAGGGAGGACGTAAAATTTATGAAAAAATTTCTCGTTTGAAACACCTTCCTATTATTGGAAATTATATTTTCTTTTTGATGGATTATATACAACGTATTGAACCATTTTATCCACACCGTGATTTGTCTCGTCCGACTATGCAAGTCAAAGAAATTTTTAGTATGATAAGGAGAGGTTGGGGAAAAGATTTAATAGATAAATTAAATAAATTAGAACATCTTCCTTTTATTACTTCATTTTTTACTACAGCTTTTTTTGCTGAAGAACATAGTTACAAAGGTGATATTTATTGTATTTGTACAGACACAGATGTTAGTAGGGCTTGGGTTTCTCTTGAACCAAAACGTAGTCGTATCAATTATTTAGTCCCAAACAGAAGAGTCAAAAAGCGACTTGAAGCTTATGGTATCAGAGAAAACAAAATATTTATTACTGGTTTTCCTTTACCAAAAGAAAATATTGGTGGTCCAAAATTGGAAATTTTGAAAAAAAATTTAGCTTCTAGAATTTTTAATCTTGATCCAGAAGGACGTTATCGTAGTAAATATGGTTATACAATGGAAAAATTTTTGGGTAAAAAATTATGTTTAGAATGTAACAAACAAGATCATCCTTTGACTATCACTTTTGCAGTTGGTGGAGCAGGTGCTCAGCGTGAATTGGGAGCTGAAATTGCCAATAGTTTGAGAGAAGAAATTTCTAAAGGTAAAATTAGACTAAATTTAGTAGCTGGTGTCAAAAATGATGTTTTTAGATATTACCAAGCTATTTTGCATGATTTGAATTTGTCTGAAAGAATAAATAAAAATATTTTTCTTATTTATTCTTCAGAATCAAAATTTGATTATTTCAAACAATTCAATGAAATTCTAAATACTACAGATATTTTGTGGACTAAGCCTAGTGAATTGTCTTTTTATGCTGGTTTGGGATTGCCAATTATTATTGCGCCAACTGTTGGTTCTCAAGAAGAATTCAACAAAAATTGGTTGACTTCAATTGGAGCTGGTGTTATGCAAGAAGATCCTAGGTATACTAGTGAATGGCTCAAAGATTGGTTGGCTTCTGGTTGGTTGGCTGATGCAGCTATGAATGGTTTTCTAAATGCACCTCGTAATGGTGCATACCATGTTGAGGATATTGTTTTGCGTGGGAAAAACAGTGAAATAGAAGATATGCATTTGTTTTAGGTTTGTTTGTACAGTTATAAAAATGTATTTTTAATAAATTGTAGACTTTATAATTTAAAAAAGAAAATTCCAAAATCCAAATAACAAATTACAAATTTTATTTTTGCGGTTTGTATATTATTTGGAATTTGGATTTTGTTATTTGTTATTTTAATATTATGCTCTGGTTGATATTTGCAATTATTGGATATATTAGTTTTGCCATAATTTTTATTTTGGACAAAATTATTGTTAGTAAAAAATTGAGTAGACCTGTGGTATATACTTTTTATTCTACTATTTTTATGTTTGTGGCTCTGTTTGCTTTGCCATCTTTGGGATTTCCTTTGTTGGTTGGTGTTGATTGGTTGTGGGCTTTGGTTTCTGGTGTGTCTTTTGGTTTTGGTCTTTGGACACTTTTTATAGCTTTGAAAAATAATGAAACTACTCATATCTCACCTTTCAATGGTGCTTTTGTTACTGTATTTGTTTATTTTTTTTCTAATTTATTTTTGGGAGAACAAATTACAGGTTTGAAACAGGTTGCTGTAATTATTTTGATTTGTTCAGCACTACTTCTATCCTTTGAAAAAACTCGTAAGAGCGTTAAGGGTTTTCATGTAGGTTTTCATGTAGGTTTTCTTTGGGCTATACTATCTGGTTTGTTTTTTGCTATTTCTCATGTTAGTGCCAAGTATCTTTATGGGATTTATCCTTTTTGGACAGCTTTTATTTGGTCTAGAGCTTCTACTGGCTTGGTCGGTCTTTTTACATTGTTTTTTCCAGCTGTTTACCTGAGCTTTAAGAAAAAACACAAACAAACAGATAAAATTAATAAAAATAAACATGTAGCTGTTTTTATTATTATAGATAAATTATTGTCTGTTGTTGGTGTGGTGTCTATTCAGTATGCGATTGCGATTGGTAGTGTTACTGTAGTCAATGCTTTGATTGGTGTACAATATATATTTATGTTTTTGTTTGTCTTTTTGTTGACGAAGTTTTATCCGAAAGTTTTTAGGGAATACTTTGTAAAAAAGGAATTATTTATTGAAGTTGTAGCTATTCTTTTGGTAGTAGTGAGTACTGCCTTATTTGTTTTTTAATCATCGCCTTTCGTGAAAGGGATGTCTTGTGAGTTTAATAAGTTGTTGTTAATTTTATGAAATTTTTAAAATTTGTGTTGATTATACTTTTGATTATAATTTTGGTAGTTTATATTTTTTTGTGGGTTAGTAGCTACAAAAAATATCCAGTTGATTTTGGTGTGTCTTTTAGTAAAGAACATGCCATATATTTGGGTCTGGATTGGAAAAAAACTTATGAAAGTATTTTGACGGATTTGAAACCAAAATTTATACGTTTGTCAGCGCCTTGGGGTGATATAGAAAAAATAAAAGACACTTTTGATTTTACAGATATTGATTACATGATGAATGAGGCAAAAAAAGCTGGAGTAAAAGTAACTTTGGTAATTGGACAAAAAGCTCCTCGTTGGCCTGAATGTTACGTGCCAGATTGGGCTAGTAAACTTTCCTCCAAAGAGTATGAAGAAAATTTAAATAGTTATTTGACTCAGATTGTAAATAGATACAAGACTAATTCAGCTTTAGAATTGTGGCAAGTAGAAAACGAACCATTTATAAATTTTAAATTTGGGGAGTGTGCTAATTTTAGACCTGATTTAGTAGATGAAGAAAAAAAATTAGTAAATTATTTGGATCAACCACATTGGACGATTGTCACAGATAGTGGAGAATTAGGTTTGTGGAAAAAAGCTTCCCAATTAGGTGATTTGTTTGGGACAACTCTCTATAGGATTGTACGTAGTCCAAATGGTATGATTTGGACTTATGATTGGTTACCACCAGCTTTTTATCGTTACAAAGCTATAGTAAATGGTATACATTTGGAAAGTATGTTTATTTCCGAATTACAAGCTGAACCATGGTTTACTGGACCTGGACCAAATGAAACACCAATTGCAGAACAAATGAAAACAATGAATTCTAAAAGAATGAATAAAAATATTAATTTTGTGAAGAAAATTGGTGTAAGTCGTGCTTATTTGTGGGGAGCTGAATGGTGGTATTGGATGAAAGAAAAAAACAATGACAGTAGTTTTTGGGATATTGCAAAAAATATTATGAAATAATTTTTTTATGTTTTGGTTATTTAACAAATATCATCGTAGTGAAGAAGAAGTCATTGAACACAATGGTGTTTTTAAAAAAAGAATAAATCTTTTTCAAGCGGTTGCTCTAATTGTTACCTTTACTATTGGAGCTGGTATTTTTAGTTTGCCTTATGCAATTTCTCAAGTTGGTTTATTGGTAGGAATTATTTATTTGGTTTTGTTGGGGATTTTAATTATGGGTATGAATCTAATGTTGGGTCAGGTAGCTGATAAAGCAGGGGATAATATGCAATTGGTTGGTTTGGCAAAAAAATATTTAGGTAAAAAAGGTGAATTTGTTATGACATTTTTGTTTTATCTAATATCTTTTGGTGTTTTGGTAATTTATTTGATTGGTGAAGGTAATGCTTTGTCTGCTTTGTTACCAGGTACAAAATTTATGTGGAGTATTATATTTTTTGTATTCGGGTCTTTGCTGGTTTTGTTTAGTATTAGAGTTATCAAAGTTATTAGTTTTGTATTGAGTTTGTCTATTTTATTTATTATTTTACTTATTGTTTGGACTAGTGCTCCACATATCAATTATCAAAATTATGTTTATACTGATTTTCGTAATTTATTTTTACCTTTCGGAGTTATTTTGTTTGCTTATTCTAGTTTGACTTCTATACCCGAAGCACACAGTTTGCTAAAAAACAAAAGTAAAGATTTCAAAAAATCTATTGTATTATCTAGTCTTATTGTAATGTCGGCTTATATTTTGTTTGTGTTGGCAGTCTTGGGGGTTACAGGTGTGGACACTACAGAAATAGCTACTATTGCACTTGGACAAAAAGTTGGCCCAACTATTTATTTTTTGGGAAATATATTTGCTGTTTTGACTATGGGTACGGGATTTCTTATGTCTGGCATAGCTCTAAAAGATTCTCTAGTTTGGGATTACAAAATATCTAGTGCATTGGCTATTTTTATTACTTTATTGATACCACTTATTTTATTTGTTTTAGGTGTTAGGCAGTTTGTCACTGCTATTGGTGTTGTTGGTGGAGTAGTAGTGAGTAGTCAAATGCTTTTGACAGTTTTGATTTATTGGCGGGCAAAACAAATGGGCCATTTGAATAGTAATAAATATCAAATGCATCATATATTTTTATTGATGATTCCTTTGACAATAGTTTTGGTGCTTGGAGTAATATATAGTACAGTTAAATTATTTTTTTGAATATGAAAAAAAACAAAACAATCGTTACAGTTCTAGGTGCTGGTAACATGGGTACTGCTATTTCTCAAGTTTTGGCTGATAATGGTAATATTGTACATATTTGGAATTGGGAAGGTGATATTGAACCATTGCAACAAATTGAAAAGTATCATGAAAACAAAAATTATTTAAAGGGTGTCAAACTTTCAGAAAATATTATATCTAAGTATAATATAACAGAAGCTTTGGTAGATTCTTCTTTTGTTTTTTTGGCTATTCCTACTGCTGTTCTTGAACATACTATTTCTTTCGCTGCTAGAAATATCAAAAATAGATCCATAGTAATAGATTTGTCAAAGGGTATTGATGCTAAGAGTCTACAAATTACTTCTTTTGTTATTGCCAAACATTTGCGTCCAAATTTGAAAAGAAATATCGTCACTATATCTGGTCCAGCCATTGCTTCTCAAATGGTCAATAAAAATTTTACAGCTATGAATATAGCTTCCAAAAATAATAATGCTATCAAAAAAGTTAGAGCTATTTTGGAAAATGAATATATCAAATTGGTACCAACTCGTGATGTAATAGGGGTAGATGTTGGTGGATCTTTCAAAAATGTCTATAGTATTGCTATTGGTATGTGTGAAGGTCTGGGGTTTGGTCTAAACACCAAGGCGGCTTTGCTTACCTATGCTATCAAAGAAATCGCTGATATTACCAAGGCTATGGGTGGTAAAAGACGTACTGCCTATGGTCTTGCTGGTTTGGGTGATTTGGTAGGTACTTCTCTTTGTGAAGATAGTCGCAATCATCGTTTTGGTAAATATTTGGGACAAGGTGTTCCAGCCTCAAAAGCCAAAGAAAAAGTAAATCAAACAATAGAAGGGATTGATGCTTCAGAGTGTCTTGTTAGACTAGCAAAAAAATATAATTTAAACACTCCTTTTGCTTATACTATTTATCATTGCATCATTAGTAAACATGATCCAAGAAGAGCTTTTGAACATCTATTAAGAGAGATTTTGTAGTAAGTTGACAATTTGGTTGACTGTGGTATGATAAATATGATAATTCATATTTATTTATGTTCTACACTTATGAAAAAAGAAACTGAAGAGACTAAGGATGAGTTTTTTGGCAATATACATGGTACGACTTCTGTTGGTGAAAGAGGACAATTAGTTATACCAAAAAAGTTGCGAGAAAAATTAAAAATTAAAAAGGCAGATAACTTTGTGGTAATGGAAAAGCATGGTATGGTAGTATTGGTACCAGCAAAAATTATGACTGATTTTATTTCCAAAATAAATTTACAATTAAACAATATTAATAAAAAATAATATGTCAGAAGTAAAAAATAAAAAGAAATTTTATAAGAGAAAATTATTTTATATTATTTTGTTTGTCTTACTTTTAGGTGCTTTTGGTGTATATGCCAAAGTAAAAAATGCTAACAAAGCTCCGACTTATGAAACTACCAAAGTGGAACGTGGTACTTTGTCACAAACTGTGGATGCTACGGGTAATGTTGAGTCATCTGGCTCTCTTGATTTACGTTTTCAAAAGAGTGCTAATCTTTCAAAAATTTATAAAAATGTAAATGATCAAGTAAAAGAAGGTGATCTTATTGCAGAAGTAGATATAAGTAGTGAGAATGCTCAGGTAGCTCAAGCTAATGCTTCTGTACAGCAGTCTAGGGCTAATTTGAACAAAGTTTTAGCTGGAGCTACTGATGATTATGTCCTTAGTATCAAATCAACTTATGACAAAGCAAAAGCAAGTCTTGATCAGACCAAAGCTATTTCGGCTGATACTATAGCCAATGCTGAAGCAGTATTACAAACTGCAGAAAATAATTTGACATTATCAGAAGGTGGAGAAAATAGTCAAATAGTTGGTAATGCTTATCAGGATTTGTTTGCTAGTATTCAATCAATCCAAAATTCTTTGTCCAGTGCTTTGAGTGATTCTGATAATATTTTGGGTATTGATAATACACTTGCCAATGATGCTTTTGAAAATTCTTTGTCAGCTTTGGATAGTAGTAAATTGAATACAGCCAAAACAAAATATATTATTGCTAAATCAGCCAAAAATAATTTGGATAGTGTCGCTAGTAATCTTAGTCTAAATTCTTCTCACAGTACAATAGATAATGTAGCTGTAGTTGCTGAAGAAGGGCTAGTTACTTCCAAAGATTTGTTGTTTGCCATGTCTCAAATGCTTGACGCTACCGCTCCAATTGGTAATTTGACTCAGACAGATTTGATTACCAAAAAATCTACAATTAGTGTAGACAGGACGGATATAAGTAGTAAGTACACTTCAATTATTAGTAAAGTACAGGCTGTAGAAACTGCTAAAAATAGTTATATTACTTATCAAATAGCTTATGACAAAGCTAAAGCTAATTTGGAAAATGCCAAAATAAAAGCTCAAGCTGATATTGCTTCTGCACAAGCTAGTCTAATCCAAGCTGAAGCTCAATATAATGATGTCAAAAATCCTGCTCGTAGTGAAGATGTTTTATCAGCTCGTGCCCAACTTTCTGGAGCAGTGGCTAATCTTTCTCAAGCTGTAGCTGCTCGTAACAAAGGTATAATTGTTGCTCCTGTAGCTGGTACTATAGCTAAAATGAATGGTAAAGTCGGTGAATTCATAAATGCTACAGATGTTTTTGCTCAATTAGTAAATCCTCATTTGTTTGAGATAAATGTGGATATTCCAGAAACAGATATTGTAAAAATTTCTATTGGAGATAATACTGATATTACTCTTGATGCTTATGGTGAAGATCATCATTTTGTGGGCAAAGTAAGCCAGATAGAAACAGGGGAGACTGTAATACAAGATGTTGTCTATTACAAAGTTACAATTTCTATGGAAGATAATGATAGTCAATATCATATACTAAATGGTATGACAGCTAATATTCTTTTTTATACTGAAAAAAAGGATGGTGTATTGTATATTCCACAGAGGACTGTCCAGACAGATGATAGTGGAAAAAAATATGTTCGTGTTTTGACAAATGGACAAGTAGAAAATGTTTATGTAAATACTGGATTACGTGGAGATAGTGGTCTTATTGAAATTATTTCTGGTTTACAAGAAGGTCAAGATGTTGTGGTGAGAGTAAATGCTTAACACTGATTTCATAGATTTTTAAGAATTACACTGATTAATTATGAACGAGAAAAAAATCTTTAGTACAATTTATCAAATTTCAAAGCAAGAAAAAATAGCTGTTTATGCTGTGGGTGGTTATGTTCGAGATCTTTTATTGGGTAGAAAAATAAAAAAAGATATTGATTTTGTAGTAGTGGGAAGTGGTCTAGAATTTGCTAAGAAATTTGAAAGTAAATATGACGGTGAGGGAACTTTGATTGAGTTTCCTGATTTTGACACAGCTAGATTTGTTTTTACCAAGCTTCTTGAAGATGGCAGTAAAGAAAAATTGTTTGAAATAGAATTTGCTGGAGCAAGAACTGAAAAATATGATAATAATTCTCGCAAACCAAAAGTAATAGCAACTGACTTGAAAACAGATTTAGAACGACGTGATTTTACAGTCAATGCTATGGCAAGAAAAGTTATTGCTAGCGGTTTGTCAAAAAATATTGAAGATCCTTTTGATGGTCAAAAAGATTTAGAAAAAAAATTATTGAGAACACCGCTTGATTCTGATACTACTTTTTCTGAAGATCCACTTCGTATGTTGCGTGCTACTAGATTTGCAGCTCAGTTAGGTTTTGAAATTGAGAAAAAGACTTATTTGGCTCTCTCAAAAAATAAAGAAAGATTGAAAATAATTTCTGCTGAGCGCATTCAAGAAGAGTTTTTCAAATTACTCTCAACTCCAAAACCATCAGTTGGTTTGTGGATTCTTTATGAAACAGGATTACTACAAGAATTTTTACCAGAGGTATGTGATTTGTGGGGAGTAGACGAAGTTTATGGTCATACTCACAAAAATAATTTAGATCATACATTCAAAGTTGTAGACAATTTAGCTGAACGTTCTGACAATGTTTTGCTTCGTTATACTGCTTTGCTACATGATATTGGCAAACCTGGTACCAAACAATTTGAGCAGAAACGTGGTTGGACTTTTGACATGCACGAACATTTGGGTAGAAAAATTGTTAGACAAATAGGCAAACGTTTACGTATGAGTAAAAATGATATTGAGTATGTTGCCAAATTAGTTCGTTGGCACCAGCAACCAATTGCCCTGATGGATGAGGGAATTACAGATAGTCCTGTGCGTCGTTTAGTTGTTAATCTTGGAGAAGATCTAGAAGATCTTTTGACTTTGTGTCGCAGTGATATTACTACAGGCAATCCCAAAAAATTACAAAAGCGTCTAAAGAATTATGATATTTTGGAAACTCGTATTGCTGAAGTTTTGGAAAAAGACAAACTTCGCGCTTTCAATTCTCCAGTTCGTGGTGAAGAAATTATGGAACTTTGTAATCTAAAACCCGGACCAACAGTTGGCAGAATAAAAAAAGCTCTTGAAGAAGCAATACTTGATGGTAAAGTACAAAATGATTATGAAAAAGTAAAAGAATATTTTTTTACTATTAAAGATGAATTTATGCAAAGTGTACAGGAGTGGGAGAGGAATTAATTTTTAATTTTAAATTTCTAATTTTAAAACAATTTTAAAATTTTTAAATTTAGTAATTAGAAATTGTTTTAAAATTTAAAATTATTAAATTTAAAATTCTGATTATGTCTAAACTTATCGAAGTAAAAGATTTGACAAAACAATACGAAAATGGAGAAGTTGTTACCAAAATTTTGCATGGTTTAACTTTTGATATTGAAAAAGGGGAGTTCGTGTCTATCATGGGGCCGTCTGGTTCTGGTAAATCAACACTCATGCATATTTTGGGTTTTCTTGATACTTTGACTGCAGGATCTTTTCTGTTTGAAGGACGTGATGTGAGTCAACTTAGTGATGATGAATTGGCAGAAATGCGTAGCAATAAAATTGGTTTTGTTTTTCAAGCTTTCAATTTACTCAATCGTGCAACAACTCTAGAAAATGTTATGTTACCACTGCTTTATACTAAAGTTTCCAAAAAAGAAAGAATAAAACGTGCTACTGATTTGCTCAACCAAGTCGGTCTTGGTCATAGACTTGATTATTCACCAAGCAAACTTTCTGGTGGTGAAAAACAGCGTGTAGCCATTGCTCGTGCTTTGGTCAATGATCCAGAAGTTATTTTTGCTGATGAACCTACTGGAAATCTTGATTCCAAATCTGGTTTACAAGTTATGAAATTGTTGCAGGATTTGAATAGAGACAAAGGACATAGTATTATTTTGGTTACTCATGAAAAATATACAGCCGAACACGCACAGCGTATTATTACTTTGAAAGACGGTCTTATAGAATCAGACAAACCTGTAACAAAGAGACAGATTGCGGACGAAAGTAATACATTGCTTAAATAAAATTATGTTAGTTTATTTTAATAATTTGTATGGATATAGTCGAAAATATCAATAGCTCTTGGCAGACAATTAGGCGCAGTAAAGCACGTTCTTTTTTGACAATGCTTGGTATTGTGATTGGTGTCATGGCTGTGATTATTGTGATGTCAGTGGGTGCAGGCGCTCAAAGTCTTATTATTAATCAAGTAAAAAGTTTGGGTTCTAATTTGGTAGTAGTTTTACCAGGAAATTCAGAAAAAGACGGTCCTCCAGCATCAGCGCTTGGAATAGTGGTGACAACTCTCAAATATTCTGATGGTCAAGAAATTTTGAAAGATGGTTGTAAATGTATAGAAAATTTGGCTATGTATGTGACTGGTAATGATACTATTATAGCTGGTGATAATAGTGAGAATAATAATTATACTGGCACAACAGCAAGTTATATAAAAGTAGAGGATACACAAGTAGAATTTGGTCGGTTTTTTTCTGAGGATGAAGAAAAAAGTGTTAGTAGAGTTGCTATACTTGGTTCTTCAATCAAAAATAAACTTTTTGGAAATGGAGATGCTATTGATCAGAGAATAAGAATCGGCAAGGTCAATTTCAATGTTATTGGTGTAATGAAACAACGCGGTGTTAGTGGTTTCCAAAATCAAGATGATCAATTATTCATTCCTATTAGTACAGCCCAAAAATTATTACTTGGTATAGATCATATAAATTACATAAGAATGAAAGTGGACAATTCTGATGATGTGACAGATGCTATGGATAGTGTAGAACAGATATTGAGAAACAAACACAATATTGGAACTGGAGAGGTTGATGATTTCTCTGTTCGGTCTATGGCTCAAGGACTTAGTGCAATATCTAGTATAACTAATGCCCTAAAATTTTTTTTGGTAGCTATATCTAGTCTGGCTTTGGTAGTTGGTGGTTTTGGTATTATGAATATTATGCTTGCTACTGTCCAAGAACGAACTCAGGAAATTGGTTTGCGTAAAGCTGTTGGTGCAAAATCAAAACAAATAACTATGCAATTTTTGATAGAATCAGTGGTGATAACTTTTATTGGTGGGTCTATTGGAATAATTTTGGGAGTTTTGATTTCTATAATAGTAGCCAAAGTTGCACAAGCCATGGGTTATTCTTGGGATTTAGTTATAACACCATTATCTATTTTGATAGCTTGTGGAGTGTCTATAGGTATTGGTTTGATTTTTGGAATTATTCCAGCTCGTCGAGCTAGTAAGCTAAACGCCATTGAGTCGTTGCGTTATGAATAATGACAATCCGGATATAAGGATAATCCGGATGTTCCGGATACAATTAAAATATTTTTTTAATTTAGTAGAATAATAGAAATAATTAATAGATAACATCAGGATTATCCGGATTATCTGGAAATCAGGATTGTAAAAATATTTATGTTTTTTAGAGATATTTTACAAATTTCTAGTACTGCTTTACTTAGACAAAAAATGCGTACTATTTTGACTATCATTGCTCTTGGTATTGGTATTGCTTCGGTTGTAATTATCATTTCAGCTGGCAAAGGACTTGAAGCTATGGTTTTGGGTGAACTTGATATGTACAATCCTAATACTTTGAATATTGAGGTACGCGTACCAAGCAAAGGGAATGGTGGAAGCGCTACTAGTATGGCGACTGGTGTAACAATTACAACATTGAAAAATTCTGATATGGATGAAATTGTAAAACTTCCTAATATTTCTTTAGCTTACAATTATATTACTAGTCAACAAGTGGTGAAATATCAAGATCAAACTAAGATAGTTACGGTTTTTGGTTATGGTGCCAATGCAGACAAAGTGGATAATATAAAAATTTCTTCAGGTAGATTTTATACAGTTGATGAAGAAAATTCTTTGTCACAAGTAGTTTTTATTGGTTCAAAAATAAAAGATGAATTGTTTGGTGATAGTGATGCTGTTGGTAAAACTGTTTTTATAAAAGGTCTATCTTTTCGTGTGGTTGGTGTTCAAGAAAAAGTTGGAGCGAGTGTTGGTTTTGATATGGATAGTATAATTTATATTCCTACAAAAACTTTACAAAAAAGATTTTTGGGTACAGATTATGCTATTGGTATCAATGCTCATGTAATAGATATGTCCAAACTTGAGACTACGAAAGAAGATGTAGAGATGCTTATCCGTGATAGACATGATATCATTGATCCAACAAAAGATGATTTCAAAGTGACTACTATGGATGAAATTCGTGGTACTTTGGAAACTGTTGTTGGTGGTATAACTTTGTTACTGATTGCTTTGGTATGTATTTCTCTGGTTGTTGGCGGTGTTGGTATTACTAATATTATGTATGTGACTGTTACTGAGCGTACTTTTGAAATAGGTCTTCGTAAATCTCTTGGTGCCAAATCAAAAGATATATTATGGCAATTTTTATTAGAAGCTATGATACTTACTTCAACTGGTGGAGTAGTAGGAGTAATTGTTGGTATTCTTGTTTCTTACGGTGTTTATTTGGGAGCATTACATTTTGGACTCAAATGGATTTTTGCTGTACCTATCTATTCAATATTTTTGTCTATTGGTTTTTCTGCTACTGTGGGATTATTTTTTGGTATTTATCCAGCCAAAAAAGCTGCAGCCTTGAATCCTATTGTAGCTATTAGGAAAGAATAGGGATACGAAATACGAAAGGTACGTAATTACGAAAGTTTTATGGTTCGTATTTTCGTAAATTTCGTATTTCGTATCCGTTTGCTAACACCTTCTTAAAATGTATACTTCTTGCTTTTTTTATCAAAATGAGCTATTATATAAACATAATTAGCTAGCCAAAATTATACTATGTGGAGCTTTATCTGGAATGATTTGTTATACCAACCTTTGTTCAATGTTCTTATTTGGTTGTACAACAACACTGCTCACCAAAATTTAGGTTGGGCTGTAGTCTACTTGACTATTCTTTTGCGTATTGTGCTTTTACCTTTGACTTTTATTGGTGAGAGAAACAAAGTTCGTGATGAACAAGTACAAGAAGATATCAAAAAAATTGAAAAAGAATTTCGCAATGATCCTACACTCCAAAAAGAAGAAATTAGAAAACTTGTTAAGAAAAACAAAATTAATCCTTGGGCAAAAGTATTGGCTCTAGGTATTCAATTGCTAGTCTTGGTGCTACTTTATCAAGTATTTTTGCAAGGTATTACAGGTGAGAAATTATTGCGTACTTTGTATGAGTGGGTAGATTTTCCTGGTAGTATCAATATTTATTTTTATGGCTTTAATATTGGTGCTAGAAATGCTATAGTATGGCCAGGTTTGGTTGCTATTGTTCTTTTGATAGAAATATATTTAGATTTCAAGAAACACAAAACAAATGTTACGAAGTCTGATCTTGTTTATTTTATATTGTTTCCAGCGTTTTCTTTTTATATTCTTTGGCTTTTGCCAATGGTGAAATCAATATTTATCTTGACATCAATGTTTTTCGGTATGTTTATAGGTTTGATTATTAGAACATTGTTTAGACCACACAAAGATAAATAAAGATAAATAAATTAATTTTTTATTATAATAAAAATATATGGCTGGAGATTCACTGGACAAATTGATGTATTCATTTGTCATGGAGGATGTATTAAAAGGTTTATTTATAAAAGTACCACCAGGACATGTAGCTTGTGTTTATGATCTTGGCAGAGGTGTGCTTAGAAAAGTTCTTACACCCGGTCTTCACTTGAAAATTCCTTTTTGGCAAAAGGCTAGACTTTTCAATACTCAAACTTTGGAATACGCTATAACTAGAGAGTTTAATCCTTTGAATCCAAGGGCTATGGGTGATGTGCCGATTGGTGCTGTAACCAAGAGTAATAAAAAAATTGCTATAGAAGGTACAGTGCTCATTCGTTTGGATATTCACCAAATTCCAAATATTTGGCAAACTATTGGTGAAGATTTTGTGGAAAAAATTATTCGCCCAACTATGCGTAGTCGTATGCGTATGGTTATTAGTCGTTTTGATGCTGAAGAAATTATTGGCGCCAAGCGTGATGCTGTCGAGGTAGAATTGAAAAATGAATTGGAAAGAATATTTTATTCTCGTGGTATCTATGTAGAAAATGTTTTATTAAGTGAAATATCTAGTATTGCTGAAATCAGAAATGCTGGAAAGACTGTGGCGGAGGGTGAATAAAAAATAATTTTGGAATTTAGGAATTTTAAATTTTAACTTGTCCGCCTTGGGTGGAAACAATTTAGAAATTTATAAATTATAAAAGCACTGTGAAAACAGTGTTTTTTGTTGTATAAATTATTTATTTGCAATCGAACGTGTTAGTCTCTGTTGTTCTGCTGTGCATAAATTAGCACTTGACATGCTAGAGTGATAATAGTATAATAGCACTGTAACTATAAGAGTGCTAAAATATTTAGTCTATGTTAGACGAAAGAAAATCAAAAATATTAGAATTGATTATTGAAAATTATACCAAGTCAGCCGAACCTGTTGGCTCTAGTTTTTTGGTAGATAACTGCAATTTGGAGCTTAGTGGGGCTACTATCCGCAATGAAATGCGTGATTTGGAAGAAAATGGTTATTTGACCCATCCACATACTTCATCTGGAAGAATTCCGACTGAAAAGGGTTATAGATATTATGTAGAAAATATCATGCAATTCAAGACAATTAGTAAGAAAATTGCCGAAGATTTTGATAATGTTTCAGAAGAAAAAATAAATGATGAATTGAAAACTATTGCCAAAAATATTTCTGAAAAAACTGGTAATTCTGTTATTATTGCTTTTGGTCCAGGTTCACTTTATTATACTGGTATCAAGAATCTTTTTTCTCAACCAGAATTTCATGATTATTCTTATATGGTAAGTGTGACAGCAATTTTTGATCAATGTGAAGATATGATAGAAGATATTTATAAAAATATTTTGAAAGATAAACCAAGTATTTTGATAGGTGAAAGTAATCCCTTTGGTAGTATGTGTGGATTAGTTGGTGCAAAATTGAAAAATAATATTTTGTTTATAGTTTTGGGTCCTGTACGTATGGACTATTCTACCAATTATACTTTGTTAGATTATTTAATAAAAAAATTTTAAGAAATAAAATATGTCGAAAGATAAAAAAAATGTAAAAGAAGACGAAGATAAAGAAGTAGATACTAAAATAGAAAAAATAGAAATGCAGTTGGAAGAGTACAAAACTGGTTGGCAAAGAGCTCAGGCTGATTACCAAAACTTACAAAGAGAAATAGATGGTAAAAAAAGTGAATGGATAAGAATGAGTGAGTTGCAAGTATTGTCTGATTTTATGCCAGTCTATGACAATTTTAAAAAAGCATTTTCACATCATCCAGAATTAGATGTAGAAAATGAAAACGATAAAAAAATAAAAAATTGGATTGACGGTGTGGGTTACATCATGAAACAATTTGGAGATGTGCTTAAAAATTTTGATATAGAAGAAATAAAAACTGTTGGTGAAAAATTCAATCCAGAAAGACATGAAACTCTAGGAGAAGAAGAATCAGATGAAGAAGAGGGAACTATTTTGAAAGAAGTTGACGCTGGTTATACTATGAAAGAAAAAGTAATAAAAGTAGCAAAAGTAATTATTGCAAAAGGTCATTAATCCCGAAGTTAAATTACTGAGAAACGAAGGAATTGAATGAGGAATCTTTCCTAAATAAAAACGTTTTTATTTAGTTAATTTACTTAGACGTGATTACTAGTTTTCAATATATATCTATTAAAATAAATAATATAATTTCCAAAGCACACAGGGTCTACAGATCCTTCACTGCGTTCAGGATTAAATAAAAAAATATGTTACCTAGAATATGGGATCCATTCTCTGAAATGGATAATATGGTAAGAAATTTTCCTGCTCTTACTAACAATGGTGATTTCAATCACAAAACTTTTGTACCGGCCGTTGACATCTACGAAAATGCAGGAGATGTCATAGTTGAAACTATTTTACCTGGAGTAAATCCAGAACAAGTAGAAATAAATGTGGAAGGTGGGGTACTTACAATTCAAGGTGAAAGTAAAAGAGAACATGAAATAGATGAAAAGAATTATTATCGCAAAGAAGTTCGTAGTGGTTCATTCTTTCGTCAAGTGGCTTTGCCTGTTTCTGTTCAAGAAGATAATGTAAGTGCAGAGTTTGAAGATGGGGTACTCAAGATAAAATGTCCAAAGTCTGAAGATAAAAAATCAAAGAAAGTTAGTGTAAAGGTGATAAAAAAATAACATTGATTTCACAAATTAAAAAAAGATTACTCTGATAAAAAACTGGCAGTAGTGAACTGAACATTCTAAACTGCCAAGACTTTTTTCACGTAACATATAGCACGTATCACAAAACAATTTGATACGAGGTAAGTGGTATGTGGTATGAGATAATTAATTAAAATAATTTATATTTAAGAAAGATCCCTCTCCGCCCAAGGCGGATCAGGATTAAACAAAAAAACTATGTCAAAAATATTAGGAATCGATCTAGGAACAACCAATAGTTGTATGGCTATCATCGAAGGTGGTCAGCCAAAAGTACTAGAAAACAAAGAGGGGAATCGTACTACTCCTTCAGTAGTTGCAATTTCAAAAACAGGTGAACGTCTTGTTGGTCAATTAGCCAAACGTCAATCTGTGACCAATCCAAGTAATACTTTGTATTCAATTAAACGTCTGATTGGTCGTCGTTTTGAAGATAAAGAAGTACAAGATACTATCAAACATTCACCTTATACTATTGTCAAAGATGGTGACAAATTGAAAATAAAAATGGGTGACAAAGAATATACTCCACCAGAAATATCAGCCATGATTTTGCAAAAATTGAAAGCAGACGCTGAAGAAAAACTTGGTGAAAAAATTACCGAAGCTGTAATCACAGTACCTGCTTATTTTGATGATTCACAAAGACAAGCTACTATTGCTGCCGGTGAAATCGCTGGACTAAAAGTTTCTCGTATTATCAACGAGCCAACTGCAGCTGCTTTTGCTTATGGTTTTGACAAAAAAGGTGATCAACAAATCGTAGTTTATGATTTGGGTGGTGGTACTTTCGATGTTTCTGTTTTGGAAATTTCTCATGATGGTGATCAATCTACTGTAGAAGTAAAAGCTACCAATGGTGATACTCATCTTGGTGGTGATGACTTTGACAAAAAGATTATGGAATGGATTCTAGAAGAATTCAAGAAAAAAGAAGGTATTGATCTTGGTAATGATCCATTGTCATTGCAGCGTGTCAAAGATGCTGCTGAAAAAATAAAGATTGAATTATCAAGTACAGTAGATGCTGAAGTCAATGAACCTTTTATCACTTCTGGTGTTGAAGGTCCAAAACATTTGAGTCTAAAACTTAGTCGTGCTAGATTGGAAGAACTTGTATCTGATTTGGTAGAAAAGACAATGACTCCTGTGAGAAAAGCTCTAGAAGATGCTGGTGTCAAAAAAGAAGATATCAACGAAATCGTGCTTGTGGGCGGTATGACTCGTATGCCACTTGTCCAACAAAGTGTGGAAAAATTCTTTGGTAAAAAACCAAACGTTACTGTCAATCCAGACGAAGTCGTCGCTGTTGGCGCTGCTATCCAAGCTGGGCAATTACAAGGTGATTTGGGCAAAGAAATTTTGCTTCTTGATGTCACTCCACTTTCACTTGGTCTAGAAACTCTTGGTGGTGTGTGTACAAAATTGATTGATAGAAATACTACTATTCCAACAAGTAAAACTCAAGTATTCTCCACAGCTGCTGACAATCAACCAAGCGTAGAAATTCATGTTTTGCAAGGTGAACGTGAAATGGCTGTAGACAACAAAGTTCTTGGAAGATTCATGCTTGATGGTATTCCACCAGCTCCACGTGGTGTTCCACAGATCGAAGTAAAATTTGATCTTGATGCCAATGGTGTATTGCAAGTATCTGCCAAAGACAAAGGCACTGGCAAAGAACAATCTATTCGTATCGAAGCTTCATCTGGACTTTCTGATGAGGAAATAGAAAAAATGAAAAAAGATGCTGAAGCTCATGCTGATGAAGACAAGAAAAAACGTGAAATGATTGATATCAAAAACACTGCTGAAACAATGATCTATACTACAGAAAAAATGATGAAAGATGTCGAAGAAAAAAAGATTAGTGTGACAGATGAAGAAAAGAAAAAAGTCAACGATGCTCTTGCTAAGATGAAAGAGGTAAAAGACAAAGATAATATCGAAGAAATCAAAAAAGTTTCTGAAGAATTGTCTACTGTAGCTCAAGCTATTGGTGTGAAAATGTATCAACAAGAATCAGCCTCCGCTCAAGCTTCGGCTGACAAGCAAGCTGGAGCTAAAGCTGAAGAAGGAAAAACTGAAGCAAAGAAAGATGAAGGTGAATCTGTAGAAGGGGAAGTTGTTGATGATAAGAAATAATACAAAATAAATTCTCCCTCTAGTAGGGGGAGTTAGAGGGGGTCCATCTTTGAACAAGACATTTTATTTTGCTAAAGACCCATCCCAGCCTCCCCTAGTAGGGGAGGAGATCAAATAGATAAACATCTTTACCCTGTCCAAATTTTCGGACGGGGTAAATGGTTTGTTTAATTGAAGATATTATAGTAAAATGTAAACATTGTTTTCAAAAAATCTAAATTCAAAACTATGGACAATCAACAGTCTCAGAATAGTAATAATAAAGCATTGCAAATAAAAGCAACGGATGAAGTACTTGCTGGTAAATATTCCAACATGGTACAAATTTCTCACAACAGAGAAGAGTTTGTTTTAGATTTTATGACAGTACTGCCACCAGTGGGTACTCTCAATTCTCGTATTATTATGAGTCCTGGTCATTACAAAAGAATGATCAAAGCTATGCAAGAAAATTTACAAAGATATGAATCAAATTTTGGTGTAGTAAAAGAATCAGATGAACCTAAAACTATTCATGGTTTTCCTGTTAAATAAAAAATAATTAAAAATTAAATCATTTTGAAATTGTTTCCTCCCAAGGCGGACAAGTCAAAATTTAAAATTCTAAATTAGAAATTTATAAAAACTATGCCAAAAGATTATTACAAAGTATTAGGTGTTGACAAAAGCGCTACCAAAGAAGAAATCAAAAAAGCTTTTCGCAAACTTGCTCATGAACATCATCCTGACAAAAAGACTGGTAACGAAGAAAAATTCAAAGAAATTAATGAAGCTTTTCAGGTTGTGGGCGATGACACCAAACGTAAACAATATGACCAGTATGGTGCTGATTTTGAACAACAGGGTGGTTTTGGTGGTGGTGTGAACTGGAATGATTTTATGAATGCTTCTCGAGGTCAGGGCGGTGGTTTTGGTAATGCTAATTTTGATGGAATAGATTTGGGTGATATTTTTGGAGATATCTTTGGTTTCGGTGGAGGAAGTAGAGGAAGGTCACGTACTGCTAGAGGAAATGATCTTCAAATCAATGTTGAATTAGAATTTCGTGAAGCAATTTTTGGAATAGAAAAAGAAATAAGATTAACCAAAAATAATGCTTGTGATGTTTGTAGTGGAACAGGTGCTGAACCTGGTGCTGGTACAGAAATTTGTAGTGAATGTCGTGGTCAAGGACAAGTCAAACGTGTTCAGCAAACTATTCTAGGTGCAATGCAAAGTGTAGTAACTTGTGAACGTTGTCAAGGTAATGGTCAAATCCCAAAGAAAATTTGTAAACATTGTAATGGCAAAGGTGTTGTTCGTAGTGACTCCAAATACAAAGTGAAAATTCCTGCTGGAATTTCAGATGGAGAAATGATTCGTCTTTCTGGAAAAGGGGAAAGTGCTGGAGTAGGTAGTAATCCAGGTGATCTCTATGTTCGTGTACATGTGAAGTCTGAAAATGGCTTTGAAAGACAAGGTTTTGATATATTCACTGAGATTATCATTTCTTATCCTCAAGCTGTCTTAGGTGACAAAGTAGAAATAGATACACTAGAAGGAAAGAAAAAACTTGTAATTCCCGAAGGTACTAATTCAGGACAAAAGTTTAAGTTAAAAGGTCTTGGTGTGCCTAGATTGCAACGTAGTGGAAAAGGGGATCAATATGTGACAGTGATTATTGATGTACCGAAAAAAATAAGTAAAAAAGCGAAGAAAATTTTGGAAGATCTTTCTCAAGAGTTGTAATGTTGGAATTGTTGTAGATGTTGTAAATGATATATTAAAAAACTCTGTAATTTACAGAGTTTTATTTTTTTAAAGTCATTATATATTTGTCATACTCTTTGGCATCACCACTTTTTTGATTTTTCAATACTAAGTTTTTTTACTTTTTTCCAATCTATTTTTTTAGGATTGGTTATTTCTATACTTCCCATAAATATTTTTACCTAATATTATCTAGTACTTTGTTCACCTCAGCATCTGCTTCTTTGTTTCCTACACGTAAGATATGTTTTATTTTAAATTTTTTGAATTGTTGCATGACATTCCAAGCTTGAATAAATAATTTTTGAATTGTGGGTTCTTTTACTTTCCAATTTCTGTTTAGTTGTTCACAAACAAGTTTGCTATCTACTATACAATCTACTTCATCAGCTCCCAACTCTTTGGCTTTTTTGAGTCCAGAGATTATAGCCATATATTCAGCAAAATTGTTGGTTTGTGTTCCCAAAAATTCACCATAGTTGGCAACATTTTGACCTTCTTCGTTTTTGATGACAATGCCTGTAGCCGAAGGTCCTGGGTTACCACGAGAACCACCGTCGGTGTAGATAAACAACTTCATAATTTTAAATTTTAAATTTTAAATTTTGAAACAATTTCAAATTTATAAATGCATTAATTTTAAAAATAATTTAAAATTGAAACATTAAAAAATTGTTTTAAAATTCGAAATTTAAAATTCCTAAATTTTTTTTAAATCCACAATAGTCAACTGCAACTCTCTATTCCCATTCCACTCATTTACATCAATCTCAAAGACCATATCTATTTTATCACCAATTCGCAAAATTTTACACCAGTTGATATCAGCAGTTTTGTCACAAAGACTCCAACCTATGGTTTTGCGTATTTTACTTTCTTGTTTGACTGTTAATTTTAGATGTTTAGCTTCTTTGCCAACTGTTTTTATATCAAAAATTTCCAAATCTTTAGTTAGATATTTTGGTCGATCATTATGCATACCAAAAGGTTTGAATTGTTCCAAAGTGTCAAAAAGATCCCAATCTACTTCTGTTAATTTTATTTCAGCATCTATTTTGATGGTTGGACTCATGTCTTGATTTTTGGTTTTTTCATAATATTTTTTTATCAGGTAGGTTTTGAAGTCTTCTAGTTTTTCTTTACTAATCAATGTAAAACCACAAGCCATCGGATGTCCACCATATTTGAGAAATAATTCTGGATTTTCTTGAAATGTTTCTATAATATTGAAACCGTCAATACTACGACCAGAGCCCATTATTTCTGTTTCATTTTCAGACATCACCAGAGCTGGTTTGTAATATTTTTCTTTTATTTTTCCAGCAATCAGACCAACTAGTCCACTTGGCCAACCTTTGCCAACTACAAATAAGACAGGATTTTTCATCTGGTCTTTTTCAATTTGTTCAATACTTTTTTTGAATAGTTCTTCGGTTATAGTTTGTCTTTCTTTGTTGTTTTGATCTAGTTCAAAAGCTAAATCAATCGCATCAGTAGCTTTTTGGGTCATCATAAGATTGTAAGCAACATTGGCATGATTGATCCTACCAGCGGCGTTTATTCGAGGAGCAATTTGAAAACCAATAGTATAGGTATCAAGAGATCTTTTCATACTACCGTCTTGTTCTATGATTCTAGCTTCTAGCAAAAGTTTTTGTAAACCGATACGTTTGGTTTTGTTTAGGACTAACAATCCATACTTGGTCAAAGTTCTAGATTCACCAATCAGAGGTACCATGTCAGCAACACTAGAAATTGCTACCATATCTAGTAACCATTTTTCATGGGCTTCATGTTTTTCACCACTGTTTAATAATTTATTTTTTTCTTTGTGTTTATTTAGCAGAGCTTGCATTAGTTTGAAAGCTACACCGCCACCAGAAAGCCATTTGTCAGGATAGGATTCACCTTCAATTTTTGGATGAATTATGGCAAAAGCTTTTGGCAAAGTTGGTGGTATAGTGTGATGGTCGGTGATAATTACATCCAATTTTTTTTCATTAGCAAAACCAACTTCTTTGGTATTACTAATTCCACAATCACAAGTGATAATAAGTTTGGCTCCATCTTTGACAAGTCCTTCTATGGCTTTATTATTTAGTCCATAGCCATCAGTTTCTCTATGTGGCAAAAAAACATCTACATTATCACAACCCATAGCCCGCAATGTTGAAACTAAAATTACTGAAGCAGAGACACCGTCAGCATCATAATCACCATAGATAATAATTTTTTCTTTTTTTTCTATAGCTTTGAAAATTCTCTTGACTGCTTTTTTCATGTCTTGAAATAAATAAGGATCATGAATATCTATAGAGTAATCAGGATTCAAGAATTCGTCTATTTGTCTTTGAGTTTTTATATTTCTGTGGTACAACAAAGTAGCTACAGTTTTTGGTAGCTCAGGGAATTCTTCGAAAAAAGATTGTGGAGGTTCTTCTAATATTTTCCAGACTTTTTGCATAGGTCAATTTTATTTTGAGCTGAGAATACAGCGAAAGATCTTTCTTAAATAAAAACGTTTTTATTTAGTTAATTTTTTTTAGACGTAATTATTCGTTTTCAATATATATCTATTTAATTCGTTCGTTCCTCACGAATTTTTTTCGGGATTAATTATTTATTGAAACATCGGTAAAATAGTGAAGAACACCATAGCAAAAACAGCGATGATAGAGATGATAGTCCAGAGGACTTTTATTTTTTTTGATCCGTACATAAAGATTTTATTTTTAAAATTAGAAAATTTAATATTGTAGACGAATAAATAATTATGCAGCTTTTTTAATATTTGTTATATTTATTTCTTTGAGAGTATCATTTTGAGAAATTCTTTCGTAGTAATTTTTTATTAAGGTTTTTATATCATGTATTTCATAAATATCAAGTGGACCTGTGTAGGTATTTGAATTGAAATCTCCAATTATTTTTTCTAATTTTTTTATTCTATTAGCTATTACTGCATCATAAATCCATTGATTATATAATAGATCTGAGTTTTTTAATAATGTGGCTGCTGGCAAAAACCAATTTGCATCAAGTATATCTAAAAATATGTCAGCAGTTTTTGTGTTCAAATGTTTTGTAATATACTCTGGTACATCTTCTTTAAAAATATTTTTGTATTTTTCTATAATCTTGTTTACCCTTTCAATTTGAGGCACGTTATCTTTTCCTATAAATAAATTTTGTAATATTTCTTCTTGATATTCTGTTTTTGATTTTATTGTTTCCTCTTCTTTTTCTTCTTTTATGTCAGTTTCTTTTTGACTTTCGACCGGTATGTCTTGTAATGTTTTTATTAAATTTGGATTGGCTTTTTCAATATTCATATTATTGATAATAATAAATTTATCTTTTTAAAACAGCTAGGTAGGCTTCGGTTGGAATATTTACTTTTCCTTTACTCATACCCAACATTTTTTTCTTTCCTTTTTTTTGTTTGTCTAGTAATTTATTTTTTCTGGTTACGTCACCTCCGTACAATTTTGCAGTCACATCTTTTCGTAATGCTGAAATACGTTCACTCGCGACAATTTTTCCTCCAATTGTTGCTTGAATTTTGATGACAAATTGTTCACGGTCAAGTGTATCTTTTAGTACTTCAACAATTTTTTTGCCTGCACGATGTGCATCATCTTGCCAAACCAATGTTGCTAGTTCTTCTACCACTTCATCTGCAATCATGATATCAAGTTTTACCACATTTGCTTTTTTGTATTCTTTATATTCATAATTTAAGGATGCATAGCCACTGGAAACGCTTTTTAGTTTATCATAAAAATCAGTAATAAGGGAAGCAAGTGGAGTCTCGTAGTGAAGGATTGCGCGTTGACCAGCACCAGTACTCAAGTATTCAGTATTTTTGTAAATACCTTTGCGTTCGGCAATTAGTCCCATGATATTTCCAATAAATTCTTGTGGAGTAATAATATCCACTGTCATCCAGGGCTCTTCAATATGTTCAATTTTTTGGACTTCAGGAAGATCTTGTGGACTTTTGATGGTGAGATTTTCTCCATTGGTTTTGAAAACATTATAAGCAACACTTGGTATAGTCGCAATAATAGATATTCCGAATTCGCGTTTGAGGCGTTCTTGAAAAATTTCAAGATGAAGCATACCCAAAAATCCGCAACGGAATCCAAAGCCAAGTGCTTGTGAATGTTCTGGTTCATAGTAGAGTGATGAGTCACTTAGTTTCAATTTGTCTATTGCATCACGAAGAACATTGTATTCATCTCCTTCGCGTGGAAATATACCAGCAAAGACCATTGGTTTTACTTCTTTGTACCCAGGTAATTGTTCAGTCGCGCCGTTTTTGGTCAGAGTAATCGTATCTCCCACGCGTACTTGACCTAACACTTTAACACCACTTGTCACATATCCAATTTGTCCGTTTTCCAGTATTCCATCAGACGTCATTTGTGGAGCAAAGTGTCCAATGTCTAAAATTTCACCTTCAGCACTAGTCTCCATGAATGTAACTGGATCACCTTTTTTGAATGAGCCATCTTTCATACGCACAGCAGCAACAATTCCACGATAGTCATCATAGAGAGAATCAAAAATAAGGGCGCGTGGAGGTTTGTCAGAAGTTTCTACTGGTGGTGGAATTTTTTTGATAATTTCATCCAATAATTTTGAAACACCTTGTCCAGTTTTTCCTGAACAGGTGAGAATGTCTTCTTGCTTACAACCAAGAAGATGAATGATTTCTGCTGCAGTTTTTTCTGGATTGGCATTTGGCAGATCAATTTTGTTCATGACTGGGATAATCGTGAGGTCTTGGTCAATTGCGAGATATAAGTTTGCAATGGTCTGTGCTTGCACACCTTGACTTGCGTCAACAAGTAAAATCGCACCTTCGACTGCAGCAAGTGAACGGGATACTTCGTAAGTGAAGTCAACATGGCCTGGAGTATCGATGAGGTTCAAAGTATAGCCTTTGTATTTCATGCGAACAGGCTGAAGCTTGATTGTGATTCCACGTTCTTGTTCGAGTTCCATCTGGTCTAGTAGTTGTGCGTGCATGTGGCGTTTCTCAACAGTATTGGTAATCTCAAGAAATCGATCCGCGAGGGTCGATTTACCATGGTCAATGTGAGCGATGATACAGAAGTTTCTTGTATTGTTTTTTGTCATAATTTGTCTAAATTTCTGTCAGTATATTAGCAGTTTTTATACCTTTTGGCAATACTATACAGTTAGCCTTCTATTTTTTTAAATATTATTATTTATACCAGTATCAACATTACGTAATTTGAGCCACTTTTTTTTGAAACTTTCTTGGAATAGTTGCATTTCTTTTAGTTTCAATTGATGACAAATAATAGCATAAATTAGTAGACCTATTATAGATGAAATACCCATTTGTAATAATATACCCCAGAATTTATTCATATTTACAAATAGAGATATTGTATATTTCATAAATTGGATAGAAAGTGCCATAATGACAGCAGCAATAAAGATTTTCATTATAGAAATAAATATTTTTGATTCTTGCAATGTACCAAGTTTGTTTCTAAGCAACAGCCACAAAAAACCAAATTGAAAGACTTGACTAAAAGAATAAGCAACAAAAAGACCAATAATGCCATAAAAGTGAGATAAATATATTGCTATAATAATACTTGTGATATCAGATATGACGCTTATTATTAGAGGAGTCAACGTATCTTGTAGAGCGTAAAATGATCTAGATAAAATCGGTGTCAAACTTTGAGCAAAAAGAGAAAAAGAAAAAATTCCAAGAGCTGTAAAAGTAAGAGTAGTTGCATCCCAGTCAAATTGTCCTGTACCAAGTATTAGACGTACTATCTGAGCTCGCAAGAGAAACATGATAATAGTAATAGGAATTATCAAAAAAAGAATTTGTTTGGTTGTTTCAGAAATTTGTTGGATAATTTTTTTGTTATCATTATTACTAGCCATTTGAGATAAAGCTGGGAAAATAGCAATGGCAAAAGAAATACCAATAATACTTGTAGGTACAGATTGAATATTGTCAGCAAAATTGAAAATTGACAAACTTCCAGATGCTAGAGTAGAAGCTATAATAGTTATGGCTAGAAAATTTATTTGTTTGGTAGCCATACTAAGTGTTCTTGGTATCATTAGTTTGGCAATTTTTCTAACATAAATATTTTTCCAATCAAAAGTTGGTTGGTATTTGAAACCATATTGAATGAAGTATGGTATTTGTATTAGTAGATGGAACAATGCACCAATCACTACTCCGATAGCCAAACCTATAGTGCCAAAGATAGGTACCAAAAATAAAGCACCAATGATAATACCAATATTATACATTATTGGAGAAAGTGAATAGATAAGAAAAGCTTTGAATGATTGTAAAACTCCACTAACAATACTACTAATGCCCAAAAGTATAGGACTAATAAACATGATTCTACTTAGAGTAATTGCTAATTTTAATTTTTCTCCAGAAAAACCTGGGACTAATAGTTTTAGAACTTGTGGTGTGAAGATAATTAATAGGGTACAACTTATGATTAGTAAAAATCCCAAAATATTTATCATGGCATTGGTAACTTTCCAAGCTTCTTTTTTATCTTTGTTTATTAATTCAACAAAAATTGGAATAAAACCAGCTGACAAAGCACCAACAATCAGTAAATTAAAAACAAGATCTGGAATTTTGAAAGCAGCATAATAAGAATCCATAATATCACCAGCTCCAAAATGGTGTGCAAAAATACGATCACGTGCCAGAGCAATAATTTTGCTTACAAAAGATGCTGTACCAATCACAATGGCTGCACCTGTAATAGTATAAGATTTTCTACCAAGAATTTTTCCAATCATGTTTTTATAATATTTTTCTTTTTTTCATCACAAAAATTAAGAATAGAATAAAAGTAGCTATAGCTCCAAAAAGTCCCCAAACAAATATTGGACTGTGAGCATAAGGCAGTCCTTCGATATTCATACCATAAATTCCAGATAACAGCGTAAGTGGTAATAAAGAAACTGAAATTATGGTAAGAGAGTTGATTACTTTGTTTGTTCTTTGGTTGATAAGAGATTCTACAGTTACATGTAGTCCGTCAATTGTTTCTTTGTAAGTATCGACTATGACCCATAGTTTGTCCAAATAATCTTTGATATTATCAAAATAAATACTTAGTGATTCATCAAAAAATGGTCTTCTGATATTTGATAAAGAAGACATGTTGAATCTTTGTGGATCAAGTAATCTTTTTAGATTTAGTACATTACTTCTATACATTGCTAGTTGGTGAATTATTTTTTCGTCTTGTTTGTTGACAAAAATATCATTTTCTATAGTAGACAATTGTTTACCAAGAGAATTGATAATAATTCTACTTTGACTAAAAATAGATTCTAAAATTTTGTAAAGAAGAAATCCAGAACTTTTGTTCACCCACTCTTTCCTAGCTTTTCTATTGTTCATTGATCTATAAAAAAAATCTTTCATTTCTTTGTTTTTGCTGTGTTGGATAGTGATGAGAAAATTAGGGCCAACAAAAATATCTATTTCGTGAGAGATTATTTTTTTTCTATCTATTTTCCATTGTGGGATATGAACAATCAAAAAAAGATAATCTTTGTAAGTATCTAATTTTGGATTTTGACTTTCACTTTTGATATCTTCAATATCTAGATGGTGGAATTTGAAATTTTCTTTCAAAAATTTTATGGATTCTTCATTGACATTACTGATATTTGTCCAAGTTATTCCAGCTTGTTTGATTTGTTTGACTGACATAAAACACTGATTAAAAAGGTTTAGCTATTCACTAGGTGTGTTAATAGTCACTGACATATAATCAGTATATTTAGTATCTTGATTATCTACTGTATAGACTACGCCAGTTATATCTTCAGAATTTTCAAAAAAAGTGAATTCTTTGACATCTTTGTTATTACTTTCTTGTTCTATTTCAAAACCTTTCTTTTTTAATTCTGTTTTGTAGTATTCTAGTAAGAAATCTTGTTTGGCATCTAATTCTATCCATTCTATTTTGTAAACATCTCTTTCATCAGATAGTGGCTTTTGCATGAAGGCGACTAGTTTGTCAATATTTGTCATTTCTTCTCCTTCTGGTTTTGTTCTAGGAATGTATTTGAAATTTCTATCAAAATAAATAATAAAAGGGGATAGGACTAATTTTGGTAGGAAAGCTGCTCTTTCTATTTTTGTACTTTTTTCTTTACCAGAAGTGTGTGTGATTTTTTCTACATTTGTTATGTCGTAAATAGGAATTTTACTAGTAAAACTTTCTGGCAAATCTTTTAGTTCTTTGGTGGTTGGACCAAAAGCAAACTTCAATAATAAAATAGAAATAATAAAAAGTATAGTAAAACAACCACAACTAGTAGCACAGCTAGATTTGATACAGGATTTTTGTTTGCTTAGCTCCTCGATTGGTGGTTCTTTTATTTTGATTTTGTCGATTTCTTGACGCATATTATAATGAAGATTATAACAAAAAAACTAACATTTGTATAGTCGAGTATATTTTGGTACAATATTATAACAATAAGGCCGAAAAGGCTTAAAATGCTTGAAAAGCTTGAGAGGCCTTTTAAGCCTTTTGGGCATTTTAAGCCTTTCAAGCTTTTATTATGAAAATACATTTTAGTGGGGCAAATGGTGAAGTTACTGGTTCATGTCATCTTTTGGATACTGGCAAAATGAAAATTCTTATTGATTGTGGTATGTTTCAAGGTGGAGATTTCAATGAAGGTCTTAATCATGATGTCTTTCCTTTTGATCCAAAGGAAATTGATGTAGTTTTAGTGACTCATGCTCATCTAGATCATATTGGACGTATTCCAAAATTAGTCAAAGAAGGTTATGGTGGCAAAATTTATGCTATCAAAGGTACAAAAGATTTGATGCCTTTGATTTGGTATGATGCCTACAATATTATGGCTTATGACAATCGTAAATTTGGTTATCCTGTGTTGTATGATGAAATAGATGTGGCTGAATCTCAAGCATTGTGTCAAGGTCTAAATTATCATGAGGAAATTGATTTGGGCAATGGTGTCAAAGCTATTTGGAAAGATGCTGGACATATTTTTGGTTCAGCTTTTATAGAAATTTCTGTTGATGGCAAAAAAATTGCATTTTCTGGAGATATTGGCAATAGAAATGTGCCAATTTTGAAAGATACAGAAAATCTTAGTCCAGATGTAGATTATGTTGTTTGTGAGTCTACTTATGGTAATCGTATTCATGAAGGTGTGGAAGTTAGAAAAAGTATAATATCAGATTTGATAATCAATGGTGTCAAAAGAGGTGGTACTATTATGGTACCAGCTTTTTCTCTAGAGCGTACTCAAGAGTTTCTTTATGAGTTGAATGAATTTAGTGAATATGATCACAATTTGCCAAATGTTCCAATTTTCTTAGATAGTCCATTAGCGATTGATGCTACCAAAGTTTACAAAAGATATCCAGAATATTATGATGAAGAAGCTCAAAGATTGCATCTAGAAGGTGATGACTTTTTAGATTTTCCTCAGCTTCAAGTAGCTTATTCTAAGAGAGATTCACAAAAAATAAATAACATACCAGGACCAAAAATTGTCATTGCTGGTGCTGGGATGATGAATGGTGGTAGAATATTGCATCATGCTCTGAGATATTTATCAGATCCTAATTCTACACTTATTATTGTTGGCTATCAGGCTTATGGCACTTTGGGTAGAAAAATTTATGAAGGTCAAAAACATGTCCAAGTAATGGGTGAAAGTGTGGAAGTTCGATGTACTATCAAAGCTATTGGTGCTTTGTCAGCTCATGGTGACCAAACAAAATTATTAAATTGGTTAGACACTGCTAATACAAAAAAATTAAAGCATAAATTAAAAAAAGTATTTTGTGTACATGGTGAAGAAGATGCTCTGACTGTTTTTTCTAATAAAATAAAAAGTGATTTGAAAGTAGAGACTTATATACCAAAGTATAATGAAGTAGTAGAAATATAATTGAAATACCTGAAAAGCCTAAAAGGCAATCGTTACAAGACGATTGTTTTTTTGTGGTTGATTTTTGTTTAAAATTAAGTTAATATAAGTTTATAAAAAGCATTTCAAGCCTTTTAGGCATTTTTCGTCCGAGACGGATCCGCCTTGGGTGGACAAGCTTTTTCAGGCCTTTTAATTATGCTCTTCAAACTAAAATCAAAATACAAACCAGCAGGATCACAGCCAGAAGCTATCAAAGGTCTTGTTTCTGGTTTGTCAAAAGATTATAAGAATCAAACTTTGCTTGGTGTAACTGGCTCTGGTAAAACTTTTACAGTTGCCAACGTGATTGAAAAAGTCCAAATGCCAACACTTGTGATTGCTCACAACAAGACTTTGGCAGCTCAGCTTTGTAACGAGTTTCGTGAATTTTTTCCAGACAATGCTGTGGAATATTTTGTGTCTTATTATGATTATTATCAGCCAGAAGCATACATTCCAGGCAGTGATACTTATATTGAGAAGGAAGCTCAAATAAACGAAGAAATAGACAGATTACGTCACGCTTGTACACAAGCTCTAATTACGCGCAGTGATGTGATTGTTGTGGCTTCGGTTTCAGCAATTTACAATCTTGGTAATCCTCTAGATTATGAAAAAACTGTTTTACATCTTGAAGTCGGACAAAATTTGGATAGACGAGGAATGCTGGAAAAGCTTATCTCTATGCAATTTAATAGAAATGACACAGAATTGAAAAGAGGTCAATTTCGTATGCGTGGACAAGTATTTGAAATAATGCCAGTCAACGAAGAATTGATTTACCGTTTTGAGATTAGCGACAAAATAGATTTGATCGAAATAGTAGATCGTGTTACGCGTAATGTCAAAGTAAATAGTAATGACGCTTGGTTTTTTCCTGCCAAACATTATGTAATAAATGAAAATGAACAGATGCAAGCTTTTCAAACAATTGAAAATGAATTGAAAGATAGATTGGAATTTTTCAAAAAAAATGGCAAAGCTCTAGAATACGAAAGACTAAAAAGAAAAGTAAAATATGATTTGGAAATGATCAAAGAAGTTGGTTTTTGTAGTGGTATAGAAAATTATTCACGTCATTTCGATGGACGCAAAGAAGGTGAGCCAGCTTTTACTTTGATAGATTATTTCAAATACTCTGCCAAAGACAAAGGCTTTCTTACAATCATTGATGAATCACATGTTACTTTGCCACAAATTCGTGGTATGTATTTTGGTGATAGAGCTCGCAAAGAAAATTTGATAGAACATGGTTTTAGATTGCCAAGTGCTTTGGACAATCGGCCACTTATTTTTGATGAATTTGTAAATAGAACTCAAAAAACTATTTTTGTGTCAGCTACTCCAGCAGAATATGAAATTGAAAAGAGTGATCAAGTCGTCGAACAAATTGTCCGTCCGACTGGTTTGATTGATCCAGAAATTATTATTTGTCCAGTGACAGAAAAACTAGGCAAAAATAAATCTCAAGTAGAGGATGTGATAGAAAGAATTCAAGATAGAATCAAAAAAGGCGAGAGAACTTTGGTTACAACACTAACCAAACGTATGGCTGAAGATTTGTCTGATTATCTAAAAGAACAAAAGTTAAAAGTAGAATATTTGCATAGTGATATCAAGACTATTGAGAGAATTGAAATAATTACAAAACTTCGTAAAGGTGAGATAGATGTAATTATTGGTGTCAATTTGCTTCGAGAAGGTCTGGATATTCCAGAAGTTTCTCTAGTGGCGATTCTTGATGCCGACAAAGAAGGTTTCTTGCGCAATGAAACAAGTTTGGTTCAGACTATTGGTCGTGCTGCTCGTAATGTCAATGGTCAGGTGATAATGTATGCTGATGAAATGACCAAGTCTATAGAGAAAGCCATTTTTGAGACTCTCAGACGTCGTGAGATTCAGTTGGCTTATAATAAGAAACATAATATTACTCCAAAAACTATTGAAAAAAATATTCGTAATATTTTGGAAGAGTTTGGTCTGACTAGTACTAGTGTCAAAGGTGCCAAAACAAAAATAAATAGACGTGATAGAAGTATTTTGAATCTAGATATTATGGGAGATGCTAGACCTCTCAAAGAAATTATCAAAGAAAAAGAAATGAAAATGCGTGAAGCTGCAACTAAACTTGAATTTGAACTTGCTGCTATTTTAAGAGATGAAGTGAGGGAATTGAAAGTTAGGGAAAAGATGGGCGATAGTCGAAAGTCTCTAAAGTCCATAAAGTCAAAAGTCATTTGATATTATTTTTTTCAATCTAAAGTAATTATTCACCACTAAACAAACCAAAATTTCCACAAAATAAAAACTTATGTTATAATAAATTTGCTTTAAAAATATTGTCAAATTGTCTTAGTGATTGTCAATACGTCAATATATCAATACAGTAATGTTAAAGCTTAAAATAGCAAGTTAACTATTATTTATGATAATACTAATTCTGTGAAATATTTCAACCCTCCTCGAGACAATCTAAAAGGTAAACAAAAAGATATTATGGATCAATCCAAAAAGATTGCTTCTTTT
>JBAYUH010000006.1:0-43965 GCA_041675185.1 Candidatus Magasanikiibacteriota bacterium | reverse complement strand
TATTGCTATTCTTAATGGTTTAAATTCTTTTTCTTTTATGATTGTTTTTATGTTCTTCCAGACATTGTTCTTTCCCTTCATAAATGAAGGGAGAAGGAATTTGAATAAGAAAAATGGGAATAAAAAGAAGTTACGGAAGTAGTGGAGGAGGATTTGGAGTTTGAGGTGACGGAGACGTTTACTGTTTGTTTTCAATGATGAAGAATCGCCACAATGATTATCATTAAAAAGTACTTGATGAGAATGCCACAACCCATGCCAAAACCAATATTTATCAAAAGAAGCAATCTTTTTGGATTGATCCATAATATCTTTTTGTTTACCTTTTAGATTGTCCCGAGGAGGGTTGAAATATTTCATAGAGAAAAATTTTAGTTTGATAGAATTTTTTAATGTTTTTATTATAACAAATTTTGAGGGTTTGTAGAAATGTCTATTTACTCTTTACTCTTTACTATCATCTATTTACTATTTACTTTTTCTAATAGCTAAAACATTCTCCTCATCTTCTTCTCTTCTTTTTTACCTACATAATATTCCAACAAATTCATTATTTCTCCATAACTAATTTTTGGTCCCAAAAAAGCAAAACTATATTCAATAGTCTTAGCTTTATCCAAAACATCCTCAGCAAAATCTCTATCATTTTCTTCCTTGGCAAATTTGTGCAGATCCTCAATTACCAAATTTATATCTTTTACCATCTGACCATATTTGTTTATTTTCATTTCATAATTTTCTTTTTCATGAGTCATCACTGCTTGTACTGCATATTTCCTAATATCTTTTTTCAAAGAAACCAATAATTCTGATAATTCTAATCTATCTTCGTGATCAAAAAAATGATGGACAGCCCCTTTGAAAAGATCCACAAATTTTACGCCAGTTTCCTTCATGAGAATATATTTTTTGACAATTTTCTTAGAAGCTTTTTGCAAAAAAAGTTTCTCAGACAATTTCTCATGATAGATATGATAAATATCTTCGAAGGCTTGTACAAAAGGCCATATTTTCTTACCATAAAAAATCATAAAATTTTCCAATTCTACCAAAGTCAATTCACCATTATCTACAGCTTCTTCAAGCTTTTGTTTTATCTGCTCACGCAAATTTGTCCCAACCAAAGGTGGCAAGTTGCGATATACTTGCTTAAAAATATTAAGTGTATGTTGTATAGCTTTTTCCTTCATAAGACACTGAATTTAGTAAGTAACAAAAAATAAATTTACAAATTCCAAATGACTTTAGACTTTATGGACTTTCGACTACAATATCCGTATTATACCAAAATTACATCAAAAAGTCATATAATCTCGCCAACGCAAATACAATTCTCTCGTAGCTGTCAAATCTCCAGCGCAGTACTTAGCAATTTTCATATATTCCCTATTGGCAAACAAATTTTTTACATCATGACCATTTATTCCATTGGCTTTTGGTGAATTTATACCAAAAGCTTTGCAATAAAAATCAAGATTGAATTTACGATAAGCATTGTAAAATGTCAGTTGTTCCATCAAATCAATATGTAAATCATGAGCATAGCGATATGGCATAATATTTTTACTAGGTTTGACTTTTAGTATAGCCGAGCGCAACATCAAGACTGGACAATCAAACCCACGCCCATTAAACGTCACAAATTTGTGAGCCCGAGCAATCGCTATCCAGAATTTTTGTAAAATTTCTTCTTCACTACCACTGAAATATCTAATATTATTTTCTACAAAATCCACTTTTTCTTCATTTCTATTTTGGAAATAAACAGCACCTCTTTGACTATCTACTGACATCATACCAATCGCTACAATTCTATTTGTTGGTGCCCAAAGAGCCATTTGGTCTTTTACTTTTTCTATATCTTCTTCCCCTTCAGCAAACTTGGTCAAATAAGTCTTTTGGACTTCGTCAAAACTATCAAAATCTACAGGAATTGTTTCGATATCAAAGACAATGGTATTCATAATAAAAGCTTACAAGGCCCACAAGGCTTACAAAGCTCACAAGGCATTTACTAAAAGTAAGCCTTGTGAGCCTTTGTAGGCTTTGTAAGCCAACAATATAAATTTATAAATTATAATTAACAAAATTTATTTCAAAAGTTTATTCTTAATCACATACATCCCAATTCCTGCCGCCACACTTACATTTAGACTTTCCTTCTTACCATACATTGGAATATGTACTACAGCATCACAGAGTTTAGAAATATCTTCTTCAACACCTTCTACTTCGTTTCCAACAATCAAAACTACATTTTTTTGTGTTTGTAAATCTAATTCAGCAATATCTACACTTCTTTCGTTTTTTTCTAAACCTACAACAAAAAATCCTTTCTTTTTTAGAGAAGTAATCAATTTTTTCAAATCTTTTTTGTGTTCCCAAGGAATCCACGTTTCAGCACCTAGAGCAACTTTGTCAATCTGTGGTTTTGGAGGTGTGGCTGTGTAGCCAACCAAAAAAAGTTTGTCTACACCACAAGCATCCGCTGTCCGAAACATTGCCCCGACATTATGGCACGAACGAATATTGGGTAAAATAAGATAAAATGACATAGAAAATACTTTATAACTTTATAACTTTATAACTAAAGTTTATACCAAAAAACTCACCTTGGCAAGGTGAGTTTTTGCAAAATACTTAAAAATAAATTAATTTTGTGATTCTACTTCTACAGTATCTTCTATTTCAATCTTATCCTCTATTTCTAGTTTTTTTTCTTGTTTATTCTCTTCTGTTTTTTTTTGTAATTCTCTTCTAACTTCATTTTTAATTTCATTCATTTTTTGCACTGGCAAAGGTGCTAATTTTGATTTTGGTTGCAATTGTATTGAACTAGAAGTATTATTACTTTCCATATTTTGTCTAACCTCTTGTCTGTTTTCTATTCTATCTTGAACATTTTCTTTTATTTGTCCATCTACTTTTTTCATTCTTTCCAATTTTTGTCTAGCCTCAACATCTCCTGATTGTGCATCTTCGCGCAATTGTTGTTCTACTTCTCTACGATTTTCCAATCTAGCCTTTATATCTTCCAAATCAACTTTTATTTCTTCTTTGCGAGAATCAAAAAGATTTTTCAATTCTTCTTTGGCACCTTCTACACCATTTTTTACATCTTCCAAAACTTGTTTTTGTTCTTCACGAAATTTCTGTACTTCAGTAGATTTAGCATCAATTCTATCCTTTACTTCCTGCAATTTAACTTTTATTTCTTCTGGCATATTTGGATTACTTAGAGCTTGCAAAATTCCTTGAGCCTTCACAACACCATCTTCACGCATTGCTTGAAATTTATCCAATTGTTCTGGAGTAAGTTTATCTTGTAATTTTGTTTCTATTTTATCTAACAAAGCTTCTTTATTTTCAGTGTGGATAGCTACATTTTTTAGAAGTCTTTGTACGTTATCATTTTTATTATCCAAAAATTTATCTTTTTTATCTTGAACTTTTGAAATAAGTTCTTGAGCTCTATCTACCATTTTTTGTACTTTTTCTTGTACCTGAGGATCATCACTATTTTCTGCTATTTTTTCAGCTATTTTCATTCTTTGTTCTGCGTAAGCTACTTGCTTTTCAGCTTTTTTCACAGGATCAAAAGTAAGCGCAATATTTACACGTTCTTTTAAACCAAGCCAAAACAATCCAAATGTTGAAGGTACTTTGTCTACTGGAGTTACTTCCACACTATCCAGATTTTCTGTCACAGTGACTTGTTCGGTACTACTAACATCAGTACTTGTGGTATCTATTACTACAGTTTCATCTACTGTGGTAGTTTGAGCATTGGCAACAGGCACAAAAACCAAAACTAATAACAAAGCTAGCCCCGATATCAAAAAATTGTTTTTCTTCATATTTTTCAAATTAAATGAATTATTTTTTACTAATTTAGTATAACATACTACGCTATTTTTTGGCAACAAAAAATGACCTAAATTATTAGATCATTTTTTATTTATAAAATTAAGGCTTCATACAAATAAAATTTTTTTCTTACATATTTTGTAAATTAAGAATAAAACTAATTACTTATTTACCCCATTGAAATTCTAGGAACAAATACGAAGACCAAAATAGAAAGAGCAATACCCGCTGTCAAGAAAAAATAGACAGACGAAAAATTAGCTTCAGGAGATTGCACTCCCAAATGTTTTTGTTGCATAGGCATGTATTTTTATGTTTATTTTTGTGTTTACTTTGTGGTCAGCCCTTGTAGATGAAAGCTAGACCGATTTAAGAAATAAGCTTATTTTTGGCTTATCTAAGAGAATTTTTTAAGTTGTTTTTCAACGTTGATAAATACATTATAGCACATTTTTGACCTTTTGTCAATTGTGTCGTACAATATGCATGGGAACATTAAAGCATAAAATCATTAAAACACTTAAGCTAATTAAATAAATAAAATATGGAGGGATTTAAAAAAATATTAAAACAAAAAATGCACAATTTCGTTGAAAAAATATTCTTAGAGACGAAAAATTTCCCCAGAGAAGAAATATATGTCACTACTTCCCAATTAAAACGTGCAACTTTGTCTATAATACTAAACTATACAGAAGGTTATGCTAGATTTACAGAAAAAAACCAACTAAATTTCATGCGCACAGCCTTTGGTTCTGCCAAAGAAACAGAATATCTCTTATATTTATCAAAAAAACTAAATTTCCTAAATGAAAATGATTACAATGAACTAAATACACTATTAGATGAAATCAATGCAATGCTCTGGTCAGAAATAAATACTCTCTCCAAATCAATAAACAAACAAAAATAAAATTGTTTTTATGCTTTTATGTTTTAATGCTTTAATATTATGTCTCTCCAAAAATACCTCACCCAATTCCTCGAACATCTAGAAATCGAACGCAACCGTAGCCAAAAAACGGTTGAAAACTACCACTTTTATCTATCACGGTTTTTAGAGTGGTTAGGTCAAGACAAAAACGCAAATGCTATTACAGATGAAAGTGTCCGTAAATATAGATTATGGCTAAATAGATTTGTTGACAATCACGGTGAACCACTAAAAAAAAATACCCAAAACTATCATCTCATAGCTCTGCGTTCTTTTCTAAAATATCTAGCCAAAAAAAATATTGTTAGTCTTGTTCCAGAAAAAATAGAACTAATGAAAATGCCTGATCGCGAAGTAAATTTCTTAGACCAAGAAGATATTGTTAGAATTCTAGAAGCTCCTATCAAAAATATCAGCAAAAAAAGTCTAGAAAAAGAAAATGGCAGTGGCATGACTCTATTACTCGCCTATCGCGACAAAGCTATTTTGGAATTATTATTCTCTACTGGACTACGAGTCTCTGAATTGGCTAATTTGAAAATTGAAGATGTCAATCTCAAGCGTGATGAATTCACAATTCTTGGCAAGGGTGGCAAATCTCGTATTGTATTTTTGTCTGATGATGCCAAAACTTGGCTCCAAAAATATCTGGATACTCGCAAAGACATGAATAATTATCTATTTATTTCCCACGACAAACGCTTTGGCAAACAAAAAGATCATGACGAACCATTGACCCCTCGTTCAATCCAACGTATTGTCCAAAAACATGCCCTAAATGCTGGCATAACCAAACAAGTGACTCCTCATACCATGCGCCATTCTTATGCCACAGATTTGCTCCAAAATGGAGCTGATATTCGCAGTGTCCAATCTATGCTCGGTCACTCCTCTATTACGACTACTCAAATCTATACTCATATTACTGACAAAGAATTGAGAAATGTACATAAGAAATTTCATGGGAAGAAAGACTCCCCACGTAACACATAACACATACCTCGTACCAAATTTGCTATGTGATATGTGTTATGTGATACGAAAAATTTAACATTCCTCATTCCCCGTTCCACATTACTCTATTGACAAAACCTGCTCAATATAGTATAAATAATGAGCTTTAAAAAGCCTTGTAGGCCTCGTAAGCCTTGTGAGCTTTGTAAGCCTTTATAAAAGTGGGACTCTGACCATTCAGAGGCTAGCACCACGAAAATTAGATAAATTATGTCAAAAAGAATGACAGGCTTGAAATCTCAAGTCAACCCAAACACAGTATATTCTGTAGCTGACGCTATTGAATTGGTCAAAAAGACTAGTACTGTAAAATTCGATGCTTCTGTAGAAGTACACATCAAACTAGGAATTGATCCAAAGAAAACTGATCAACAAATCCGTTCCACAGTGGTCTTGCCACATGGTACAGGAAAAACAAAAACAGTAGCTGCTTTCGTCGGTCCAAATGATGAAAAAGATGCCAAAGAAGCTGGTGCTGATTTCATTTATGGTGAAGAAGATATCAAAAAAATAAAAGAAACAGGTAAAATAGAATTCGAAATCGCAGTCGCTTCTCCAGAAATGATGCCAAAACTAGCAGTCGCTGCTCGCGTCCTTGGTCCAAAAGGCTTGATGCCAAATCCAAAAACTGGAACAGTAGATAAAAATGTCAAAAAAATGATAGAAGAATTAAAAAAAGGCAAAGCTGCTTTCAAAAATGATGATGGCTCCAATATCCATCAAGTGATTGGCAAAGTAAGTTTTGATGCTAAAAAATTGCAAGAAAATTTACTGGCTTTCATGGATGCTATCAAAAAAGTAAAACCACAAGGTTCAAAAGGTACATACATCAAAGGTCTATTCTTGACCAGTAGTATGGGACCAAGTGTGAAAGTGGTGGTTGAATAATATTTTGCATTAAAGTATAAAAACATAAAAATATTAAAATAACCCCGCCCTTCGAGAAGAGCGGGGTTATTATTTTTAACTATACAATTAATTGACAATAAATAGTTCTGATTAATCCAAATAATTATCAAATGATTGTATAGTTATATAAAACAAATTTGCAAAAAACTAATATTAAGCATAATATATCTACAAAAAACTTATTAAAAACAAATAAACACCCTATTAGGGTGTTTATTTGCTTCTTTCTTTTTCCAATACATATAATATATAACGAATATTATACTTTGTCAATTTTATATTTGTGGATAACTAGAAAAAAATAAATAATCTCATATTTATTTACCAATACTCTAAACAAAAAGAAGATTAAAAACAAAGAAACACCCCCCGTAAGGAAGATGCCTCTTTGATGAAATACTTACAATCAATTAAGATTATAAAATAAATATTATACTTTGTCAATTTTATATTTGTGGATAACTAGAAAAAAATATAAAAATATTTTAATATTTAACTACACCCCAAACTTTCTCCACAATTCAAACATTTGTAACAAGCTCCATTTCGGACAGTAACATGCCCACAAGTCGGACAAGCAGGAGCATCTCCCATCATTTCTGACAAAGCTGCATCTGAGGCATTCATACTTTCATGAAATACTGTATCGGCGATTATTGGCAACTCAGCTTGCAAATCTTCTGGCAAATTTATTTTTTTTACTTCTACCATTTTTAAATTCAAAGTTTCTTGAGCTTTGTTTGATTCAGTAAGTTTTACCATGTTTTCAAATTTATTTTTTTGAATTCCTTTTGGTGGAACTTGAACGAAATCTGTGCGTCCTAGATATTCCATACCAAGGACACGAAAAACGAAATCAATAATAGAAGTACAATTTTTGATATTTGGATGATCTGTAAAACCACTTGGTTCAAAACGAGTGAAAACAAAATTCTCTACATATTTTTCAAGCGGTACACCATATTGCAAGCCCATAGACACAGAAATTGCAAACATATTTAGCAAACTTCTGACAGTTGCACCTTCTTTGTACATATCAATAAAAATTTCTGCAACTTTTCCATCTGGATATTCACCAGTACGAAGCCAGACTTGTTGATTACTAATTTTCACAGCTACAGTGATACCACTACGTTTGGAAGGAAGACGACGTTTTTCACCATGAAGATACACACGACGTTCTGCGACTTCTCCATCTTTGGTATAAGATTCCATCGGTGTCATGATACCAACATGTTGACTCAAAATTTGACTAGCTTGAAAAACAGCACTATTCACTTCTTCCTCAGTTGCTGGCAACATCTTAGCTAATTGTTCAACTTGTTCTTTGTTTTGTTGTAATAATTTTTCTTTATTATCCGCCGTAGCTTCAACGGAGGAGGATTCCTCCTTATCCACTGTTTGGGAGGATTTTTCTTCCTCCATCTCCCCTTTAGAAGACGTGGCCAACGGTTGACTCAATTTACAACCATCACGATAAAGAGCTACAGCTTTTAGACCAAGTCTCCAACCTTCTTTGTATGCAGTCTTTACTTCTTCTAGAGTTACTTCATTTGGCATGTTGATAGTCTTCGATATTGCCCCAGACAAAAATGGCTGGACAGCTGCCATCATACGAACATGACCAAGATAATGAATAAATCTTTTTCCTTTTTTACCATTTTTATTGGCAGTATCAAATACTTTGTAATCTTCCTCACGTAAATGTGGAGCACCTTCGATTGTCATAGTACCACAGACATAATCATTGGCTTTTTCTACTTCTTCTCTAGTAAATCCTAATTCTTTCAATAAATCAAAATTTGGATCATTGTATTTTGCTTCACTAAAACCTAACCTTTGTAAGGTTTCTTCACCCAAAGTCCAAACATTGAAAATAAATTTTATTTCAAAAGCACCTTCCAAAGCTTTGTTGATATTTTCAATATCCTCAACAGTAAAACCTTTTTTCTTCAAAGTTTCAGCATTGATAAATGGAGCTGTGGTAATATTTGCTGTACCACGCATGTAATCCAAAATATCTCTGATTTCTTTTTCATTGTAATCCAAATTACGCAAAGCTGTTGGCACTGCTTCATTGACAATGCGAAAATATCCACCACCAGCTAGTTTTTTGAATTTGACCAAAGCAAAATCTGGTTCTACACCAGTAGTAGCACAATCCATCAACAAACCAATTGTACCTGTAGGCGCCAACAGTGTAGTCTGGGCATTTCTAAAACCATAATTCTCACCCATTTCTACGGCTTCATTCCAACTTTCACGAGCGGCGGCAAGTAAATAAGCTGGAGCATATTGAGGATCAATGGCAATAGGTTTGATAGCCAATTTTTCATATTCAGTTACTGGAGCATTGAAAGCAGCACGACGATGATTACGCATGACACGCATCATATCATTTCTATTGATTTCAAATTTTGGAAAAGTTCCTTTGAATTTGGCCATTTCAGCACTAGTCTTATAACTTTCAGCTGTCATCAAAGCTGTTACTGAACCAGCAAAGCCATAAGCTTCGTCTGATTCATAAGAAATACCAGCTGTCATAAGTACAGAACCAATATTGGCATAACCAAGACCAAGAGTACGGAAATCAAAACTACCACGAGCAATTTCTTCACTAGGAAATTGAGCCATAAGTACAGAAATTTCCAAAACAACAGTCATAATACGCACACCATGTTTGAATTCGTCTACCAAAAAAGTGTTACTAGAATTATCATAAAAATGTGCAAGATTGAATGAAGCTAAGTTACAAGCAGTATCATCCAAAAACATATATTCACTACAAGGATTGGAACCATTGATACGACCAGATTGCGGACAAGTATGCCACTCATTGATAGTGTCATCATATTGCAAACCAGGATCAGCGCAAGCCCAAGCAGCATAAGCAATTTCATCCCACAATTTACGAGCTTTGATAGTCTTACAAACACTACCATCTACTCGCCAAGTAAAATTCCAACTACCATCATTGGCAAGAGCTGTCATAAATTTGTTTGGCACACGCACAGAATTGTTGGAATTTTGTCCAGAAACAGTCTGATAAGCTTCACCTTCATAATCAGAAGGATAACCAGCAGCAATAAGAGCAGCGACTTTCTTTTCTTCTTCTACTTTCCAATTGATAAATTCTTCAATATCTGGATGATCAAGATCTAGAGTAACCATCTTGGCAGCACGTCTAGTAGTACCACCGGATTTGATAGCACCAGCAGCTCGGTCCCCAATACGCAACCAACTCATCAGACCACTAGATCTACCTCCACCAGACAATGGTTCACCTCTCCCACGTAAAATAGAAAAATTAGTACCAGTCCCAGAACCATATTTGAAAAGTCTAGCTTCTCTCACCCACAAATCCATAATACCACCTTCATTGACCAAATCATCTTTGATAGATTGGATAAAACAAGCATGTGGTTGTGGATGAGTATAAGCATCAGTAGCTTTGGTCATCTCACCATTTTCTGGATCTATATAATAATGTCCTTGAGCACTGCTATTGATACCATAAGCCCAATTCAAACCAGTATTGAACCACTGTGGAGAGTTTGGTGCGACCATCTGACGCAAAAGCATAATCACGATTTCATCATAAAAAATTTGAGCATCTTTTGGAGAAGCAAAATAACCATATTTTTCACCCCAATATCTCCAAGTGCCAGCAATTCTATGGACAGTCTGTTTCACACTAGTTTCAGACCCAAGCACGGGTGATCCGTCAGTGTTCAACTTCGGTGTCCCATCATCATAAAATTGTGGCACTCCTGTTTTACGAAAATATTTTTGAGCTACGATATCAGTAGCTACTTGTGACCAACTTTTTGGTATTTCTATATCTTTCATTTCAAATACTACTGTACCATTTGGCTCACGAATGATAGAAGTACGTCTTTCATATTCAACCAAATCAAAAGGACTTTTGCCTTCCCGACTAAAAAGTCTTCGAAAATGCAGACCATTTTCTTCATAAAAAAAGTTTACATTTGCTTCTTGTCCAAGACAAAGACCTTGAAAAACTTTGGAACTAGTAGGGGGCATATTTGTAAAAAATTTAGAATTTAAAAAAGGGAAATCAACAAATTTAATTTTTCTTTTCTAAAATTCTAATTACTACATGTAGTGTATTAAATATTTTTAGTACACAATATGTTGTGTTTTGTACAGGTAATAAACATTATAGCACATAAATAAAATTTGCTCAAAATCAAAGACAAGTGGCTAAAATTAGCCACAAAAAAAGTAAAATTAAATATATTTTTTTTAGGAATAAAAAGTTATCCACACACTGTCCAAATAAAAAACAAAAAATTGATTATCTTTGGAAAATAGCGTAAAATAAAGAAAGGCTTGAAAGGTTCAAAATGCCAGAAAAGCTTGAAATGCTTTTGTAACTAGTACAAAAAACATTTCTAAATACAGACAACTTTTACTAACAAAAATTTTTTAGCCTTTTTGGCCTTTCAGGCTTTTTCGGCTTTTCAAGCCTTTTATTATGAGTTACGAAGTATACGAACTAGACAATGACTTGAATCCTCATCCCAAAGACTCTGAGGAACGCCTTGTCGAACCAACAGAAAACTCTAATTTGGAAGAACAAACTATAGAGGTTACTTTGCGTCCACAAAATTTGACAGAATTTGTCGGACAAAATCATATCAAAGAACCACTCATCATTTCGATAGAAGCTGCCAAAAAAAGAAAAGAACCAATGGAACATGTCTTACTCTATGGCAATCCAGGACTTGGCAAAACTACTCTTGCTAATATCATTGCCAAAGAGATGGGCGTGAATATCAAAATCACAGCTGGTCCAGCTCTAGAGCGTGTTGGTGATCTAGCAGCCATACTTTCCAATCTGACTGAAGGTGATATTCTTTTTATAGATGAAATTCATAGAGTAAACAAATCTGTCGAAGAAGTCTTGTATAGTGCTATGGAAGATTATGCCTTAGACATTATTATTGGCAAAGGTCCAACAGCTAGAACTTTGCGAATGCCTTTGGAAAAATTTACTTTGATTGGCGCTACTACAAAATTAAATTTACTATCTTCCCCATTACGTGATCGTTTTGGACATGTTTATCATCTCAATTTTTATGAAGACAGTGATATTGAAAAAATTATCAATCGTAATGCTAAAATTTTGGAAGTGGAAATAAAAAATAATGCTGACAAAACAATTGCTATAAGATCTCGCAAAACTCCACGTATTGCCAACAGACTTTTGAAACGTGTTCGTGATTACTCACAAGTCAAATATAATGGTATAATAGATGAAAACATTGCACAGGAAGCTCTAGAAATGCTCAATGTAGATAAATATGGTCTTGATGAAGTAGATAGAAAAATTTTGAAATTCATCATAGAAAATTTTGCTGGTGGACCAGTAGGACTAAATACTTTGGCTTCAGCTATTGCCGAAGAGATGGATACTGTGGAAAATATTTATGAACCATTCCTCTTGCAAATTGGTATGCTTGAAAGAACACCAAGAGGAAGGAAAGCAACAGGCAAAGCGTATGAACACCTTGGAAAAAAATTTCCAAAACAAAGTGAAATGATTTAGAAAATAAACAATATTAAAATTACAAATTCCAAATAATATACAAATTACAATAAATCATTTATATTATGGATGGAAAAATATATAATTTAGAAGACAGGACTTTAGAATTTGCTAAAAGAATTACCAAAATGTGTAATGTTTTAACAAAAGACGAAATAAACAAAGTTTTTGTAAAACACAATAATGAGGTCAGCAACTTCTGTAGGGGCAAACTACAGAGAAGCAAATGAAAAACTCAGCAAAAAAGATTTTTTACACAGAATAAAGATTTCCAGAAAAGAATGCAAGGAAACAACCTACTGGATAGAATTGATTATTAATAATAACCAGCAATTAGCCAAAAAAATAGAATCTCTACTTAATGAATCTATAGAATTAAGAAAAATATTATCAACCATAATAGATAAATCAAAATAATTGTAATTTGTATATTATTTGGAATTTGTAATTTTAATATTGTAATTTTATGATAACTATACCATTTTATATCATCCTATTCGCTTATTTAATATTCCTCTGTATTTTTGTTATTTTTTCACTGATAAATTTTTATCACATTATTGCGACTAGCTCATTTACTTTTGCTAGCTTTGCAGTTACTTTCTTTATTTTTATTCTGACGATAATTACATTGTACTTCACTTGGCAGATAGTCAGTGTAGTAGATTGGTCACAAAATTTAACTCTATTTGATTTTAATTGGTTTAAATAAAAATATATGAGTGTTTCATCTATAATAAAACAAAAAGATTATGAAAAAATTGTATTTATCTTACACCGCCATCCTCTAACTTTTTTGCCAATAATAGGACTATTTATTGTACTTATGATTATCCCAATAGTTCTGTATTTTTTGTTAAATAATTTGTTTCCAGATGTATTAGCCAATACAGAAATATATACTTCTTTCATGTTGTTTAGTAGTGTTTATTACCTTTCTACTTATTTATTTTTTTATGGTAGATTTATAGATTTCTATCTAGATATGTGGATAGTCACCAATGATAGAATTGTAGATATAGAACAACACAGTCTTTTTCATAGAGAAATAACTGAGCTAGATTTGTATCGTATCCAAGATGTAACAGCTTCTATACAAGGCGTCTTTGCTACTATTTTTCAATATGGGGATGTTACTATCAAGACAGCATCATCTACAAGTAGTATTATTTTTCGCAATGTATCCAATCCAAATCATATACGTGAACAATTGATAAATCTTGCTGATGAAGATAGAAAATATCATATACAGGATATAAATTTGGGTGGTAATTAAAAATATGTTTGAATTATCCAATTTTCAATCCGCAATTCTAGCCTTTCTTGTTTTGATTAATTTTGTAACATTTATAACTTTTGGAATAGATAAAAACAAAGCTATAAATAATAATAGACGTGTCAGTGAAAAAACTCTTTGGATAATGTCTTTGCTTGGTGGATCTATCGGAGCATTACTAGCCATGAAAACATTTCGTCATAAAACTAAAAAACTTAGTTTTCAAGTAATACTAGCTTTGGTAATTGCTTTGCAAATATTGCTCATATATTTTATTTTGAAATAAAAATCCTATATAATTAAATATAGGATTTTTTGTTTGTTTTTGAAATTTTGTTTAAAAGTCTTTTACCTCTATTGAGAGCATTTCAATATAAATAAATTCATCTTAGGAAAGATCTCTCGCTGTATTCTCAGCTCGAGATAAGTTAGACAACTCTTCCACCATACTCACCAGTCTCAGTATTCACTACTATTTCTTCACCTTCTTTGATAAAAATCGGAGCATGGATAGTAAGACCATTGTCCAATTCAATTTCTTTGGTAACATTGCCACTACTACTATCACCTTTGACAGCTGGTGGTGCTGTAATTACTTTGTAAGCAATTTTCTTTGGCAACTGTATAGCTACAATATTACCCTCATGTGTAGAGGCCACAATACCCAAGCCTTCTTTCAAATATTTTCCATCTTCTCCAATAACATTTTCAAAAACATCTACTGTTTCATAAGTATTTTGATTCATAAAAGAATAAACATCGCCAGTTTTGTACAAATATTGCATGTTGGTATTTTGGACTTCTACAGAGTCCAATGACTCACCACTTTTTAAAGTAAGTTCCATACCTTTGACACCGTCAATACTCTTTAATTTGCATTTGAAAAAAGCCTGTCCTTTGCCAGGATTCACAAATTGGAAAGTGTTGATAACAAAAAGCTGTCCATTGTGACGGATAACAGCACCTTTTTTTATATCAGTTGTATCTCCCATATATTTTTTACATTAAAACATTAAAACACAAGAACATTAAAACACTCTTTTCTACATGTGTTTTTATGTTTTAATGTTTTGATGCTTTTATGACAGAAACAGCTTACTTAAGGGCAATGTTAACACATTATCGATGTTTTGGCAAGATGTGAGTATTTGGACAAGCCTATCTACCCCAAGAGCGATTCCAGCTGATTTTGGCATTTGACCTACAGCTTCGATAAAATCCATATCTATTTCATAGACTTTTTTGCCCTGTCTTTGGCGTTCTTTTTGCTCTTCTTTCAGTCTTTCCAACTGTTCAACTGGGTTTGTCAATTCTGAAAAACCATTGGCAAGCTCCAGACCATCTACATATACTTCAATCCTCTGTGCATAGTTTGGATTTTCTTCTGACAACTTTGACAAAGAAGCCATTTTGGCTGGATAGTTGTAAATAATCACACCACCCATATCTTTTAGTTTTGGTTCAATCTCATTTAAAAAAATACGATAAAATAACTCTTCATAACTTTCGTCAACTTTCACATTATATTTTTTTTCTTTACACAATTCAAACATTTTTTCTTGCGTCAAAAAATTATCCAAATCAACATTAATTATTTTTTTCCAAAGATCATTCATACTTATTCGCAAAAATTTGAAATTTGGATTCTTGCCCACTAAATGAGAGGGTTGAAATTTGGATTCTGAATTATTCACATTTTTTAAAATATGCTTAAAAAGTAATTCAACATCGTCCATCAATTTGAACATAGTCTCCTCTGTTCTGTACCACTCCAACATAGTAAACTCTGTATTATGCGTACCCCCAAAACTTTCTTCATCACGAAAAGTCTTACCTAAGAAAAAAATATTGGCAAAACCTGCAGCAAGCATTTTTTTCATAGTATACTCTGGCGAAGTGTGAAGAAATCCTCTGAATTCCTGTTTTTTTTCATTATGAAAAATTGTTTCAATAGCAGAAATATTTGGTTCTTGACCAGGATGCTTGATAAGTAAGGGAGTTTCTACTTCAACAAAATTTTGCAACCAAAAAAACTCACGAATTGATTTTATGATTTCAAAACGCTTTTCTAATATTTCTTTATTTTTTGCTATATGAAAAGTATGGCTCATAGTTTTTGTTATTTGGATTTTGTAATTTGTTACTTTAGATGTTATAATATACTTGTTCACAAAATAAATCAAATCTTAAAAGAATATCTATGAGTTATCTATACTTTACAGGTCAATTGTTACTTTCAGCTATATTAGGTGGTGTACTAGGCTGGCAAAGAGTCGCTATAGGCAAAATAGCTGGTCCACGCACCTATGCCCTTGTTTCGATCGGTTCAGCACTTTTCACTATATTATCTGTACAAGCTTTCGGAGTCGATACTGCTCGTGTAGCCTCACAAATAGTGGTTGGCATTGGTTTCTTGGGTGTTGGCGTTATCGTCCACCAACATAAACATGGTGAAAATGTTGTAGTAGGTCTTACTACTGCTGCTGGACTTTGGGCAGTAGCTGCTGTAGGTATGTCTATTGGTGTAGGCTGGATCTGGGAAAGTATTATTGCTTCATTTTTGATTTTATTAGTTTTGTTGTTCAATGAAAAGAAATTTATAAAGAAATAAGTCCTTATAACACTTATGAAAATATATACTAAGACTGGTGATACAGGACAAACATCTTTACTTGGTGGTAAAAGAGTTGAAAAAAATTGTCTTGAAATGGAAGCTATCGGAGAAATTGATGAGCTCAATAGTTTTCTTGGATTACTAAATTCTTATCTAGACAACAAATTCAAAAATGAAAAAAAGATTTTACAAAAAATTCAAAACAAACTTTTTGATATTGGAGCCAACTTAGCAGCAGTACAAACAACTCTTGCAAAAGTTCCAACTATAAACAAAAAAGATATAGTCTTATTAGAAAAACAGATAGATAAGATGGATGAAACTTTGACTAAATTAACTCAATTTATTTTACCAGGTGGATCTATTCCCGCCTCTTTGTCTTTTCAAACTAGAGCAGTTTGTCGTCGAGCTGAAAGAGTTGTAATTAGTCTAAAACAAAATTATAAATTAGATGAAAATATTTTCAAATATTTAAACAGACTTAGTGATTATCTTTTTACTTTGGCAAGATATTTTAACAAGCAAGAAAACTTTGAAGAAATTCACTGGCAAAAATAAATCTATTTAAAAAAACATTTTTTAGTATTCTCCTCCTGGTAAATATAATTAAACATAGTTTTCATTTAAAAGCATACCCGTCTAACCCCACCTAACCTCCCCTACTAGGGGAGGAAATTACTGAGACAATTTTTCATAACAAAAAAAATACGCTCCAAATTAGGAACGTATTTTTATTTTTCAGTATTTACAACTTTTTCTTACCAACTATTGTTTTCAATTTACTATAATCTTTTTCCACCACTTCTTTCGCAGGAGGTAAATCATTTTTGCGAGGTTCACCTTTGGTAGACATAGAAAAAAAATTGACAGAATAATCAAACAGACCTTTGTCTATTTTGAAACGACGACAAGACACAGCACACTTCAAAGACATATCAAGTTTTACCTTGCCAAATTCAGACAATTTTTTTGACAAGTCCATATCTTCCCCAAAACGAAGATTTTCATCAAAGCCAGTAGTCTGTTTGTAAACAGAATTTTTGAAAGTCATGTTGTTTCCCATTGGACCTTGAGTTTTTCGAGAAATCAACACAGCAAAAAACCAAAAAAAATGATGAAAAAAAATACGTAAAAAATTTTTCCAAAAAGGAGCATCATAAAAAAACATCTGACCACCAACACAAACCAAACTAGCGTCTTTTTCAAACCTCTTCAACACTTCTTTCAAATAATTTTCTGGTAAGTGCGTATCAGCATCAATATGTAAAACGTATTTACCTTGAGCTATTTTAGTACCAGCTTTTCGTGCTACACCGACACCTTGCTTTGTCTCCAAAATAACTTTGACACCACAATCTTTGGCTATTTGTGAAGTATTATCACTAGAATTATTATCCACCACAATTATTTCAGATAAAAAATTTGTAGTCGATTTCTTAGCATAGTCTAGACAAAACTTGATTTGTTTTTCTTCATTGTAGGCAGGAATTACAATAGAAAACAATAATTCTTTTTTTTCAATCATATCTTGATTTATCAAACAAAAGTCTGATTGGTCATCAGACTAAATTTTTATTCTTTACTAAATATTTATCTTTTTGGAGTAAACCATTGATTAGCATCCATTGGATTGCCCATATCAGGATTATCTATCTGATACAAACTATCTTGAAAAGATTTGTAAACAAAATTTACAATAGCATAAGATCCCAAAATTACAAACAAGCCCAAAGCACTATACAACATTATCTTACTAGCATTGGCGACTTGTGTATCATTGCCGGCTGATGACATATATAGATAGCCACCATAAACCAAATAAACTGTAGCCAAAAGACCAACAAAACCCAAAAATATTTTTATAATTCTAGCTACTATAATTCTAATATCTGTTGGTGTGCCAACTTTTGATCCAGTTTCAAAAGCTTGATTTTGAGAATTTATAGAATCAAGCACTTTGTTCGTAGAAGTAGTCGCAAATACAAAATTAGTTGGCATTAGAAAACCCAGTACTAAAATTATTAAAAATAATTTGCCATTTTTCATATTTTCATATTTATTTTGGAGTTTGATTTATATTCTGTTGCAATCTAGTCCCGACAAAATTAGTAATGCTATATGACAATAATATCAGTAACAAACCTATTATAGCACCAGCCATTATTTTGCCAGCCTTACCTAATTTTGCACTATCTCCATTGGAAGTAATGAGCAAATAACCGGCATAAACAAAAAGGAAAATCGCCATACTACCCAAAAGACTCAAAAAAATTTTGATAACTTTGGTAGCAATAATTCTAGGATCAGTAGAATCTATCGCAATACCAGCACCCTCTGCCCCAGCATGTAACTGATCAATAGCACTACTCTTGGTACTACTAGTCTCAGCCAAAACAGATTTAATATCAAAAGTAAAACTAAAGACAAAAAATAGGAATAGGAATAATATCAGCCTCTGGCTGAAACTAAAAAAAATCTTCATATTCAAACAAATAAATAAGAACTAACCAAAGACAAAGTCTGTTCCAAAACTCTTGGTATAATAAAATTGGTAATACTATAAGCGGCCAAAGTGATAACTAAACCTATAATAGATGCTACAATTATTTTTTTTGCTTTGTCAATTTTGGCATCTTCTCCTCTAGCTGCCATCCAAGTAAAACCAGCATAGACCATCAAGATGGTAAACAATACTCCAACTACAGACAAAATCATATTTATCACGACACCAATATTTTTTGACAGAGTAGTATCATTGGTATTTTTGTCATAACCAGCTTTCTCTCCAGCTTGAATCAAAGTATCTCCACCCAAATTCAAAGCCAAAGTCTGTGGCACAAAAGTAACAAAAGAAAAAAATATTACAAAACTAAGAAACAAATATTTCATATAATTAATTTAGCTTACTAGTAACAAATTTGGTAATAGCATAAGCACTGACAGTAATAAATAGACCTATGATAGCAGCAATAATAATATTGCGAGCTTTTTCGGTCTGATCGTCTTTGCCACGAGCTGTCATCCACAAAATACCAGCATAGACCATAAGTACAAGAAAAATAATACCAACCAAACTCAAAATTGTCGCAATAGCTGTACCCGTAATATTTCCCAAACTACTTTCGGTAATACCAGTTTTCTGAGCAACAGTATTCAAAGGAACATTAGCATTCTTGATGCCTTGTGCAAAGACAGGAACAACAAAAAAAGAAACCATAGCGATACTTATCAAGAAATTTAATATTATTTTTTTCATATTTAGAAGAGAAAAATTATCTTTATTATCCCTCCCCTAGTAGGGGAGGTTGGGTGGGGTCGTTAGTAAAATAAAACGTTTTGTTCATAGATGGACCCCCTCTAACTCCCCCTTGTAGGGGGGAGAACTTGACACTAACCACCAATTATAATCTTGGTCTGAACAAAGACAGTGATAGCATAAGCAGCCAATAATATTGCCAAACCAATCACTGCTCCAATCATAGTATTTCTTGCTTTTTCTACTTTGTCAGCCTGATCACGAGCTGTCATCCAACGCAATCCAGCATAGACCATAAGTCCAAAAAATATTAGACCAACAAAAATAAAAAACATATTTACCGTATTACCCACTACATCAGTCAAATCACTTTGATCTATCCCAGTCTTTTGCGATACTGTATTTAAGGCAGTGGTAGCATCATTGAGTGATTTGGTAGCGTGAGCATTATTTACAAAGACAATTAAAATTGCAAAAATAAATGTAATATATAATAATGTTTTGTACATAAAATTATTAAATATAGCCCCTAAGCAGCAGACCCATTATCTGCACTACTATCTGGTACTACTATCTGACAGGAATTATTACATTCATTTGTATTATTTGGATCACTACCATCACAAGCTTCACCAAGGTCTTTAACACCATTTCCACATGCTGAACAATGAAAAAATGAGCTTGTTGCTGAATCTTTCACACACTTCAAAGTATCTATACAAACAAAATTATTACATTCTTCGCCAAGTTTCTTTTTCTCACCACAAATTTTAGAAACACCATCATCAGCTTTTCCACACACCAATCCACCTGTACTACAAGTATCAGATGTTGCACAACTATCACCCTTTTTAGCAACTGTAGGTGGTGCTTGATTTGCACTACCTCCACCCCCTCCACTAATCACATTACTAAAAACAAAATTAGTAATAGCATAAGCTGCAAGAACAATTATAATACCAATAGTGGCAGCAATAATAGTATCCAGTGCTTTGGAAGTACTTTCAGATTTGCCACGAGCTGTCATCCAAATAATACCACCATAAAGCATGAGACCAAAAAATAATACAGAAATAAGAGAAAGTGCCGAACCTATAACATTGCCCAATACCGAAGCCAAATCTTTGGTCATTGGCAATTTTGCAGCAGTAGCTGTATCATCTAAACCATAGTTGGAATCAGCTTGTACAAAATTTGGTACAAAAAACACCAGAGCAGATACTGCCACAAAAAATCCACTCAAAACAAACAAAATTTTCTTGGTTTTCATAATATTTTTTTCAAAAAACTAATAGTAATAATAAGATCCTACAGGATAATCATTGCCTGTAGTAGCCTTAAACAAATTTGTAGAAACATATTTAGTAATAGCAAATGCCAAAAGAATAATAGCTAGACCAATCACCGCTGCAAAAATTATTTTACGAGCTTTTTCAGCTTTGGCATCCTCTCCACCAGCTGTCATCCAGAGGAAACCAGCATAAATAATAAGTACAGTAGCTACAATACCAAGTAAACCAAGACTGGTATTGATAATTTTGACAATAATAATACGAGGATCAGCACCACTAAGAGTAGCATTACTTCCTACACAATCTAGACCCAACAAATCCCCCTCTTTATCACAAGTCGGAGTGTTGGCTGTCAAAACTGGCAAACCAAATAACAAAAAAAATCCAAACAAAAAACCTGTTAAACTTCTCAAAAATTTTTTGTTTTTCATAATTTTTATAAAAAGAATAAAAGATAATTTTCAAAAATAATTTTCAAAAAACATATCTTACATTCTTCAAAAATAAATTCCCAGAGCAGAGTACTTTTGGAAAAAGTATCTGCTCTGAAAATAATATTTATTCAACAGGAGTAAAGTCCTTAACATTTGTAGCAGCACCCAAATTATTGATAGCAAACTTGGCAATTGCCCAAGCACTAAGAATAATAGCTAAACCAATAATACCAGAAAAAATCCACTTACGTGCTTCTTCTGTTTTACCATCATCGCCACCAGCTGTCATCCATTTGAAACCGCCGATAAGCACTACAACTACAGCTATAATACCCAACATACCTAAAGCTATATTGATAATTTTTACAACTGTAGAACGCAAATCTGATGTACCAAGAGCTGTTATACTACCATCAGTACCATCGCCTTGTTCTATTACTTTGACTCCAAGAGGATCGTCTGTAGGAGCAGCGCCTCTTACCAAACTTGGTGATAGCACAAGCCCTAAAGCTAATACAAAACTAATAGAAATAATAGTTTTGTATTTTGCTAATTTATATAAAAAATTCATGTGTATCACCCCCCTTCATTTTCAAAATTCTTTTTATCATAATTAAAAAATTATTTTAATTGGCAATTGATTGCATAAGTAAAATCGCCATAAATAGGCATCGTACCAGAACCAGACTTATTTGCTTCTAAACATGTTTGCTTATTAAAAACAACTGGAGGTTGACTGTAGCTACTACTACTCAAAAATGAATTTATTGCAATTCTGCAAGTCATATCCAAATCTTGTGAAGTACCTATTGCAGATTTTAATTCAGTAATTCCATAAGATTTACCCAAACCAATATCTAAAACAGAACTACCTACACAACGTCCAGTCAATTTTACATCACAATGACAAGTTGTTGGTTCACTTCCTGTTGCAGTTGGATTATTTGCAGATGTATTATTTGTGGTTGGTGAATATGTTGATGGAACAAAATCTTTCACACCAATTCCTCCCAAAACCAAACTAATTATAGCATAACTGGCAAAAATAACAATAATTCCAATCACAGCCCAGACCATAGCACTAGTACCTTTCTTAATTTTTTCTTGACTACCAGCAGATGTCAACCAAAGAAAACCACCATAAACAAATACTAACAAAGCTAATGATCCCAAAATACCTGTAACAACTTTTATAGCATTGCCAAAAATTTCTGTAATGCTTGTAGTACCTATTGGATTGCTCAAACATACACTACCTTGAGGACAACCCGGAGAAGAGGCATTAGTATTACTATTTGCAGAAGCATTTTTTTGGTTTATAGCAGTTATACAAGCTTGTTGAGTATCGTATGATGGCGTACAAATATAAGGACTCTCTTGAATACAGGTATTTTGAGTAGTAAGACACCACTTCAAACTCACAATCTTATTATCACTACCATTACTACTATTACAATCATCAGAAGTAGTATAAAGACTATCATAAAGTGAACAATCTTCATCTGTAGAAGCACTCTCTATACAAGAATTATCATTTGAACTATAGCACCAAATATTGGCCTTTACAAAATTAGTATTCAACAAAAATCCAAAAACAAAAATTAACATGAAAAATAAAAACTTTGTAAAAAATATTTTTTTCATAAAATTATGTTATACCACGAAAAGTATCAGAAACATTTAATACCTCAAGTAAAAATCCAACAAGAATATAAGCGCTGAAAACAATTACCAAACCTATTATAGCATAAACAAAGATTTGTTGCCCTTTTTTTATTTTGTCACTACTTCCAAAAGAAAATATCCAAGTGAAACCACCATAAATAAACATCACGAAAGCAAGTCCAGCCACAATAGAAAAAACATAGTTCACAATTTTTAGTCCGAGTGCTACAAGATCATTGGCATCTCGACAAGATCCAGTAAAAGCACAATCAGGTAACAAAGATTTTGTTGGTATAGGGTGTTCATCTGCTATGACTTTGTCCACTGCATTATTATTATCTATAACTTGTTTTACTCCACAGTTATTGTTTTTGTCCAAAGCACAGACTTCTGATTTGCTACATTCACCACTAGTCAGAGAAGTACATACTCCTACTTCTTGTTTTGTAACGCACTTTCCACTATTACCACTTGGACCATTTATTTTACTAGCCCAAAGACACATCGTAGGATTACAACTATCTGTGTTCGTGAATTGACTACAATTTATGTTATTTAATTTTAAATTAAAAGTATAAATTCCTTTCCAAAGTCCATTATCAATACTAAAATTAAATACCGGTTTAAGTTCGAGACCAATATTTAATTTTGAATAAGCTACTGTGTCAAAACTATATTTAACAGTTTCATTTAATTTTCCATTTGTAGTTGTTGTACTCATCACGCTAGTGACCGCTCCATTACAATTGACACATTGGATATTCAAAATATTAACAGAAGACTGTGGCAGATTTGACAAAGCACTTACGATATTACTAAAAGCATCTGTAAAAGATACCTTCACATTAAAATCAACATTTTGACCAACCGCGATTTCTTTTGAAGTATCAAGATCAATTTCCCATTTATAAACATTGGGTGTTATACAACTACTAGTACAAGCACCTAAAGACAATGCACCAATTTCTATGTCCGGTGCAGTTATAGTTTCATTAAAATAATTTTTCCACCATTTTTTAACATTTTGCCCATAAATTTCATTAGGTGGTGATCCAATAAAAATTGGTGCCCCAGCAAAACAAGGAAACAAATTTGATAATGAAGGACCTTCAACATATGAGCAAGATAATGTTTTTTCTGAAGTATCCTTCAAAAAACAACAATTACTCTCAGCCTTACTTACTGAGGAAGGCAGAGACAAAACACCCAAGAAAAAAATAAAAAATAAAATTTTATAAAAAAGTTTCATAAATTACATTGTTTGTTGTACACGTGCAGCAGTATTAGTAATAATTTGTTTGTCTTTTTTCAATAAATCATTTTCTGTGTTGGCTGGTTTCAATAATTCCGTAATCATACTACCAAAAGCACTATCCACAGCATCAAAATCTTTGCCTCTATACCAATTTTCTGCGAAAAGTACTTGGGTAGCAAAAGGTCCAAGATTTTCATCTGCTTGTTGAGTAGCCACTTGTGATCTTAGTGGACTTGGACTAAAAACTTTGGCTGCATATTTGGCCACATTTTCTGGAGAGGCAATAAATCTCACAAAATCCCAAGCTTCATTTGGATGTTTACTCTTCCCTACTACTGACTCTACCCAATAATTTGCAACATTACTTGGGCTATCAGAATTAAGTTGTAATACTGGCATAATTCGTAAATTCATTTGAGGAGCTCTATTTTTGATAGTATTGTAATCATAAGAATAACCAAAATAAAATCCCACTCTACCACGAACAAATTCATCAAGTGCATCTGGTTTCTTTTCATTCCAAGAATAAGCTTCTTTGGTTGGTCTAGCAAAATCAGTATAAAAATCCAAAATATTTAAGATTGGCACATTCCTATTTTGAGCACTATTTAGACCATTGGCAAAAGTAATAGTATTGTCTGTAGCAATCTTTATACCACCTTGCATCATAAACATGGCAATGATATCAGTAGCAGCATTGATATTGTTGGCTGTACCCAAAGCTGAACCTGATTGTACAATATCTCCCAAACTATCAAATTTGGTCATTTTTTTCACATCTTCTACAAAAGAATTCCAATCTTTCGGAGCTTCGGCAATACCTGCTCTATCCAACAAATCTTGATTATAAAAAATAGCCAAAGTATCCATAGCAAGTGGCAAACCAAAAATTTTGTTGTCAATTACTACATCATTATAAACTGTTTTTACATAATTATTTTTTACATAACTGACATTTGGTAAAGTATTGGTATCTGTAATCAATTGTTGATCTTTGGAAAAATTATTAGCTATTACCAAACGAGACATCCTAGTAGCGACAGGTGCTGACAAAAGTCTAGATTCATTTTTGCGCAACCATCTGACATGTTGTGACACAATATCTGGACCAACATCATCAGCAAGAGCATTGGTGAACAAATTGTCAAACTCATCGTAACCTACTTGTTTAATATTGATTGTCACATTTGGATAAAGTTTGCTATAGTCAGTAGCCAAAACTCGCAGTTCATCTACATCATCGTAAACTGTCCAATAGGTCAAACTTACAGGCTTGATTGAACTCACTTGTGTCTGCGACAAACCCTTACAACCAAAACCAGTTGTCAAAAATAAAATTGACAGTAGAGAAAGTGATAATATTTTTTTGAACATATTTTTTTATAAAAATAACTATGTTATACAAACGTATTCTATTTTTTCTTCATTCCCCTTTCCCCATTCCTCATCACTCATCCCACATTCCTCATTCCTCATTCCTCATTCCTCTTTTATTATCTCAAAATATCCAAAACAAAATTGACAACAGCATAACTAGAGAAAATTATTACAATTCCCAAAGTGGACCAGACCAAAATACCTATTGATTTTTTCTTTTTGTCAGCACTACCAGAAGACGTCATAAACAATAGCCCACCATACATTATCATTACCAAAGCAATAGAACCAAGAATACCTAGTAATGCATTTATAATTTTACCAATCAAACCTTGAACATTGGTAACTCCCAATTTATTTAACTCTTGAATTTGAGGTCTTAGACTGTTGAGAAGGTCGGAGTTACTTGTGCCAGAATTATTATTAGCAGTAGTGGTGACATGTGCTTCAGGCAATTGGTAATCTAACAAATGGTCAGTACAAGACATTTTGTATTGGATATAAGTCTGTGGATTTGTATTAGGTATTTTCACAAAACCACCGCTATAAGCACTTGGCAGAAGTACAGGTGTTGTACAAATAGGAGGACGAGAAAGATCAAGCATTTTAGCTTGGGTATCTCGAGTTTCATTTATTATATAGGCTTGTTCACTAAATGAATCATTCTCATCATTTGGTCCAAGTGCAAAAGGATATAATTTTGTATGTTGAGGATTACTTAAAAAGAAAAAATAATCACCATTTTCTCGATCCACTGGGATACCTTTTTGAGCTAATGAAACCAAATCTGAATCGGTCAATTTTGCGGTGTTTACAAGAAGTCCTTTTGTTTCTAATTCTTTCAAAGCCTCATCAGCCTGTTCATATCCAAACAACTGTTTGTCTTGATAACCACCTGAATAAGCTGTGAATCCTTGTGATTGCTCTTTAGGAAAAGTATACGTATTTTTAAAATCCCCTGAAATATTAGTTATCACTTTTGGTAAAGTAAAAAAATTTACCACAGAATCATGATTAACCCCTGTAGCTATTTGATTTGGTCCAGTAGCAAAGCCTGCTTGTACAGTACACTCACAATAAAGCTCTTTTGAAGTGGCAGCTTCTACAGTAGACACGTTTGAAACAAACAAAAAAACTAGACTAATTATCATCAAAATTTTTCCTATCCTAAATTTCATAAAAATAAAATTAGACCAATAGATCTTCTATTTTGTCTTTTATTTCTGGATCTTTTTTGGCAAAATGAATCATCGTTTTTAGCAAGGCCAATTTGTTACCAGTATCAAAATAAAGTCCTTCGTACTCATAAGCCATAAATTTTTTCTTTTGAGCCAAGGCATTGGCAGCATCAGCAAGCCAGATTTCTCCATCACGACCAGTCTTCTGAGATTCAAGCAAGCCCCAAATATCTTTGTTAAAAACATAACGCATACCACCAACAATCAAACCATCTGGCGACACTTTGGCAATGACAGGTTTTTCTACAAATTCAGACACACGATAAAGTCTTTTGTCTTTGGTAGCTTTGGCATAGACATTGCCATATTTGGTCATAGCCTCTTTGTCAGTTATTTTTTGGACACCAATTACAGAAGCTTGTTCTTTGTAAAATACTTTTAGCAATTGTTTGATAACAGGAACTTTGGAGTCAATAATACTATCACCATCAGAAAAGACAAAAGGTTCATCTCCAATAAATTCTTTGGCACAAAGTAAAGCATGACCATTGCCCAAAGGTTCAGGTTGTCTAGTATAAAAAAATCTAACTTTTTTTGATAAATCTATAAGAGGTTCTATCCTATCAAGCTTACCTTTTTTTTCTAAATAATTTTCAAAATCTTTATCTCTATCAAAATGATCTTCTATAGCACGTTTTTGGGAACTAGTCACAAAAATAATTTCAGTGATTCCACTAGCTGCCATCTCTTCGACGATATATTGGACAACTGGTTTATCAAGTACAGGCAACATTTCCTTTGGCATAGCTTTGGTAGCAGGCAGAAGTCTGGTGCCAAGACCAGCCACAGTAATAACTCCTTTACGAACTTTTTGCATAATTATTTTATAAAAAAATTATATGTTTTTATTATAACACAAAATGGTTAATCACTACAACATCAAAATAATAAATCAAGACTTTAGACTTTATGGACTTTACAAACTTTCGACTAATCACCTACTTCACTTCTCTCCAACTAACCAATCGATACTGAGGTATTACTGGAATTCCTATTGGTGGCTTGTATAACAAATTTCCATCATAAGTATAAATAGTATTAGTAAAACCTGATACTATATGTCCATTATTATCCAAATATTTAAAACCACTACCAGTACGAGAAATAATTGACCCAAAAAATGATAATGAATTACGAATACCAGAAGAACCACCATAATTATCTCTAACTACTTTACCATTGGCAGATAATAATACTGCATTTATTTCCATATCAGTAGGCACACTATAAGCCACTTTTATATCACCATCAGACATAAGTCCGATTACATCATCACTATATTTTTGAAAATAAATCAGATTATTATAAACAACTAGAGTATTACCACCATCAGACGCAACAGTTACTCTACCTTTTACCACACCTTCTACAAACATATTACTATCAGAATAGATTACTCCATTGGTTGGTATTGGTTTGTTATCCACAAAAGTTTCACTAGTTATAGTATAATTAGGCTTTGAAAAAGTTTTAACTTTGTAAGTATTGTAAGTACCATTTGGCAAAAAAATCAAATGCCAACCTTTGGTTGATGACTGTGCTGACAAAAATCTACCATCTGAAGTAATAGACATATCATACAAATCACTAAAATTAGTACTCATAGCTGGAAAATCTTTGTAAGGTACAGGATATTGCCAAAAACTTGTCGGACTACCAATACCAAAAACACCACCATTACCACCTGAACTAGTAGGACACTGTGGTAAGGTCTTAGCACTCTGGACAAAATTGTCACTAACACCATTGAACTCTATACAACCATTTGAAAAAATCTTTCCATGAGTGACACTTGTGACACTAAAAATAATATCCGAACCTATCACAAAAGAAGAATCACTAAAAGATTCATAAGCAAAATAAGCTTCAATAATTCTAGGCTTAGAATTGATTTCATTTCCCATAGCATCTACCAAAATACCTGTAGAACGCACACCTACCACATGTGTCCCATCTATCGGAGCATCAATTTCCAAAAGAAATTTACCCACTAGATCACCATTTTTATCATAATAATTATGTTTCGTACCACCAGTATAATCTTCTGGAAATTGGATCAAGTGCCAATGATAATAATCTATCCCAGCTTCGGCCAGATGAAAAGACAAATCACGTCTATATAAATATCTAGTGGTGCTAGATTGAAATATGGCATAAGACACAATACCTAAAGTAATAGTTGCAAAAGCAATAAACCCAAAAATCATCACAAAAATAAGTGTAATTCCTCTATGGTTATTTTGTAAAATAATTTTATTTTTTTGTAACATATTTTAATTATTATGCAAACTTCTCACCAAAACTGTACTCTCGACATTCAAAGGAACTGGTGATTTGGTAACATCTCTTTCTAATTGTAATTGTAATTTGATCATCCTCACATCTGTGGTATTAAAATTTACCAGAGCATCACCAGATCCATTGTAATATTTATCATAATACAAAAATATAGGTTTGCTTATGGCAAAATTTGAAATACTGTGAGCCAACTGTAAAACTGTTTCAGTAGCACCATCAGTTGTATCATAAGAAAGTTGTCCTGATGACATATTTGGTTTAGTAATAGATTGTTCAAAATTATTATTACTATCCAACCAAAATTTTACTTTTTCTATCAAGCTATCTGAATCTACATTGGCATAAAAAGTAAGTTCATAGGGATTGGTAACTTCTAGCGGGTAGGCTCCAATACTTGAAACTTCAGCTGTCCGTGTGTAATCAATAAAACGATTGACTGCAAAGTTGGCTTGATTCTGAGTAGCCAATTGTTCCCACATAATATTTATATTTCTATTTCCCACAATAAAAATCTGCACAGAACCTACAATCAAAACAAGCATTATAAAAATAACTACTAATAATTCTATCAAAGTAAAAGCTTTTTTTGTTTTGAAAATTGAAACCATAACAAAATTTATACCAACTAATTATTAGAAATTAAATCGATTATTGTACTTGTATTTGAATTTATCACACCCAAATTCACATCTTGAGCAATATATCCATCTGCTGTGATACGCAGACTGTTACTGTTTTCATTAGGAATAGAAGAAAAATATACTTGTCCAGGTAGACTACAACTCTTCACATAAAGTATATAAACACCATAAATTATTGGCGAATAATTAGCGTCACTTGAGTTCAAATATAATTTATAACGCAAATATCTTTCTCCATCATGTGCGATTGGTATGTCTTTGTCGCTTGCATCAAAATATGTAGTATCAGTACCATCTGGTCCAACGAAATTCCAAATTTCAGGAGTAGCTGTGTCACTGGTGGCAATTTGAAATTTGATAGTAGTACTAGTAGGCTGATCTGCCCTCCAATCCAATTTCAAATAATCAACGGTAGCACTACCAAAATCAAAAGTGGCTGATTCCAAAACCCCACTAGATTTGTAAACATAAGGAGCTTCTTCAGCCAAACGTAGTGCATAAGTATTATCACCATTATCAAGTTTATCAATATTATCTACAGACCAAAATCCACCACCATCATAAATAATAGTTTCTTTATTAGTCCAATTTTCCTGACCAAAATAACCAACACCCGTATAATCTTCAAAATTCTGAATACCAGAAGTCAGTGTTACTCTAGCATTTGGTATTGGCAACAAAGTATTAGAATTCCGGACAGTAGCCAAAAGAGATTTCGTAGTACTATTGGCAATGACTATATTCACTACTTGTGAAGAACCAGCCAAAATATTTATTGGCCGTGCTGGTATAATACCTACGAAATTATGTCCAGAAACATTGGAAAAATTATATTCACCCCAATGCAAATCTGTCAAAGATATTTCTCCAGAAGAATTAGTAGAAATTGTATTTTCATAATTATACCTATCTGGTGTTGTTGCCACTATTCCCCCACCCGCAACACTAAAAGAAACATTACCAACAGGCTCACAAGCTGTATTTACAGTAGTCAAATTTATTTGAGCTGGTTTATCTATTTGAAAATTAGCACTAGATACTGTTTTGGAGTTGACTGTGATGTGATATTTTTTGGGTATAGAAATACCATATTCTGTAGAAGATACAGTTTTGTCAGAAGTATAACCAGTTGTACTAACAGTTATTTTATAACATTGAAAACAAGGCTCTACATCATAAATTTTCAACATACCATTGTTATCTGTTGTATCTACCATATCAATTTTAATACTAGGATCATCACTCACCACATGTACATTTACTCCAACTAAATTCTGTTCATGTGAATCTTTGACATTGACAAATATTGCTCCAGAATTAGAAGTATCTTGAGGAAAATAAGAAGAAACATAAGTATAGATTGACAAAGCACTTCTTTGTTGGCAATCCACACAAGTGACTTCTAAATAAACATATTTATAATCATTGGCTGACGTATCAGTACCAAGTTCAATAGTACCATCAGCAGGATCATCTATATTTCGGATACTTCTAGTCACTTGATAATTTACACCATTCCTATATATAGTGGAATTTCTGGTCAATACTCCAGCTGGAGTAGATGAGACTATTCCCACATCCAAAAAATCAAGATTTCTAATAATCTCCATTTGTTCATTCAAAATACTCATCTCAATAACTTGAGTTCTAGAACTATAAATTACTTTGTAAACAAATTGTATTCCACCATAAATACCAAAAACAAAAATAACAAACACGACAATAGAAATAATCGTTTCTATAAGAGTAAAAGCTTTTTTGTTTTTTAATAGCATAAAATTTGAAAATACACCTAACACAAACTAATTTTGAAGACAGCGAATAGAGAAACCATTAATCTTTGAGAAATTATTACGTTCGACAGTAGCATAACCAGAATAAAACATACGTTTCCAAGCAGCAGAGGTAGAATATTCAGAAGAAGACCATAAATAATTATACGAATTTCTACCAGTAAAAGCACTAGTAATACGATAACCAGTAAGAATAACATCAAACCCACTACTACCACCAACTTTTAATTTGGTACCCTGATCTGTACCACGATAACCTGTAGCACCAACACAACCAGTACCTGCCCCAGCACACATACCAAGATACGATTCCATAGTTTTTATTTCAGTATCAGATGGAATATGCCAACCAGCAGGACAAATACCTTGAACAGGTGTCGAAGGATTACAAGTAGCAGTATTACAACTAGGATCAAGCTGTAAGGCTTCTGACCAAGTATAAAGTCCACCATCAGTAGCACAATAAGCATCATTATTTGAATAGCACCATTTTTCTATTAAAGAATTGTTAGATGGTATAGTATTCACACTAGCAAGTTTTGTTCCAACATTTAGATTGTCTGCAAACCAACACTGAGTACCAATATCTACCAAGCCATAATCTTGTCCACTATAATTAAGAGTATCTTGACCATTACAAGGTCCAGCGGTAGTGGCACTAGCATCACTAGTATAACTTGTATAATTAGCTGGATTAGAAAGATACTGAGCACGGACTTTGAAAGAATATAATGTAGCTGGTATCAAACTTGAAACTGTGTAATTCGTACCTGTAGTAGTAGCGGTTACAGATGAATTTGTATTGTTGTATATTTCATAAATAGTAGCCACTGAATTAGAATTTGCCTCCCAACTTAGATCTATTTGTGTACTCGAATTGACTACAGCAGACAGATTTGTTGGAATTACAGGATCAGTATAACCTGAAGCTGGATCAGAATAATCAGAAGGTTGGTCATAAATATCTACAGATCTGACTTGAAAATCATAACTTGTATTTGGACTCAAAGTATCAAAAACAAAATTAGTCTGTGTAGTGGTCACTGCAATAACACCGGAATTAATTGCATAATAACTAGTTCCAGCAACAGCACCCCAACTTACTTGAACACTACTTGAACCTATCGCTGTTACACTACTAATAATTGGTGCGTCTGGTGGCGGAGGAGTTGGTAAAGTAGATGTAGAATAAATAGTTGAAGAAGCGCTAGTCTGAGAATAATTATCAGAGGCACTCATCTGAAAAAGATACATATTACTTGGTACAAGACCACTCGTAAAATTATAAGATGTATTTGTAGTAGTTGCTGTAAAAAAAGCACTACCAAAAATAGTATTATCTGAATAAGAAAATAGTATATTAGGACGATTATTTGTAGAAGTTAAACTTACTGAAGAAGACCAAGGTGTAGAATCATTTTGATAATATCTTGATCTGTTTGTAGCACTAGTATAACGGTAAACAGGGTAAGAGCTTGTACTTGATTGGGTACTCTTTACTACCAAGATTTGTAAATTATCTGTACCATTGTAAATAAATGGCGTATCCAAATTCACAGAAAGCCATCCGCTAGAAGAACTATTTGGAAATGAACCTGAATAAACTAAAGTATATCCAGTCAAATTAGTAGTGCCCGTGGACAATGTAGAAGCTGTAGTGTGTTTCAAATAAATACTAACACCAGTAATAGTAGTAGCATTACTTCCACTTGCCTTATAAAAAGCTAAAGAAGATATACTACCTGTCATTCCACTTAATTCGCTATTTAGATAAATCATTTCTGCAGCAGAATTGTTATAATACCTATTGATAGGCAACTTATAACTACTAGATGTACCATTACCAACAGTTATTGTCTGAGGTGGTGGTAGCAAAGCAATAGCTACTGAATAATAAGAAGCTCCAACAACAGCACCCCAATTGATTATAATATTGGAAGGACCAGGTGTAGCAGAAATAATACTTGGAGTACTTGGGGGTGCAGGTATGTCTGTAGTAGCATTACCTGTACTAGAATAACTAGAACTTTGAGAATAATTGTCTGTAGTTTTAACTTGGAAAATATAGTTAGTTACTGGTGTCAAGTTTGTAAAATTGTAATAAGTATTAGTAGTAGTAACTGTACCAGCAGTAGAACTAACCGTGTAATAAAGGACACCCGAAATAGCATTCCAATTGGCTTGAATAGTCGTTGCTGTAATATTGGAGAAGGCATTTAGAGTCGGTGCACTTGGTGGTGGTGGAGCGTAGGTTGTCGAGCTAGCATTATTTGTATAATTAGTGTAGTTGTTATCTGAAATATTTTGAGCACGAACTTTGAAGGAATACAATGTAGCTGGATTCAAATTAGTCACAGAATAATTGACATTTGTAGTGGTAGCTACTATTACTGAATTTGTATTATTGTATATTTGATACACAGTATTACCTGGATTGGAATTAGCTTCCCAAGCCAAATTTATAATAGTTGTCGAAGCAGATGTGGCAGAAAGATTGATTGGAATAGCTGGATTAGTATAACTTGAGGTAACACTTGAATAAGTAGAATTCTGATCAAAACTGTCAGTAGCTTGAACTTGAAAACTATAATCAGTATTAGGTAATAAATTATTGAAAGTAGTATTGGTCTGGGTGACTGTAGTTATTCCTTGTCCTACAATAGTAGAAGAAACTGTGTAATAACTAGCACCAGAAATACTACCCCAGTTTACTTGGATAGAACTGGAGCTAACTACCAAAGAACTAATAACAGGAGCACTTGGTGCACTTGGCAAACTAACTGCATCAGTAGATTTTAGACAACGAACAGCATAACCAAATACTTTACTCTCACTAGAATGATCAACATCAGAAGCAGTAGAAAAGATACGTCCCCAAGCATTGTTTGTATTGGAAATTTCAGAAGATGACCAAATACCACCATAAGAACCTTGTCTAGCAAAAGAATTACTACCACCCCAAGTGTTGCCAGTCAACAAAGCATTGAAACCACTACTACCTCCAATTTTCAATTGAGTACCTTGATCTGTGCCACGATAGCCTGCCATATCAGCTTGCCCTTGTGTCATACCAAGATAAATTTCCATCTTTTTTATTTCTGCATCAGTAGGAATATGATAACCAGTAGGACAAATACCTTGATGATTTATACCAATAGAACCAGCACAACTTGTACTATTACAACTAGGGTCAAACTGCATAGCTTCAGACCAACTATATAGACCACCTTGAATCGTACAATTACTATTACTATTGTTGTAACACCATTTTTCTACTAGAGAATTATTGTTTGGCTCACCATTATTAGCAATCATTGTTCCCACATTAAGATTATTCTCAAGCCAACACTGATCTCCTATTTCTACAAGATCATAATTCTGACCGCTATAAGAAATACTTGTTTGTCCATTACATGGTGTAGGAGAACGAAGACAACGAACAGACAAACCTTCTTCCTTGATATTGAGGTAACGCCCCACTCTCACCTCGTTTGAGTAGAAAAGACGGTTCCACGTATTAGATGTAGAAAATTCAGAAGCAGACCACAGAAAACCATATGTGCCTTGGCTACCAAATGAATTATTGGTAGCATGGTTACCTGCCAAACGAAAATCAAAACCACTATTACCTCCAATTTTCAATTGAGTACCTTGATCTGTGCCACGATATCCTGCTACATCAACTTGATTTTGAGTCATACCAAGATAAGATTCAAATGTTTTGAAATCATCATCAGTAGGAATATGATAACCAGTAGGACAAATACCTTGATGATTTGTACCAATAAAGTCAACACAACTTGTACTATTACAACTTGGATCAAGTTGCATAGCTTCTGCCCAAGTATAAAGACCACCGTCAGTATTACAATTGGCACTAACGTTGTTGTAACACCACTTTTCTATTAGAGAACTGTTGGAAGGATTGACATTACTCATAATCATATTTCCAACATTGAGATTATCTGCAAACCAACATTGATCACCGGCCACTAACAGATCATAGCTCTGACCACCATAGAAGATATTTGTTTTTCCACCACATATCAAAACAGGACAAGGATTATGTCCATCACATTCTCCTGGCATTACTTCTTGCCAACTAATCAACTTGTAACCAGGTGTTACTGGAATTCCAATAGGTGGCTGATACAAAAGATTACCATCATAAGTATAAATAGTATTTACAAAACCAGAAGAATAATTTGGAGCAGTGCCATATTTGAAACCACCACGCAACAATTCTATTTGTGAACCAAAAATAGTCAAAGAATTTCTAAGACCATAAGTACCAGTATAATATTGTCTTTTAATTGTACCATTTCTAGCTAATAATGCCCCGTCAATTTCCAAGTCATTTGGTACTGTATATGGTATATAAATATTATCATCAGCCAAAAGTCCTATAATATCATCACTATACTTGGCACTATAAGTCAAATTGTTTGGTACATAAATATCAGCACTATTACCAGCCACAACAGTCACCCGACCATTGACCACTCCCTCGACCCACACATCGCCACCATTGGAATAAATTACTCCATTGGCTGGTATCAATTTATTTTCTTGAAAAGTTTCAGAAGTTATATCACCTTGATTAGGTGAACTATTCACTTTGGACAAATCAAAAGTTCCATCAGACTTGAACTTCAAATGCCAGCCCCATGTAGAATTTTCCAAAAGCAAACCCTCTGGTTCATTAGCCATGTCAGCTAAAAGAGAAAAATCTGAACCAACTCCAGCAAAACTTCTTGTAGGCAAACCACTACGCCAGAATTCTTGCGGTCCACCACTACCAGAAACACCATTTACTGTGGCACTATCCACCCAAGAATCATTGATACCATTGAACTCAATAGTTCCGTTGGCAAAAACTTTACCATGCACAACACTTGTAGCACTAAAAGTCATATTAGCATTGACCACAAAAGAAGAATCACTAAAAGATTCATAACCAAAATAAACTTTGATAGTACGAGGACTACTTGGGTTGTCAGACGACCAACCAGTAGAACGCACAATTACCACATGTGTCCCTTCTGGTGGAGGAATAATTGTCAAGGAATAAGTACCAATAACATTACCATCTTTGTCCAAATAATCATGAAAATATGGCCCCAAAGATTGTGGTCCATGACCATCATAATAATCATCTGGATAATTTGTTAGATGCCAACGATAATAATCAATACCAGCTTCAGCAATACTAAGAGCTAGATCATGTCTGTACACTTGTTTGGCAGCTTTGGATTCAAACATCACATAAGATGTCATACCAAGAGTAATTGTGGTAAACGCAATAAAACCAAAAATCATCACAAACAAAAACATGGAGCCTTTATTATTTTTGGATAAATTTTTTAGCAAATCTTTCATAAAAAATTAATTTGTCTTAGTACTTCTTATTAGGACAGTGCTTTCTACATGCAAAGGAACCGGCGCTTTGGCAGGATCTTTTTCCAATTCCAACTGGATCTTTACCATTCTTACGTCTGTCAAATTGAAATTTTCACCCAAATCTTGTTGTGTACCAGTATAGCTTTCGTCATAATACAAAAAAACTGGTACATGTGGTTCATTGATAAAATTGGTCAAATTGTTTGCCAAATCTGTAGTCTGTGGCGTACCATTTTCATACATATTTGTAGATGCTGTACTACTAGGCTTCGTAATTGTCTGTTTGAATATACCCCCATCATCTACCCAAAACTCTACTTTTTCTACCATACTATCATTGTCTACATTGGCATAAAAAATTAAATCATATGGATCAGCTGTGTCCAAAGCATAAGCACCAGCGCTAGAAGTCTCAGCTTTGCGTACATAATTTATGACATGTTCCACAGCTTTTTTACCTTCATTTTGGGTGACCAATTGTTCCCAAATAATAGCTCCATCTCGACTACTGACAATCACTATCCAAAAAGCTCCTGCTGTCACAATAGAAAAAATAGCCAATGTAATTAGCACCTCTATCAGACTAAAAGCTTTTTTTGTTAAAATCATATTATAAACTTATCAAATCTGTGGTTGTCGTAATATTACTATCTATTGTTACATCTGTAATATTTTTGATTTCATAGCCATCAGCTTCTATAGTAATTGTATTACCAGTAGACACAGGAATATTATCAAAATAAACTTGCCCTGGCGCACTACAACTTTTGACATAAAAAATATTTACTTCTGAAATAGTTGGTGTATATCTAGAACCACCCAAAACAACATCATAATCATCAGAATGTAAATAAACTTTGTAACGGAGATACCTCTGCCCATTGTGGACACTGTTCATATTCTGATTAGTCAAACTATAATAAGTGTTTGGACTACCATCAGGACCAAGATAATCCCAATGATCAGGCGTGGAGGTAGCACTAGTAGCTATTTGAAACAAAACTGGATCAACACCAGTCAAATCTGGCTGACTATTTGGTTGCCAGTCAATTTTGGTATAACTTACATCTGTACTACCAAAATCAAAAGTAGCTGATTCAAGATTACCAGAAGTAGCATACAAATTTGTACCAATCAAAGTCAATTTGATTCCAAAAGGATGATTGGTAGTATCATACTCAGTATTCGAATTGCTCCAAAAACCATGACTAACATCATAAAATTGATGACTACTCAAGCCAGACCAATCATTTTGTTGGATAAAACCAAAACCAGTATAATTGACAGAGCTAGTAACTCCTGAAGTCAAAGTAACTTTGGCATTTGAAATAGGCAATTGTGTATCACCATCAAGTACCAACATAGAAAAAGAAGAAGTAGTACTAGAAGCCACCATCAAATTAATATTTTTTGAAGAATTTGCCAAAATATTTATAGGTTGAGCAGGTACTGAACCTATATAATTGTAATTATTGACCGTAAAAGCATAATCCCCCCAATGCAAATTGGTAAAATTATATTCACCATTGACATCAGTAGTGAAATTATCTTGAAAGTATGGTACATCAACATCACTAGCTATCAATCCACCACCACTTATACCAAAATCAACACCTGTTACAGGTATACAATTTACATCCAAAGTTTTTAATACTACCTGTGTTGGTGTATCAATTTGGAAATAAGAATTACTAACTTGTTGGGCATTGATAGTAATATGTTCATTTATTGGAGTAGAGCTCGCGAAATCACTTATTGCATAAGTTTTATCAGTAGTTAAATTATTTTTTGTAACTGTAATTTCGTAACATTTATAACAAGTTTGCAAATTATAAATTCTCAAAATACCATCATTATCAGTAGTATCATCCATATTGATATTGATCTCTGGGTCATTACTATACACATGAACAGTAGCACCTTGTACTGGATTATTGTTAGAATCTTTGACATTTACAAACAAGGCTCCAGAGTTGGAAGTATCTTCTGGAAAAGAATCAGACACATAAGTAGAAAAAGTCAGTGGATTGGCTTGGATACAACTTGTACACTGAACTTCCAAAAATACCAGTCTATAATCATTGGCATTGACATCAGTACCTGTATCAATAGTACCATCTGAAGGATCATCTATATTTCTAATACTTCTAATTATCAAGAAGTCTATTTTATCACGAGTGATTAGAGTATTTCTGGTCAAAATACCAACTGGTGTAGAAGATACAATACCTATATCCAAAAAATCCATATTCCGAATAATTTCTATTTGTTCATTCAATATATCTGTTTCAATTATTTGTACTCTAGAAATATAAATAACTTTGTACACATATTGAATACCTGTATAAATAGCTGACGCAAAAATAGCAAAAATAGCAATAGAAATTATTGCTTCCAATAGGCTGAAGGCTTTTTTATTTTTTAAAAAAATTGACAGGTTTTTCATAAATAATCAAGAAATTTGTGCTAACAAATTTTCTACCATAATTCTAGCTTTATTTTTTAGATCTTCACCAATTTCCACACCACTAGACTCTGCCATTTGTTTGGCCTGAAAAATTATTAATTCTTCTTTCATTTTCAATAATTCATCTTTGTGATCTGCTATTCTTTTTTTCATTTTTTCTATCATTTTTTTGTCTTGCTCTACTGAGGGTATATTATCATCAACCTTAGTAACTAGTTGTAACTGTTGATACAAAGCTTGAATTGCTTGCAAAACATTAGCTATATTCATCATGATATTTTGGATTTGTTGTTTGTTGGATTTCACTTCTTTTACCAAAAGCTCTGCTCTTTCCATAGTAGCTGCAGCCTTGGCTTCTGGTGTCATTTCTTTATTTTTTTCAATTTCCCTAGAGCTTTCAATATTTGACAATCTTTCGTTTGAATTAATTTTCTTTTCAAAAGTGTCCATAACAAAAAAATAAATAAACAAATGTTAATTTGAATTAATTATACAACAAAAAACATAAACAAACAACTAAAAAATAAAAATAGTTTTATACAATCGCCCACACTATCTAAATACATATTATAATTTCAAATAACAAAAATTTATTTTTATAACTTCATCCAGATCCGTCAGCTTGTTACAACGTAGTTCATCAATCAAATACGTCACCCTGAATTTATTTCAGGGTCTTTTTTACATAAAGACATTTTTATTTTAGAAAGATGCCGAAACAAGTTCGGCATGACGATGGTAAATTTAGAAAGTCTATAATAATAGAACGAATAAATTTTATTTTCCAGACTTTTTTTACACAAAAAACCCCGCCATTCGTGAATGGCGGGGTAATCTGTGTAATCTATTTTAATCAGTGAAATCAATGTCTTATTTAGGTACAAAAGCCAATAATCCAGCTATACGAGATTGTTTGATAGCTGTTGACACTTTACGTTGGTGCAAAGCACACAAACCACTACGTCTACGAGGTTGGATCTTCATATATGAAGAAGTGAAACGACGCAAAGTCTCATTGTCTTTGTAATCAATATTTTTTTCTTTGTTAACACAAAAAAAACATTGCTTTTCTTTTTTCTGACTATTTTGTTTATTTTGATTACTTTGATTATTTTGTTTAATCATAATTTATTTGACTCTTATTTAGAATGGGATATCTTCTACTTTAATTTCTTCAGATGAATTGTCATTGGCATGAGCTGGAAAAGACATATCATTACCAGATGAACTCGCATTAGCAGAACCACTGCGAGCAGCTCCTCCATCAAGCATTATCATATTATCAGCCACAATTTCTGTGCGATATCTTTTGACACCATCTTGACCTGTCCAATCACGAGTTTCTAGACGTCCTTCCATATATACACGACGTCCTTTACTTAGATATTGTCCAGCTATTTCAGCCAATTTGCCCCACAATACTACACTGTGAAACTCTACTTTTTCTTGACGTACACCAGACTTATCTGTCCAAACACGATTGGTAGCTAGACCAATGTTGGCCACACTTTGACCTGAAGGAGTAGTCTTCACTTCAGGATCTTTAGTTAATCGTCCGATAATGGTTGCTCGATTGAGATCCATATAATTTTGATTAAAGATAAGTTAAAATTTATTAACTAACTTCTTTAGTCCCGACTTTGTCGGGATTAAACCTTATCCATGTCATCTTGTAATATCTCGTCCAATTTTTTGTCTATATCTTCTACACTAATTGTAGTTTTTTTTGCTACAACTGGTTCAGTTTCTTTCTTTTCTACAGGTTCCACTACTTCAACTTTTTCTTCTGTTTTTTTGACATCCTCTGTTTTTGTTTCTTTTTCATGATGTCTAGTGCGACCTCTTTCTTCACGTTCTGGTTTTGGAGGAGCACTTGGAGCAGTAGGATCCAAAGCTAATTTGTAATGTGTAGTATTGTTTGGATCACAAATTGCAATACTAACACGCAACATTTTGTCCAAAAGACGGATGTCTTTTTCTAATTGGTTGATTTTCTCTTTTTCCAAGTTGAATCTAAACAATTGAAAATAACCATAACGGATATGGTTTATAGGATAAGCCAAACGACTTTTTCCCATGTCTTCTACAGTCACATTTTCTGGACTGTGTTTGACAACAGTTTGAGAGATTACATCTACATTAGATTTTATCTCTTCTTCAGTCATGGTTCCAGGTAGGACACACAACATTTCGTAATACTTCATAGTTTTTTTGTTTTGCAAGCCTTGATTATCTTTTCTCTAAATAAGCGATTCTAAACCAAGTTCGACAATTTGGCAAAAACCACAAAGCTTTTCACAAGGCAATTAATGTTTATAATTACAAAACACCAAAGGTGAGAACACTATACCAATAAATACTGATATTGTCAAGAAAATGGCCAAAAGTGGATAAATTATAAAAATCATTCAAAAACGACTTTTGTTTTTTATCATTAGTACTTCTTACCTATTCGCAAAAGCTCAACAACCAATGCTACCATCCGTTCTTTATTCTTTGAATCACTTTCGGCAATGAGCAGGGTGAGCGCAGTAAGACCAGATGGATTGATATTACGAGCACCTTTCACACCATTTTTTCGCAAAAACCAAATAAATGCGAATGCTCCTGACCGTTTATTTCCATCCACAAATGGATGATTTTTGATCACAAAGTACAACAAATTCGCTGCTTTTTCTTCAAGCGTCGGATACATTTCTTTTCCTCCAAACGACTGCATTACATTTCCAATAATTCCCTCTATTGGACCTTGTGATCGCTCTTGTGCAAAGATCTCGGTCGCCTCGTTTTTGTTCATTAATTCAGATTTGAGGGTGACAATAGCCTCGAGCAACATTTGTCCTTCAAGCTTTATTTTCTTTTTGGTTGTTCCTTCTTTTTGCAAGGTATCTCGATCATAAGCGTCAAGTTTTGCCCAGGTGGTGGCATATTCTTTTACCAGATCAAGAACTGTCTTCGGATCAAGAATCGTGTGAACAGGAAGTAATGCTTGGATATCTGAAACATTTTTTATAAATTGGTTATAATTTTTGAGGATGACTTTTTTATTCAAGACATAACCTTTGGTGAGATACTCCCGTAACGTTTTGGTTGCCCAAACACGAAACTTTGTACCCATTACAGAATTTATGCGATAGCCAACCGCAATAATAGCATCCAGATTATAGATATCAATATCACGTTTTACCAATCTACCCGACTCATTTTGAACTAGTTCCATTTTGGAACTAGTTGCGTCACGTACCAGTTCTTTTTCTGTATAAATATTTTTTAAATGCTTCGTAATTGCCTGTGGATTTACACCAAAAACTTCAGCCATTTGCATACGGCTTGCCCAGAAAGTCTGGTGTTGTATATCCCCTTTTAATTCAATCGAACCAGATTTTGTTTGATAAATTATCAGGGTATTTTTATTATTCTTTTTCATATATTTTAAGTATACCATCGTCTTTTTACTGGGTCAAAAAAATGAATACTCAAATTCACCCTGTGAGATAATTATCCAATCTTATTTTTATATATCTTTTACCCCAAGCTATTTTTAAATATTTTTCACTCTTTTGTCAACATAACCGTGAAAAACTGTAAAAAATGACTTATTTCACGATTATACATTAGTCAATGTCTAAGGTTTAAAAATCAGTGTAATCAATGTTTTAGTTCGCCAGACACCGAACAGAAAAACCATCTGCTTTGTAGTACTGATATCTCCGCACACCTGTCTCACTCGAAAGAACATAACGAGGCCATCCATTAGAAGCATCATACTGCGTGGCAGACCAAAACAAACCATTTGTTCCTGGACTACCAAATGTATCAATGGTATATCGACCAGCACCAAAAAGGAGATTAAACCCACTCGTTCCACCAGATTTAAGCTGAGTTCCCTGATTCGTACCACGCAACCCAGTCGCACCTGCACATCCAGCGCCAGCACCAGAACACATACCTAGATAGATTTCAAGTGTTTGAAACTCAGTATCTGTAGGAATGTGCCAACCGGAGGGACAGATACCTTGTGAGGGAGAAGAGGGAGTGCAAGAACCAGTGTTACAAGTAGTAGCTAGTTGATTAGCTTCAGCCCAGGTGTAGAGACCACCGTAGGTGGTACAGTTGGCAGTACTATTGTTGTTGCACCATTTTTCAATAATTGAATTATTCGAAGGCAGTGTACTAACTGAAGCAAGCATGGTTCCAACATTGAGGTTTTGGGAGAACCAACATTGGGTGCCGATGAGAACGAGATTATAGGTTTGTCCAGAATAAGAGACTGACCAGTTAGAACCAAAACATGGTGGTGGAGGTGCACACAATCCCCCAGTACAATATGCACTGCCACATTCAGATGCTTGGTTACACGTAGCACCTACTGGTTTGAGGAGAACAATACGACCAGATGATCCCGTACTACTCACAAAAACCGAAGAGGTAGCCCAGGTGTTGAAGTCTGTATTAGAGGTTTGAGAAGTAGAATTGAGGGAGGGAGAGAGGGAGACTTCACCAGCTACACTAGTATTTACATCAGCACTACTGGTGGAATAGAACTTATTCCAACCGGTTTGATCAGATGAGTGAGAAGCGGAGAGTGTCGTTGAAGCTCCCCCCCCCCAGTTGGTTTGGGTGAGAAACATGGTAGCTGTTCTAGAAGGATTGGTGTAGTATT